>NZ_CP023692.1:5155000-5455000 GCF_008704935.1 Streptomyces vinaceus
GGGAGCTGCGCCTGGAACTGCCCGCGCGGGCCGAGGAGTACCGGGAACGGGCGCGGGCCGCCATCGGGCCGGCGCGCGGCCTCGACCCGGCCGCCGCCCGCCGGATCCTGGCGCCCACCGGCTACGCGGCCCCCTACCTGCCGCCCCCGTACGGACTCGGCGCCGGGCCCGTCGAACAGCTCGTCGTCCAGCAGGAGCTGGCCGCGGCCGGGGTCTCCGTCGCCGACCTGGGGATCGCCACCTGGGTCGTGCCCTCGCTGCTCGCGTACGGGACGCAGGCGCAGCGGGAGGCGTACGTCGCGCCCACGCTGCGCGGAGAGCTCACCTGGTGCCAGCTCTTCTCCGAGCCGGGGGCGGGCTCGGACCTGGCCTCGCTGCGGACCAGGGCGGAGCGCATGGCGGACGGATCCTGGAAGGTCAACGGTCAGAAGGTGTGGACGAGTTCCGCGCACAGCGCCGACTTCGGGATCCTGCTGGCCCGGACCGATCCGGACGCCCCCAAGCACAAGGGACTCGGCTACTTCGTGGTCGACATGCGGCGCACCCCCGGGATCGACGTGCGCCCGCTCAAGGAGATCACCGGCGAGGCCCTGTTCAACGAGGTCTGGTTCGACGACGTGCCGCTGCCCGCGGACGCCCTGGTCGGGGAGGCCGACGGGGGATGGAAGGTCGCCCGCAACACCCTCGGCAACGAGCGGGTCCACATGGCCGACCAGATGACCTTCGATACCGGGCTCGAAGCGCTGATCGCCCGCTCCGGCGAGCTCGACGGCGCGTACCGGGCGCGGATCGGGGCGCTCACCGCCGAGGCGCACGCCCTGGCCTGCATCGGGCTGCGCACCACGCTCCAGCAGGTGTCGGGGCTGGAGCCGGGCGCCGGTGCTTCCGTACGCAAACTCGTCCAGACCCCGCACCAGCAGCGGACCGCCGAGCTCGCGCTCGAACTGCTGGGTCCGGCGGGCGCGGTGCGGGAGGGGGCGGGGGAGCGGGCGGTGCACGGGATGCTCATGTCCCGCTGCCTGACCATCGCCGGCGGTACCACGCAGGTCCAGCTCAACGTCGTCGCCGAGCGGATCCTCGGCCTCCCCAGGGACTGAAGGGCACAGTGATGAAGTCGTACATCGTGGGCGTCGGCATGACGAAGTTCGAGAAGCCGGAGTCGCGGGACTGGCAGTACTGGGACATGGCCAAGGAGGCCGGGACGGCGGCGCTGGCGGATGCGGGGATCGGGTACGAGCAGGTGGAACAGGTGCCCGTGGGCTACTGCTTCCAGGCCTCCACGGCCGGCCAGCGGGCCGCGTACGAGCTGGGGCTGACCGGGGTGCCGGTCTACAACGTGAACAACAACTGCGCCACGGGTTCGACGGCGCTGATGATGGCGCGGCAGTTCGTGGAGGGCGGCATCAGCGACTGCGTGCTCGCGCTGGGCTTCGAGAAGATGAAGAGGGGCGCGCTGGGCGGCGGCGCGGACGCGGGCTCCGACTTCAAGACCTCGCCGGTGGCCCGGCACTACGGGATCATGGCCGCCGGGCACGGCTTCGAGATGTCCCCGCCGACCGCGCAGATCTTCGGGAACGCGGCGCGCGAGCACATGGAGCGGTACGGGACCACGGCCGCGCAGCTGGCGGCGGTCGGGGCGAAGAACCACCGGCACTCGGCGAACAACCCGAACGCGCAGTTCCAGGACGTGTACACGGTCGAGGAGATCCTGGCGGCGAAGCCGATCCACGAGCCGCTGACGAAGCTCCAGTGCTCACCGACCTCGGACGGGGCCGCGGCGGCGGTCGTCGTCTCGGAGCGGTTCGTGGTCGCGCACGGGCTGCACGACAAGGCGGTGGAGATCGTCGCGCAGGCGATGACGACGGACACGGAGGACTCGTTCGCCTCCGGCTCGTGCATCGACGTGGTCGGCAAGCCGATGACGCGGGCGGCGGGGCGGCAGGTGTTCTCGGCGTCCGGGCTCGGGATCGAGGACGTGGACGTGATCGAGCTGCACGACTGCTTCTCCGTCAACGAGCTGCTGACGTACGAGGCGCTGGGCATGTGCGACGAGGGCGCCGGCGGGAAGCTGGTGGAGTCGGGCGCGACCACGTACGGCGGGCGGTGGGTGGTGAACCCCTCCGGGGGCCTCATCTCGAAGGGGCACCCGCTGGGCGCGACGGGGCTGGCGCAGGCGGCGGAACTGGTCTGGCAGCTGCGCGGCCAGGCCGGCCCCCGCCAGGTCGCCGGCGCCCGCGTGGGCCTGGCGCACAACATAGGCCTGGGCGGCGCGGCGGTGGTGACGATGCTGCGGCGGGGCTGACCGTAGCTGGTTTCAGACCGCGTACATGACGATGACGGTCTGCCGCTGTCCCGTTGGGGATAGCGGCAGACCGTCATTTCGTACGGCGGTATTGCTACGGCGTCGGGACGGGCAGGGACGTCGTGGTCAGGGCTGGAACGCTCCAACGCTGAGCGTCAGAGAGGTTGCAGTCGTACAGCCAGAGTGGGGTACCTGGAGTGGTGTTCAAATTCCCCAGGTCGATGCAGCGGCCGGAGACCGGGTTGTAGAACGAGCTGTCGGCTCGGGGTACGAACTGCTGGTTCGGGCGGCCATGGCAGGTATAGAGCATGAGCAGGGTGGTGTTTGCCGTCGCCTCGTTGCTGGCGTCGAGGCACTTGCCTTGAATGCGGAGCGTTCCGTCGCCCCGCACCTCGAAATTCTGAGCCGGGGTGCCGTTGCAGCGGGCGATCTGGATCTTGTTGCCGTCGTCGGGCCTGGCGTTGTCATTGTCCATGCAGTTGGCGGGGGAACCGGTCAGCGCGATCGGCCCAGCCGCCCCGGGAGCAGTGGGGGTTGCCGCGTAGGAGTAGACGGCGAAGTTGCTGATCCCGCCCGTCAGGCTGTCCTGCGGCTTCCCGTCGGCTTTGAACCGGCCGAATACGAGCGGGCCGGACGAAGTAGGGCTGGTCGACGCCTGATGCTGTCCGCTGCTGGCCAGGACGCCGTTGACGTAGAGGCTCATGAGGCCGCTCTGGGCGTTGTAGACGGCAGTGAGGCGTGTCCACGCACCGGGAGTGAAGCGCGCGGCGTCATTGGCCGCGTAGGTGTAGTCGAACGGCCATCCATCGGTGTCGCCGTTGGCCAGAGCGAAATGCCACTGGGACGAATTGGCGTCCGCGTAGAGGATGAATGAACTGGTGCGAGTCAAGTCCTGACTGGCGATGATGCTGGTGGCGGATCCGGGCTTGGCCCAGGTACTGATGGTGAAGCTCTTCTGAGTGTCGACGACGGGGCCGTTGGCCGTGATGGTCGACTGGGCTCCCTTGAATTCCGCGTAGTCGGTCGGCCTGCCGCCGATAGCGCCAGACGACCACGTTACGCCGGACACCGTCGCCGGGTACTTTCCATCGGTACTCGGCGTTGTGTTGCCACTCTGTCCTGTCAGCTTCCACTGGGCTGCCGGCACGTTGAGATTGCCGAGTGAGACGGCGGACGGCGAGAACCCGGTGACGGTTCCGTTGAAGGCCAGAAGTTGCTGGCCGGTGTTGATCGCCCACAGGTCGGCAAGACCGTCGCCGTTCAGATCCCCGTAGGAGCCGACCTGCGGGTACACCGCCGCGTCGAGCGTTGCGATCGCTGCCGAGGGCGCCTGAGTCGAAGGAGGCGCCAGCAGCGCGGTGGGAACGCCGTTGGCATCGAACTTCAGCGCGTAGCTGTAGATGCGGCCGGTGGCGTCGTCGCGGGCCCAGAGCGTCGGTGTGTTTCCGATCTTGCCCGGCGCGATGAGGGTGGTACGGGACCAGTCGCCGGAGCCGAGCAGCATGCCCTGGTCAAGGTGCAGGCCGCCGGAGGAGGCACCGGGGTAGTACCAGAGACGGTTGTCCTCGACGGTGATCAGGTCTGCGAGCCCCAGCGTGTTGTCGAAGCTGCCTGGGGCAAGAATCTGAGAGACCTTGGACCAGTCCGCCACGTAGCCGGTGCACTGCGCTGCCGCATTACAGGCCGGCTTGCTCGAAATGTGCATGACCTGCTGGGTGAGGCTGAAGTGTCCCGGCGTCCCGTTGGCGGACGCGTCGTTTCCGTACGCGTACAGCTGATGCGTGTTCCTGTTGTAGGCGAAGATGTCGTCCACACCCGACTGGCTGAGGCTGCCGCGGTGCGTGACGAGGTAGTTGTCCCAGGCGGTGTTGTCGGGGCTCTGGGCCGATGTCGAGGCGGTGATGGCGGTGGCGGACGCGTCGGTGTTGCCCGGGATGAGGAGGAGGCTTCCGCTGCCGCTCCGGTCCGGCCTCAGCGTGTCCGGTATCCCGTCGCCCGTGACGTCTCCGGCGGTGACCGGCGTTGCCGGGTTCCACGGAGCGTAGAAACTGTATCCGGCGGGCCGCGCGTTGTTGGCCCCGTCCACCGCCTGGACGTAAAGGGTGTGGGTGCCCCACTGCTGGGCGGTGAGGTTGATCGGGATATTGGCGGTGGCAGCGCCGTTCGCGTCGGGAGTGACGGCGATCGACTGTGCGCCGGTCGTGGGGATGGGCGTGTCGAGGGAGTATTCGAATCGCCGGATGTCGCTCCTGATGCAGGCCGAGAGATCACATCCGGCGGGGGTGGTGTCCTTGCTGGACACGGCGATGGTGATTCCGGAGTCGCCGGCGTGTGCGGTGGGCGTGCGGCCGCTGGCGAGCGGCGGGAACGCCTTCGAATCGGCGAAGGCGACAGCGGTGGGGGGAGTCAGGTCGACCTTGAAGCCGCAGTACGAGGTCCAGGGGCCTTCCAGGGTGCCGTCGAAGGCTTTCACGCTCCAGCCGTACGCATGGCCGTCGGCGAGGGCGAGACCCACGTTGGTACGCGCCGTGGTTCCGGGCGCGACGTAGCTGCTCCTGGGCTGAGACACGGTGGCGGGAGCGCCGCTGCCGTTGTTCTTCATGTCGTCCCAGACCTGATAGACGGCCTGGAGGTTCACGCCCTCCATCGGAGTCGTCAGGCGGGCGTTGAGCGTGAGGTTGGTAGTCGCGTAGCTGACGGCCGTCCTACCGATCCAGCCCCGAGACCCGTTGTTGCAGGCCGGGCCGCCGGGGTTCGCGGAGTCGGGAGTGGTGCTCGGGGAGTCCGGAGCGTAGGGCGGGATGTCGAAGACCGTGACCAGGTACGGGTTGGTGCTGAACCGCATGAATCCGAGGTTCGACACCGTCTTTCGGCTGTCGCCGTAGAGGCCGAAGGTCCAGGTGTCGGCATCCTGCGATGCCCCTTGCCTGATGCGGTCGGTGACGTCGAAGTTCGCGCTCTTGTAGCCGCAGTCGTTGGCCGGGCTGGCGCTGGAGATCTGCTGGGTCCCGATCGTGGCGATCGCACTGGGCCGCTTGTTCCAGTTGGTTCCGCTGCTGATGCCGTTGGTGTGCTTCAGGGTGAGTGGCCACGTGTTGGAGCAGCCGTGGTCCGCGCCGTAGGTCTCGGTGAGGTACAGAGTCGACTTCTGGATCACCATCTGCGGTGTCAGAGCACTCGTGTTGATCTCGAAGAACGATTCCTGCATTCCGAAGCAGTTGGAGGTGTACTGCTGGTAGCCGACCCCTTCCCCCCAGTCCTGCGCGGTGTCGTAGGTGTTCGCCCCCGGGCACCCTTCCTGGGCCACCACGTAGTGGCCGGTCCCGGAGGTGACGGGGTTGACGACAGGGTCGATGAAGACGGGGTAGGAGGTCGTCGGGCCGGTCAGCAGATCCAGGTCGGGGGTCAAGGTCACGGCCTCGGCCTGCGCCGAGATACCGATCGGCCTGACCTGGGCGCCTTCCCCGGGGCGTGTTGCCGACGACCGTGCCGGAGTCTCGGCTGGGGGCGCTGGAGGAGTACCGGTGCCCTCGGCGGCCACGGTTGTTCGGCCGGCGACGAAGCTCTTGCTCGGAAGGCCCTTGGGGGCGGCAGAGGTGGTGGAGTCCCACATGAGGGGGGTGGCACTGGTGAATGCCGGAGCCCCTTCAGGTGTGGTGACCTGAAGGTTGCCGGCGTCGTCGCTGCCCATGGTGAGGCCGTCGGCCTTCGCGGCCAGCCGAAGGCTGCGCAGTGCGGGGTTCGCCGCCGCCTCGGCATTGCGGACGATCAGCACCTCGCTGAACGCGCCCTGATCACTGACGGATGCCTGGAGGTCCACCCCGGGGAAGACGTCCGCGTACAGCGCGCTGCTGCCGTTGACTCGGGGCGTCGGCAGCGAGACGGGGAAGGACAGGCCGAGGCGCTTGCCTGCGCCATTCGTCAGTGTGGCCAGTGGGCCGGTACCGCCGCCGGAGAGCGAGACGCCGGCAGGTGTGGCGAGCGGGCTGTACGTGCCGTCCGCGTTGTGCTGCAGGGTGGCATCGAGGGGATTCCACTTCCCCGACTTCAGTACGCGAACAGGCTTGATGTAGGACGTGGTGCTGAGGGTGCCGTCCGGGTTCGCGAGGGTTTCCGTGGTCGCGGTGGTCATCGTGGTGACCGGGACCGGCTTCCGCTCGGCCTTGGCCTGCTGGAGGGCCTTCGGCAGTGCGCCCACGGGGGGCGGGGTCTCCGTGGCGGATTGCGTGACGCGCGATGGGTCCGGCGTGGCCGCAAGTGCGGCCGCGGGTGCGGCAAGCACGAGCCCCAGAGATGTGACCAATCCGACAGTGCGTCTGGTGTGTTGATGCTGATGGCGGCGCATGAGCGCTGTTTCCCCCCAAAGTGTGGCGTACTGAAGGCTCCACCCCCGCGCCCCCGTGCGCCGAACTCGTCGGCTTCATGGGCGAGTACCGCCCGGGCGAGAGAGGATTCGCGGGAAGGGTATTGCGTTTGCATGTACACGGCAATACTGTTCCGCTGATCTTGTGGGGCCTGTCGTGGCCCCTTCTATTTTTCGGCCCTCTTGGGCCGCGCACTTGGGGTGGGGACTGTCGAGGTGCGTACATCGATACGCTGGCCTGCGCATATGGCCGGAAAAAGCCTGCGGAGACGGGTAGTTGCTGTCGTGGCCATGACTGCCGCGATGTCGCTCGTCGTACCGCTGGCCAATGCAGAGACCGTTGGCGGATACCGTTACACGGGCAAATCCTGGGAGGATGGTGAACTGCCGGACCTGCCCGTGGTCAAGGGGCACCCGGTAGGCCAGGCACCCAAGCAGGCGGCACCCCGCGTACCTCAGGGTGCGCGTGAGATGCGCGTGCACACGCCCAAGACGCCCAAGTGGCCCGCCGCACGGACGGAAACCGTCACGGTTGCCCACCCGTCGCAGCGGGTTCGAAACATGGGCAAGTCCGCGGACAGCGGTATGGCTCCGGCAGGGGCGCCCGTGCAGGCGGGCTCGTCGCCCGTCTGGATCGCGCCGGCTGCATCTGAGGCGACCGCCCGCTCCCGCTCGATGCCCGGGGCGGCAAACGTTCCCGCTCCCGACAGCCGCCCGACCACGGTCCGGGTGGAGACGGCCGGCCGGAAGCAGGCCGCCTCGGCCAACGTGAACGGAATGCTGGTCGGTCTCACGCCTGCCGACGGAGCTTCCTCCAGCGGCAAGGTTTCCGTGGGGCTCGACTACAGCGCACTGGCAGACGCCTACGGTGGCGGTTGGGCCTCGCGACTGCACCTCGTGTCCATGCCGGGCTGTGCACTCACCACTCCCGACGTCGCGGCGTGCCGCGTCCAGCAGCCACTGAAGACGGTCAACGATCCGAAGGGCCAGCGCCTCACTGCCGATGTGAATCTCGGCTCCGGCGCGGCTTCCTTCAGGGATGCGGTGCTGTCCGCTCAGCAGCGGACGATGGCATCGGCTGCGGGCACTCAAGCCGTGGCCGTGGCCGCCGTGTCGGGCACGGCCGGATCGCAGGGCGACTTCGGGGCGACTTCCCTCTCGGCCTCGGGCTCGTGGGCGCAGTCGGCTTCTGGTGCATTCACGTACAGCTACCCGGTGGCGGTACCGCCGTCCTTGGGCGGAACTGCGCCGTCCGTGGCTCTCACCTACAACTCACAGTCCGTCGATGGAAAGACGTCGGCCCGCAACTCGCAGTCCTCATGGATCGGCGACGGCTGGTCCTACACCCCCGGGTTCATCGAGCGCTCGTACAAGCCCTGCAAGTACTCGGGCATCGAGGACTCCGGGGACATGTGCTGGGCGGGCTACAACGCCACCCTGTCGCTCGGCGCCCACACCGGACAGCTCGTGCGCGGCAGTGACGGCGTCTACCGGCTGGAGTCCGACGACGGCACCAAGATCGAGCGGCTGACCGGCGCGACGAACAACCTCTGGGACGGCGAGTACTTCAAGGTCACCACGACCGACGGCACCGCCTACTACCTCGGACTCAACCACGCGCCCGGCACGTCCGGGGACACCGCGACCAACAGCGCCTGGGGCGTTCCGGTCTACCACCCCAAGTCGGGCGACCCGTGCTACAGCTCGTCCAAGGGCAACGCCTCGCAATGTGACAAGCAGCTCGGCTACCGCTTCAATCTGGACTTCGTCGTCGACCCTCAGGGCAACGTCCAGCGGTACGACTACGCGACCGAGTCGAACTACTACAACATGGGTTACGGCCAGGTCGCCAAGGACGGCAAGGGCGGCACCCTCACCCAGTACACGCGCTCGGGGAACCTGACCCGCATCTCGTACGGCTACAAGCTCGCCGACGCCGTCGCAGGCAAGGACCCGGCGGCACGGGTCAACTTCGGTACCAAGCAGCGGTGCACCACATCGGACACGGTGTGCGCGGACGGCAACCTGTCCAAGGACACGGCCAAGAACTGGCCCGACGTCCCGTATGACATCAATTGCCCGTCCGACTACGAGACCGAGGGCGAGGGCGACGACGTCTGCCGGTTCGGCTCGCCCACCTTCTGGTCCACGTACCGGCTCAAGGACATCACCACCCAGGTCAAGCTCGGCACCGCCTGGCAGGACGTCGACGCCTACACGCTGACCCACGTCTTCTCGGACGCGGGCGGAGTCATGGACCCCGTCACGGGAAAGACCGGCAAGACGGAGAGCGCCGGCATGCTCCAGTCGGTGATGTGGCTGTCCTCGATCCAGCACACCGGTCGTGACACCACGGCCGGGAGCAGCACGCCCTTGACCCTCGACCCGGTCACGTTCACCGGTATCGAGATGGACAACCGCGTCGACGGCCTGGAGCCGGCGGCTCCGCCGCTGTACCGCCCCCGTATCTCCAGCGTCCGGACCGAGTCCGGCGAATCCTCGGCGGTCACCTACCGCGACCCCGAGTGCTCCCGCACCAAGAACACGATGCCGGCTTCGGCCGATACCAACACGATGGCTTGCTACCCGGTCAACTGGTACCCGTCGGGTGCGGCCGAGCCGGTAGCCGACTGGTTCGTCAAGACCCTGGTCACCCGGGTGGTCAACAGCGACCTCACCAAGGCCGGCTCGCCGGCCAAGGTCACGAGCTACGCCTACGACGGAGGCGCGGCCTGGCACCGCGACGACTCCGAGCTCACCGACGACCAGTACCGGACCTGGAACGACTTCCGCGGGTACCGCAGCGTCACCACGACCTCAGGCGAGGCTCCGGACCCGATCACCCAGACCGTCTCCACGTACTTGCAAGGTATGGACGGCGACTACAAGCAGGACGGCACCAAGCGCTCCGTCTCGCTGACGAACTCGCTGGGGGAGTCCTTCCCCGACAGTGACTGGCTGGCAGGCGCCACCCTGGAGTCTCAGACCTTCACCGCCGCCGGCGGCACGGTCACGGCGAAGACCCTCAACGGGCCGCTCACCACGGTGGACACCGGCTCCAGTGCGCGGACGGCCTGGACCTCGAAGGAGCCGGCCCCGGCCAGCCTCTCGACGCTGCCCGACCTCGTGTCCCGGCGTTCGACGGAGGTGACCAACCGGTCGATGGGGCTGCTGTCCGGCGGCACCTGGCGGACCTCCAAGAAGGTCACGACGTACGACGATCTCGGCCGGGCCCACCAGGTCGACGACAAGGGTGACGTCACCGCTCCCGAGCAGGAGACCTGCACCACCACCAACTATGCATCGGCACCCTCGGACAACCCGATGATGCTGATGTACCCGAGCGAGACCATCTCGGTCTCCGGCCCCTGCAGCACCGCGCCCGGCAAAGACACGACCCTCAGCCACAAGCGGATCTTCTACGACGGTGACGGCTCCGTGACCAGCCCCGGCACCTACGGGAAGCTGGGCCAGGCCTGGGCATCGGACGGGAAGACCCACTCGGTCGGCCAGATGACGGCCGTGCAGGTCGCCACCAAGTACGACGGCGCGGGCGCGCCGGTGTTCCAGACGAACAGCGGTGTGGTCTACGACGACTACGGCCGCATCACCAAGCAGACCGATGCGGCCTCACAGGCCACCACCACCGCGTTCTCCCCGGCCACGGGCACACTGCCCACACAGGTCACCACGACCTACCCGCAGCCGTACAACTGGACCACCACGACGGAGCTGTCCCCGACGCGCGGCCTCAACAAGCGGTCGGTCGACATCAACGGGCGTGTCACCAGCAGTACCTACGACACTCTGGGGCGGCGCACCGCGGTCTGGACGCCGGGCCGTGACCAGGCCACGCAGACCCCGGACCGCAAGTTCACCTACTCCGTCAACGGAGCGGGCGACAGCCCGAACCCGTCGGCCGTCACCACCGAGACCCTCCGCGAGGACGGGAGCTACGGCAAGTCCGTCACGATCTACGACGGACTGCTGCGGGTCCGCCAGCAGCAGTCGACGACGGCGGACAACTCCGAGGGCCGACTCATCTCGTCGACCTCGTACGACAGCCACGGCTGGACGGCCTCCAGCATCGCGACCTACGCGGACCCCACCACGGCTCCCGGTACCACGATGTGGGTGGAGACCGAGAACACGGTCCCGAACCAGACCCGCCAGGTCTACGACGGACAGGGCCGGGTCACGGCCAGCCAGCAGTGGTCGAAGGGAGCCAAGCTCTGGGAGGCCACCACGGCCTACCCGGGCGTCGAAAAGACGGTCAGCACGCCGCCCAAGGGTGGTCAGGCATCCGTCAGTTACACCAATGCCATCGGCCAGACGACGGCCACCCAGACCCTCGACACCACGGCGGACCGCAAGCTGACTGCCGGCACCGTCATCCAGTCGGGCACGAGCTTCTCGTCGAAGAGCGTCCGGCTCGACATGCAGGCGGACGGCAACCTCGTCCTGACGGGCATCGCCAACGGAAAGGCGCTGTGGTCTTCGGGCACCGGCGGCAACCCGGGCGCGAGCGCGACGGTCCGCGCCGACGGCAACCTGGTCGTCACCAGCACCACCGGAACGGCTCTGTGGACTTCCGGCACCGGTACCGCCGGAGCCACCGGTGGATACGCCTACGTCAAGGGCGACGGCAACTTCCGCATGTACAACGCCGCGGGAACGGCCATCTGGTCGTCGGGCACCGCGGGCAAGGCCGCTGCCGCAGACACCAAGACCTCGTACACGTACACGCCCGCCGGCAACGTCAAGTCCATCAGCGACACCGCCGGCAACAAGTGGACCTACACCTACGATCTCCTCGGTCAGAAGACCTCGCAGACGGACCCGGACACGGGCCTCTCGACGTACGGCTACGACCTCTTCGGCCGGCAGATCCTGAGCACCGACGCGCTGGGTAAGAGCATCTCGACGACCTACGACTCGCTCGGTCGCCCGACCGGGGAATACGAGGGCACCAGCACCACCGACCAGTCCAAGAAGCTGGCCGAGTGGACGTACGACACCCTCCTCAAGGGGCGTCAGACCTCCTCGACCCGCTTCGTGGGTGGTGCGGGTGGCAAGGCCTACACGAAGAAGATCAACGGCTACAACACTGCCTACCAGCCCACCGGCTCGACCGTGGTCATCCCCGCGGGTGAGGGCAAGCTCGCCGGTACTTACACGGCGAGTGCCGAGTACACGCCCAACGTGGGACTGCTGCAGTCCTCCACCTTCGGCGCCGATGGAGGGCTGCCGGCCGAGACGGTCGGCTACGGCTACAACCTCCAGGGACTTGAGACGGAGTTCGGCTCCCGCACCACCGCGTACCTCAACAAGACCCTCTACACGCCGCTCGGCCAGGTAATCCAGTCCACGTACGGCCTCTACGGGAAGCAGTTCCGCACGGCCCAGACGTACGACCAGGCGACGAGCCGGCTGGCCACCAACACGGTGAGCCTGCAGACCAGCAGCAACAGCCCGATCGACGCCACCACCTACGCCTATGACGAGGCCGGCAACCTCACCGGCACGTCGACGGTGCAGTCGACCGCCGGTGCGGTCACCGGTACCGACACGCAGTGCTTCCTCTACGACGGGCAGAACCGCCTGGCGCAGGCGTGGACGGACACCAAGGGCCTCGCAGCCGCGAAGCCCGGCCAGATATCCAAGTGCAACACCGCACTGCCGGCGGCAGCCACGCTCGGCGGGCCCAACCCGTACTGGCAGACCTACACGTACAACCTGCTCGGTGACCGCACCCAGCAAGTCAAGCACGACACCTCGGGCAACCCGCTCAAGAACGTCACGCAGAACATCACCTACCCGGGCAACGGCACCACGCCCGCCACCCAGCCCAACACGGCGACCACCATCACCACCACGGGGCCGGACGGCACGACCACTCTCACCCCGCACTACGACGCCGTGGGCAACACCACCAGCCGGGACACCAAGGTCGGCACGGCGGCGGCCACGACCCAGACGTTCACCTACAACGCCAAGGGCCGTACCGACACCGTCGTCACCCCCAAGCCCGCTGGTGGGACGCAGACCTCCAACTACCTGTACGACGCCGACGGCGACCTGTTGATCCAGCGCGGGTCGGACGGTGACACGCTCTACCTCTTCGGTGGCGCAGAACAGCTCAACCTGAACAAGACGTCGAACACCGTCGCAGGCCTGCGCAACTACAAGGGCCCGGACGGCACCAAGATCACCCGCTCCTCCACCGGCGCGGTCGTCTACCAGGCCACCAACCCCCAGAACACGTCCACGCTCCAGGTCGACGCGGCGACGCTGAACGTCACCCGCAGGGCTTTCGACCCGTACGGAGCTCAGCGGGGCCCGGCCCCGCCGAGCTGGGCCGACAACCGCGGATATCTGGGCCAGCCCACGGACACGGCCACCGGCCTGAGTCTTCTCGGCGCCCGCAACTACGACCCGGTCATAGGCCGGTTCCTCACGTGCGACCCGGTCTTCGAGGCCGGTGACCCGAACCAGATGGGCGGCTACGCCTATGCGGGTAACGACCCCATCAATGCCAGCGACCCTTCGGGCCTATTCAGCCTCGGCGACATCGCCGACTTCCTCGTCGGTGGTGTCGACGGAGTCTTCGGCGGTTTCAACGATATTTGGATGAACCCGGTCGGCTGGGCCCTCGACAACTGCGTCGACACCTGGAACGGCGACAACGAGACCTTCAACGACTGGACGGGCTGGGAAGGCAGCGACTACGAGGTCCCCAATCTCTGGGGCGACGCGCCGATGGCCGACCTCACCGGCACCGACACGAGCTCAGAGAAGTACCATGAGGGCTTCTGGACTGGCGTCATCGGCTCGGTGGTCGCCGATGGCGTAGGAGCGGTCAAGGCATACAAGGCATTCCGTGCCGCCAGGGCAGCGGCAAAGGCCGCGGAAGGTAGTGCCGCTCCTCTGAAGAAGCTCGTCGACGACGACGTCCCCACCCCGTCGGCGAAGGAAGCCCCACACGAAAACGCCCCGGACACCACGGCCCCGAGCGATCCAGCATCCGGGACTCCGGCCGCGCCGTCAGCTGCGGCGAGCCCTGCCCCACAGGGTCCGCGAGGCGTTACAGACCGAGGGGTTGCCGGCAAGAAGGTTCCCCAGCCGTACCGATACACCGAACCGGCACCCGCCGACTGGAGCCCTGAGGGGCAGCTTGCACGAGGCGAAGAACTGGCGCGGGCCGCAGCGGTCTCAGAGGCGCAAACCGCTCCGAAGCGAAGGACATACGTATCTGGTTACCACGTTGAAACCGGTGAATTGGCGGTCGCCGGGTCCGGTGCTCACCCAGTCAACTGCACCCGGAGTTACTGCGCAGAAGGCAACGTCGTAGCGCTCCTGGGGGGTGACTGGACGAAGGTTGTGTTCGGAAGGGCTTTTCACAACACGGGGAGCTTCAGAGCTCCAGATGTCCAGGTGAAGCGTGTGTGCGAGAAGTGTCAGTTGGATTACCCGAGGAGTTCCTTTGCTCCCAACGTGACACCGGAGCCGGGCGGCCGTTGGTCCGAGGTAGACGACTAGAATGGCGCGATGGGTAGATATTTTTTCTGCGGGAGTAGATGTGGGTAGCTTCACACGTAGTGAAATCGCGCGACACGACTGGGGCGGCATGGAGTGCGGATGTGAGCGGACCGCCGAGCACCTGTCTCAGGTGCTGCAATCGGTGGCGGACGGTCAGCCGGACATCGTCAGGGCGCTGGATAATCATGCCTTCATCCAGTCGAATCTCATGGAGCCGGCCCCTGCGGTGGCGGCGGTCGCCATGGCAATGTTCGTCGACGGCTCGTCCGGGGGTTCCCTGTCCGACGCCGTATGGATTCTCTGGTGTATTGCGGAGTGCGAAGGTGACGTCGACCCGGATGAGCCGACCCTCTTCTCGGAGTCAGTCGTGCAGATTCAGCAGGGGATCTGGTCCCTTTACGGGGAGCTGATGCGGTCGCAGGATGAATTGATCGTGGATAGATTGCTGGACATCTTGAGGGTGGTGGAACCGCATCCGGAAAGGCTGCGGAGCTATCGGGAACTCCTTGGTTTGTGATCGACCCTAGCGCTTGCGCCCAGCGGGCTCGGCGCGTGTTGGGGATGGATGACGGAACGCCTGGTAGGCGACTCCTGGCCTGATCGCCGGGAGCCGCCTCACGGCTGTGTTCGTCGTCGATTGAGTTGTCCGGCCAGGGCCGGTAGGTCCTGCTCGGACCTTTGGCGCGCGTGGGTGGGTGAGGTCTGGACCGGAGCCCGCGGACGTCGCTCGTCAGCTTTTGTGCCGGTCGGCCGCGGTCTGGTGGCGTGGCTCATAGCTGAAACGCGAGGGTTCGGCGCCGGCGTCCTGAGTGCCACCGATGTAATGCGCGGCCCGTCGCGATTGCACTGTCTCGTGACTCCGGGCTAGCTGGCCGCGCGCTCGCCTCACGCTTCGGAGCTGCCGATCATGCCACGCGGCCATCAGGCGGTCACGGCGTATCCAGAACCGGGTCTACGACCGTTTCGCCGCGGGAGGCGGCGCGGAGGGATTCCGCCAGGTCCTCCAGGGGGCCGTCGCGCAGGACCAGGCCCGCCGCGCCCGCCGCCAGGGCCGCGTCCCGCAGCCCCGGATGCGCCGAGCCGGTCAGCACCAGGACCCGGCACTCCGGGTCCTCCGCCAGCAGCGCCGTCACCGACGCGAGCTCCTCCACCAGGGCCACGGCCGGCCGCGCCAGCGCCGAGGCCACCACCTCGATATCCGGCTGAAGCCCCAGCCGTAGCGCCAGCGCCGGGTCCGGAGGGAATAGCAGCACCCGCAGGGACCTGGCGGGGCGGTGGTTCACCGGCATCTCGTCCACCCGGCCAGCCTAGGGCGGCGCGCCTCGCGCACGCGGCAACACGCCTTGGCCAAGCTAGTTCTGACGTGGAGTCAGGAGTCTTCCCAACTGCTGGGGCGTGCGTTATACATTCCTCACCGCTCGATCCTAGAACGCGTTCTAGAACCGAACCGGTCCCGCAAACGACCTCGGTGCGGCCGACGGTGCGGACGGCCGCACCGAGGTCTTCCACGCAATGGGAACCGAAGAACCGAACAAGGAGCAGCATCCTCAATGCCGATCGATGCCGCCAGGGCCCTCGCCGCAGAACCCCGCCAGGGGACCATCGCCTGGGACCACAAGGACATCCAGCTCTATCACCTCGGCCTCGGAGCCGGCCGCCCCGCCACCGACCCCGACGAACTGCGCTACACCCTGGAGTCCAAGCTCCACGTACTGCCCAGCTTCGCGACCGTCGCCGGCGCCGGCATGGCCATGATGGGCGGCCTCGCCGCCCCCGGCATCGAGGTCAACCTCGCCCACGTCCTGCACGGCGGCCAGACCATCGAGCTGCACCGGCCCATCCCGGTCAAGGGCAGCGCCACCTCCTCCGCCAAGGTCGCCGCCCTCTACGACAAGGGCAAGGCCGCCGTGATCGTGCTGCGCACGGAGGTGGCCGACGCCGACGGGCCGCTGTGGACCAGCGACGCGCAGATCTTCGTACGGGGCGAGGGCGGCTTCGGCGGCGACCGCGGCCCCTCCGTCTCCTCCGAGCTGCCCGAGCGGGAGCCCGACCGGGTCGAGGAGCGGCACATCCGCGAGGAGCAGGCGCTCCTGTACCGGCTGTCCGGCGACTGGAACCCCCTGCACGCCGACCCCGAATTCGCCAAGCTGGCCGGCTTCGACCGGCCGATCCTGCACGGCCTGTGCTCGTACGGGATGACCCTCAAGGCCGTCGTCGACACGGCGCTCGGCGGGGACGTCTCGCGGGTCCGCGCCTACCGGACGCGCTTCGCCGGGATCGTCTTCCCGGGCGAGACCCTGCGGATCCGGATGTGGGAGGAGCCCGGGCAGGTCCGGGTCGCGGTGACCGCCGTCGAACGGGACGACGCGCCGGTCCTCGCCGACACCGTCGTCGAACACGCGTAACGCCCGACCTTCGCGACACACAAGGAGCCGCACCGTGCGCGCAGCACTGCAGAGCGAGATAGGCCAGGACAAGCTCGAAGTCGTCGACGACATGGAGACCGCGGGCTTCGGCCCCGGCAAGGTCAAGATCCGCATCAGGGCCACCGGCCTGTGCCACTCGGACCTCTCCGCGATGAGCGGCGTGCTGCCGCAGCCCGCCCCCTTCATACCCGGCCACGAGGGCGCGGGCGAGATCGTCGACGTCGGCGACGGGGTCGCCACGCACGCCATCGGCGACCGGGTCCTCGTCTGCTGGCTGCCGCCGTGCGGACACTGCCCCGCCTGCAAGCGCGGCCAGGGACACCTGTGCCTGGAGTCCTTCGCCAACGTGGCCACGCCCAACTTCCGCCGTACGGGCGGCGGAGACGTCTTCGGCTTCGCCGGTACCGGCACCTTCTCCGAGGAGATGGTGGTGCCCGCCTCCTGCGCCGTACCGATCCCCGACGACCTGCCGTACGACATCGCCGCGCTGATCGGCTGCGGGGTGACCACCGGCCTCGGCGCCGCCATCAACACCGCCAAGGTGGAGGCCGGGTCCTCGGTCGCCGTCATCGGCTGCGGCGGCGTCGGCATCTCCGTCATCCAGGGCGCCAAGGTGCAGGGCGCGGCGCAGATCATCGCCGTCGACCCGGTGGCCTCCCGGCGCGAGGCGGCGCTGCGCTTCGGCGCCACCGAGGCGGTCGCGCCGGAGGCCTTCGCCGACGCCAAGAACCGGATCACGGCCGGGGAGGGCTTCGACTACGTCTTCGAGGTCGTCGGCAAGTCCGCCACCACGCGGACCGCGTACGAGATGACCCGGCGCGGCGGCTCCGTCGTCGTGGTCGGCGCGGGCGCGCTCGACGACAACTACTCGGTCAACATGTTCTCGCTGTTCTTCGACGAGAAGAAGATCCTGCCCTCCATGTACGGGGGCGGGGACGTGCTCCGCTCGTACGAGCGCACCATCGCGCTGTGGCGGGCCGGCCGGGTGGACCTGGAGAGCCTGATCACGCACCGCGTGCACCTCGCCGAGATCAACGACGCCCTCGACCAGATGCGCACCGGCGTGGCCCTGCGCACCTGCATCGAACTCTGAGAGGAATCCGGTAGATGTCACTCCCACTTGAGGGACTGTCCGCCATCGTGACCGGCGCCGGCCGCGGGCTCGGCCGGGCCGAGGCGATCGAGCTCGCGCGGCTCGGCGCGAGCGTGGTCGTCAACGACTTCGGCCAGAGCGGGCGCGACGGCTCCGGAGAGGCCTCGGCCGCTCCGGCGGAGGAGGTGGCCGAAGAGATCCGCGCCGCGGGCGGGCAGGCGGTGGCGCACCTCGGTGACGTGGCCGACTTCGAGCAGGCGCGCGAGCTGGTCGGCCTGGCGGTGTCCAGCTTCGGCAAGCTGGACGTCCTGGTCAACAACGCGGGCATCCTGCGCGACCGGATGGTCTTCTCCATGTCGGAGGAGGAGTGGGACTCGGTGATCCGGGTCCACCTCAAGGGCCACTTCAACACCACCCACTTCGCCTCCGAGCACTGGCGCGAGCGCTCGAAGGCGGCGGGCGGCCCGGTGTACGGCCGGATCGTCAACACCTCCTCCGAGGCCTTCCTCGGCGGCTCGGCCGGCCAGCCGAACTACGCCGCGGCCAAGGGCGGCATCGTGGGCCTGACCACCTCGACCGCCCTGGCCCTGGCCAAGTACGGGGTGACGGCCAACGCCATCTGCCCGCGCGCCCGGACCCGGATGACGGAGGACGTGTTCGCCGGCTTCCAGCTCCCGGAGGACGGCAAGCTGGACCCGCTGGCCCCGGAGCACGTCGCCCCGCTCGTCGGCTACCTGGCCTCGCCGGCCTCGGCGAAGGCCAACGGGCAGCTGTTCGTGGTCCACGGCGGGATCGTGGTCGTGATGGAACGCCCCAAGGTGGCCGCGAAGTTCGACACCTCCAAGGAGGCCTTCTCCTTCGAGGAGCTGGACGAACTCCTCACCCCGCACTACGACTCCCGCCCGGCGGGCGAAACCTTCGCGGCGGCGGAAGTCCTGGGCCTCAAGCACGGCTAGGAGTACCAGGTGCCGGCCGTCGCGCCCGGCCTCGTCCAGGGCGGCCGTCGCGGTGGAACCCGGGCCCCCGCTACAGCGGAGCCTGTTGCAGGGGTACGGGGCGGGGCGCGGCCGGGGGCGGGGGGTCCAGGCGGACCGGGGGCGGCGGGGCCGCCGGCAGGGTCAGCCCCGCGATCCCGCAGGGGGTCTCGGGGGTGGCGTACGGCAGGTGCAGGCGGCCCTGCGGGCTCCACAGCCCGGTCCCGAGCCAGCCCTCGGGCGCGGCGAGCCGGAACACGTGCCGGTCGGCGGGGCGCCACAGGCCAATGCCACCCTCTTCCAGCCGCAGCGCGACCCCGCAGGTCTCCGGCATCAGCGCCTGGCCCGGCTGCACCGCGAACGGGGTCCCCGCCTCCCCGCGCAGGCACTCCGGGAAGCGCACCGGCCGCGAGCTGCCCAGCACCCCCCAGCCCAGGCGCGGTTCGCCCGGGGCGTCCGAGCGGATCAGCAGCAGCCCGCTGTCGGGGTCGGCCAGCAGCAGCCGGTCGTCGCTGCCCTCCGCGATCTGGAGCAGCGGGGAGACCTCGCCGCCGCGGCCCAGGTCCACCGCGACGGCCTTGGTGGTGCCGTCCAGCTCGCGGTCCAGGGCCAGCAGCCGGCCGGCCCGGTCCAGCCAGACGCCGCCCGAGCACCGCCCCGGGATCCGGGCGACCGGCCCGAAGGGGCCCCCGGCCACCCGCCAGACCGTGGTCCCGGCGGCCGAGGCGGCCAGGGCGAAGGCCCCGCATCCGTCCGGGGACGGGGGCAGCAGGCAGATCCGTACCCCCTCCTCCCCGGGCTCCACCGCGCCGAGCGGGAGCTCCCCGGTCCGCGGCCCGTCCGCGGCCCCGCCCGTCGGGTACAGCAGCGCGAAGGCGTGCCGCCGCTCGACCCGGCGGTGGATCAGCACCCGCCCGTCGGCCAGTGCCAGCACCTCGCTGTCGGCCTCCTCGGGCTGCGCCAGCGGCAGCGGCACCGCGTACGGCTCGGGCCCGGCCAGCGTCCAGCGCTCGGGGTACCGGGCCTCCCCGTCCCCGGCCAGCCGGGCCGCGTACGACCCGTCCGCGGCGATGGTGAACGGGGCCGTCGTCGTGATCTCGATGGCACAGACAGTCATCCGTGCGTCACCTCCGGGGAGGAAGCTAGTTTTCGCTCTTCGGCCCGAACAACACGACCTTCCCCGCTTCACACGTACGGGTGGCCGCCCGGCGGTTCGCGCCTGCCGGCGGAGACGGTTGTGCTGTGCGGGAGCGGGGCGTCCGGGGTGAGCCAGGCCGGCCCGAGGCCGCGCGCAAGGCCGCTGCCTTCGGGGCCACTGCCCCGGCCGGCCGCCGGTTCCCGCGCACCCCCACCCACGCCATGGGCAGCACCGAGATCAAGGCCGCGCCCCTGCGCGTCGTCGTCCTCGACGTCGCCGACCGTCACGAGGACCTGGAGGCCGTGCGGCAGGGCCGCGCCGAGGACGTACCCGACGAGACCTTGTACCCGGGCCCCGGGCCTCGGCGTGACCGCCGCCGACCAGGTCCTCGACGACCTGCGCACCTTCCTCGTCACGCAGCCGGCCGGGCACCTGGCGCCCGTACGGGGTCCCGCCCGGCCGGGGCCCGGACGCCGTCACCCCGCGGGGACGGACCCGCTCCCGTGCGGACGGTAGCCTTGGCCTGTGCCCCGTCTCTCCGAAGTCATCGCCGCGCTGGACGCCCTCTGGCCCCCCTCGCGGGCCGAGCAGTGGGACGCCGTCGGAACCGTCTGCGGCGATCCCGACGCCGAGGTCTCCCGCGTCCTGTTCGCCGTGGACCCCGTACAGGACGTCGTCGACGAGGCCGTGAAGCTGGGCGCCGACCTCGTCGTCACCCACCACCCCCTCTATCTGCGCGGCACCACGACCGTCGAGGCCGGCACCTTCAAGGGCCGCGTCGTGCACACGCTGATCAAGAACGACATCGCGCTGCACGTCGCCCACACCAACGCCGACACCGCCGACCCCGGCGTCTCCGACGCCCTCGCCGGCGCCCTCGACCTGCGCATCACCGGCCCGCTGGTGCCCGACGCGAGCGACCCCGAGGGCCGCAGGGGCCTCGGCCGGATCTGCGAGCTGGACCGCCCCGAGACCCTGCGGGAGTTCGCCGCGCGCGCCGCCGCCCGGCTGCCGCGGACCGCCCAGGGCATCCGCGTCGCCGGCGACCCGGACGCGCTCGTGCGCACCGTCGCCGTCAGCGGCGGCTCCGGCGACAGCCTCTTCGACCAGGTCCGGGCCGCCGGCGTGGACGTGTTCCTCACCGCAGACCTGCGCCACCACCCCGTGTCCGAAGCCCGCGAGCGCAGCCCGCTCGCGCTCGTCGACGCCGCGCACTGGGCCACCGAGTGGCCCTGGTGCGAGCAGGCGGCGGCGCAGCTCGACGCGATCTCCGAGCGCCACGGCTGGGGTCTGCGCACCCACGTCTCGCGCACGGTCACCGACCCGTGGACGGCGCACGCGCCGTCCGACGTTCCTTCATCTCCCTCTTCTATCTCAGGAGCCCCCAACTGAACGCCGAGCCCGCCGACCAGATCCGACTCCTCGACGTCCAGGCCCTGGACGTCCGGCTGTCTCAGCTCGCCCACAAGCGCAAGTCGCTGCCGGAGCACACCGAGGTCGAGTCCCTGACCAAGGACCTGACGCAGCAGCGCGACCTGCTCGTGGCGGCCCAGACGCAGGCGAGCGACGCCGCCCGCGAGCAGACCAAGGCGGAGCAGGACGTCGACCAGGTGCGCCAGCGCGCGGCCCGCGACCAGCAGCGGCTCGACTCCGGCGCGGGCATCTCCGCCCGCGACCTGGCGAACCTGCAGAGCGAGGTCGTCTCCCTCGCCAAGCGCCAGGCCGACCTGGAGGACGTGGTCCTGGAGGTCATGGAGCGCCTGGAGGGCGCCCAGGAGCGGGTCACCGAGCTGACCGAGCGGGTCTCCGCCCTCGAAGCCAAGCTGACGGACGCCACCGCCCGCCGCGACGCGGCCACCGGCGAGCTCGACGCCGAGGCCGCGAAGGTCACCAAGGACCGCGAGGTCATCGTGGCCTCGATGCCGGCCGACCTGATGGCCCTGTACGAGAAGATCCGCGTCAAGCAGGGCGGCGTCGGCGCCGCGCGCCTGTACCAGCGCCGCTGCGAGGGCTGCCGCCTGGAGCTCGACATGGCCGAGGTCAACGAGATCAAGGCCGCCGCCCGCGACCAGGTCGTACGCCACGAGAACTGCGGCCGCATCCTGGTCCGTACGGCCGACTCGGGCATCTGATGCAGAGGCCCCTCCGGTTCGTCGTGGAGGCGGACGGCGGCTCCCGGGGCAATCCGGGGCCCGCCGGCTACGGCGCGGTCGTCCTCGACCCGGCGACGGGCGAGACGCTGGCCGAGCGCGCGGAGTACATCGGCGTCGCGACGAACAACGTGGCCGAGTACAAGGGCCTGATCGCCGGTCTGAAGGCGGCCCGCGAGCTGTCCGCCGACGCCGTGGTGCAGGTCCGCATGGACTCCAAGCTGGTCGTCGAGCAGATGTCGGGCCGCTGGAAGATCAAGCACCCGGACATGAAGCCCCTCGCGGCGGAGGCGGCGAAGATCCTGCCGCGCGCGCAGGTCACGTACGAATGGATCCCGCGCGAGCGCAACAAGCACGCGGACCGGCTCGCCAACGAGGCGATGGACGCGGGCAAGCGCGGCGGGCAGTGGGAGCCGTCGGCCTCTTCGGCGGCCCTGGACGCCTCGGCGGCGCGCGCCCTGGCCGCCCCGCCGGCGGGCCCCCCGGGGGACGCCGCGAAGGGGGCCGCCGCCGTACGGGCCGCCCTCGCCACGGCTTCCGGTACGTCGGCCACCGCACCGGCACGCGCGGAGGCAGGGGCCGGCACCCTGTTCGCGGAGCACGACGCCACCGCGGCGGGCCTCGTCCCCGCCCCGGCGCCGGGCCCGGCCAGGGCCCCGTCCGCCACGCCGGGCTGGGGCCCCGACATGGGGACCCCGGCGACCTTCGTGCTGCTGCGCCACGGGGAGACGGCCCTCACCCCGCAGAAGCGCTTCTCCGGCAGCGGCGGCACCGACCCGGAGCTGTCCGAGGCCGGCCGCCGCCAGGCATCGGCGGTCGCCGAGGCCCTGGCCGCGCGCGGCACCGTCCAGGCGATCGTCAGCTCCCCGCTGCGCCGCTGCCGGGAGACCGCGCAGGCCGTGGCGGACCGCCTCGGCCTCGCGGTGACCGTCGAGGAGGGCCTGCGCGAGGTGGACTTCGGGGCCTGGGAGGGCCTGACCTTCGGCGAGGTGCGCGAGCGCTTCCCGGACGACCTCCAGGCCTGGCTGGACTCCCCGAAGGCGGCCCCGACGGGAGGCGGGGAGAGCTTCACGGCCGCCACCCGCCGCATCTCGGCGACCCGGGACCGGCTGCTGGCCGCGCACGCGGGCCGTACGGTGCTGCTGGTCACGCACGTGACCCCGGTCAAGATCCTGGTCCGCCTGGCCCTGGGCGCCCCGCCGGAGGCGCTCTTCAAGATGGAGCTCTCCGCGGCCTCCCTCTCGGCGGTGGCCTACTACGCCGACGGCAACGCCTCGGTGCGCCTGCTGAACGACACCTCGCACCTGCGCTAGCGGGGCGGCGGCGAACACGCCGAAGGGCCCGCCCCCTGACGGGGACGGGCCCTTCGGCTTCGTCGGGTGCAGAACAACCGGAGCTGTACGCCGGGTTCTGTCGCCCGGCGACCTCGCGG
Organism: Streptomyces vinaceus; assembly: GCF_008704935.1. Taxonomy (NCBI): domain Bacteria; kingdom Bacillati; phylum Actinomycetota; class Actinomycetes; order Kitasatosporales; family Streptomycetaceae; genus Streptomyces; species Streptomyces vinaceus. The sequence goes on from NZ_CP023692.1 coordinate 5,178,418, forward strand.
TCGCCGGGGAGACGGCCATCCATCTAGGACCGGCGTTGCCGCCGGCCTCCTGCGGTCTACCCGCGAACTCGGGCGGGCAGCCCTCGAACGTTCGCGCAGAGCCGTCCGAAGACGGCTCCTCTTGACCTTGCTCCGGGTGGGGTTTACCTAGCCGCCTGGGTCACCCCAGGCGCTGGTGGTCTCTTACACCACCGTTTCACCCTTACCGAGGGCCGAAGCCCCGGCGGTCTGTTTTCTGTGGCACTGTCCCGCGGGTCACCCCGGGTGGCCGTTAGCCACCACCCTGCCCTGTGGAGCCCGGACGTTCCTCGGCGGGATCCGGGGATCCCGACGCGGCCGCCCGCTCCGGTTGTTCTGCGAGTGACCATGCTACCCGCGCCGGGCGCCGCGCTTGACCTTGACGCAGCGGCAGGGTTTCTACTGGAGGGCATGCGGATCGGAGAGATCGCCGCGCTGGTCGGGGTCACCACCCGGGCCATCCGGCACTACCACCATGTCGGCCTGCTTCCGGAGCCGGAGCGCAGGTCCAACGGGTATCGCGCGTACAGCGTGCGCGACGCCGTCCTGCTGGCGCGGGTGCGCCGGCTCGCCGAGCTCGGGCTGAGCCTCGACGAGGTCCGGGACGTGCTCGCGGACGACGCGGGGCGCGAGCTGGCCGACGTACTCGAAGAGCTCGACGCCGACCTGGCCCGGCAGGAGGCCGCGATCGGGGAGCGCCGCCGGCGGCTCGCCGCGCTGCGGGCCGCGCCGCCCGGGGAGGACGGGCCGCTCTCGCCGGCCCTGGCCGCGTTGCTCGCCAAGGCGCCCGAGACGGACTCGCCGAGCGCCGCGATGGACCGCGAGCACCTGACGCTGCTGGATTCGGCGGGAGAGGTCGGCGCCGAACTGTACGCGGCGCTCGGCGCGGTGGCCGCCGATCCGGCCGTCCTCGCCCTGTACGAGCGGCTCGACGAGCTCGCCGACGCCGCCGTGGACGACCCGCGCATCCCACCGCTCGCCGCCGCGATGGTGGCGTCCGTGCCCGAGGGGGTCTTCGAGGCGATCCCGGCCGGCGGCGGGGCGGCGGGCGGGGGGTTCGGCGAGGGGTTCAAGGAGGCGCTGCTCGCGGAGTTCGCCCCGGCGCAGGCGGAGGTCGTCCGCCGGGTCATGGAGACGTTCGTGGAGAGGGTGCGGGGATGAGGCAGATCGTCGGGGCATGGGCCGGGGTGCCGCTGCCCGTGCGGAGGCTGCTGGCGCACGAACTGCGCTCGGCGGCCTCGCTGGGGCGGTGGGTGCTGCGCAGGCCGCCGCACGGGGTGGGCGCGGGCGAGCTCGCCGCCGCGTACACCGGACCGCAGACGGCCATGATGTACGGGCTGGTGTTCGTAGCGCTGATCGAGACCGTCGCGCTGTCCCTGCTGATCCCCTGGCCGTCCGTCCACCGCGTGGTGCTCGTCCTCGACGTGTACGGGGTGCTGCTGATGCTGGCGATGCACGCCGCCTGCGTGACCCGGCCGCACGTGGTCCGCCGGGACGGCTCCCTGCGGATCCGGTACGGGGCACTGTTCGACCTGACCGTCCCCGCGGACGCGGTGGCTTCGGCCCGGGTGGACCGGCGCTATCCGCAGGGGCGGCTCGTCAGCCTCTCCGAGGACGGGGTGCTCGACCTGATCGTCGGGAGCCAGACCACGGTGACCGTGGAGCTGAACCGGCCGCTCCCCTTCACCCGGCCCCTCGGCTCCCGGGCCGAGGCCCGCACCCTCCGCTTCCACGCCGACGACCCGCGTGCGCTGGTGGCCGCACTGCGGCAACCCGCACCCCCGTGACGGGCTGCCGCACTGCGTCGGGACCCTCCGGGGGGATGAGGAGTCGTGCGCCGAGCCCGGCGGCAGCCCGCCGCGCAGGGCCGCGATCCGGGAGGGCGACAGTCCGGTCAGGGCCTTCACGTCCCGGCCGAAGTGGGCCTGGTCGTGGTAGCCGCAGGCCGCCGCGACCCGGGCCGGGGCCACCCCGGCCGCCAGCAGCCGCAGGGCGTGCTGGAGCCGGAACACCCGGGCGACGCCCTTGGGGGAGAGCCCGACCTGTTCGCGGAAGCGGGCGCGCAGGGTGCGGGCGCTCCAGCCGGTCCCGGCCGCGGCCAGGGCCGGCGAGCCGCTGTCGGCCCACAGCCGGGCAAGCGCCCCGCGCACCTCGGGCGCGGCGGCCGGCCCCCGCTCCAGGCGGCCGGTGAACACCGCGTCGAGCAGGTCGAAGCGCGGTGGGGGCGCAGTGCGCGGTGGGTCGGCGGCGGTGCGTGTCCGGAGTGCCGGCCGGCGGGGCTGCGGCCGGTGCGGCCGGGCGTACGGACATGTCGACGGAACCCATCGCCGGCCTCCCCGCCTGCTGCGCAGATGATGACAGGCGACGGGCGCCCTGGCCAGAGCCGGCCGGGGGCCATCCGCTCAGGCGGGCGCGAACAGCACCTTCGCCCGGCCCGGGTCGGCCTGTGTCAGCCGGACCCGGATGCGGTCGCCCAGCGGCAGCCGCGCGGAGGGGGATTCGACCCGGCCGACCACCGCCGGCTCCTCCAGGTGGACCGTGCCCACCTGCGGCTCGTGGTCCTTGACGTCGATCACGGTCGCCTCGAAGGTCTCCCCGACGTGGTCCTTCAGCAGGGCCGCCTCGACGAGGTCCACGCACTCCCGTTCCGCCGTGTTGGCCAGCCTGCTGCCCTCCGCCATCCGCTGCGGGAGCGCGTCCAGCGCCTCCAGCGCCCACGCCGGGGGCGCGGCCCCCGCCACCGCCGCCACGCACAGCTCGCCCGCGTACCGGTCGACGAGCCGGCGCAGCGGCGCGGTGCAGTGCGCGTACGGGGCCGCCACCGCGGCGTGCAGGAGGGGGCCGGGGGCCCGGCCGCCGGTGAACACCGTGTACCCCGCGCCGCGCAGCAGGGCCGTGCACTCCTGGAGGAAGGCGGCGTGGGCGGGCAGGTGCGGGTCGAGGGTGCGCACCAGCTCGGCGTACGGCACGTGGTGCGGCCAGTCGATGCGCAGGGCGGCGGCGGTGCGCCGGAGCCGGCCGACCGCTCCGTCGGGGGCGCTGGGGAGGGTGCGCAGGATCCCGGTGCCCGTGGCGAGCATCAGCTCGGCGGCGGCCATGCCGGCCATGAGGGAGATCTGGGCGTTCCAGCCGTCGGCGGGGAGGGGGGCCCGGTAGGCGAGGGTGTACGAGCCGTCCCGGGCGACGATCTCCTGCTCGGGCACGTTCAGCGAGATCCCGCCGCGCTCCTGCTCCAGGGTCTCGCGCAGCCGCCCGATCTCCCGCAGCAGGGCGAGGGGCTCTTCGGCGGTGCCGGAGTCGATCGCCCGCTGGACCCCGGCGTAGTCCAGCCTGGCCCGGCTGCGGACCAGCGCCCGGCGGACGTCGGTGGTCTCGACGCGGCCGGCGGAGTCCAGGTCGAAGCGCCACAGCAGGACCGGACAGGTCTGGCCGGGCAGCAGGCTGGCCGCGCCCTCGGAGAGGACGGCGGGATGGAGGGGGACCTTGCCGTCGGGGAAGTAGAGGGTGGTGACGCGCCGCTGGACCTCGGCGTCGAGGGCGCCGCCGGGAGTGACGAAGGCGGCGACGTCGGCGATGGCGTAGTGCACGCGGTAGCCGGCGCCGCTGTTGCCGTTGCCGCTGCCGGTCGGGCGCCTGGCCAGGTGCATGGCCTGGTCCAGGTCGCGGGAGGTGGGTGGGTCGATGGTGAACAGGGGCAGGTCGGTGGCGTCCAGGTCCGGCAGCCGTGGGGCGCGCGCCGCCTGCTCGGCCTCGGCGAGCACCGCGGCCGGGAACTCCCCGGGCACGCCCAGCTCCGTCCGCAGTTCACGCAGCGCGGCCCGCAGGGCGGCCCCGTCGGTGCCGGTCATGTGCATGGGACGGCGTGGCATGGGTCGAGCGTATTGCGGGTGGCGCCGGGGGGCGCGGCGAGAGCCTTACCCTGGCTCGGGGGCCGCACCCCCTGCGCCGCGTCGTACTGAAGGAGAACCACCGTGCTCGTGCTGCTGCCGCCGTCCGAGGGAAAGGCCGCCGGCGGGTCCGGCGCGCCCCTGGAGCCGCAGGCGCTGTCGCTGCCGGGACTGGCCGAGGCACGGGCGGCCGTGCTGGAGGAACTCGTCGAGCTGTGCGCGGGTGACGAGCTGAAGGCCCGCGAGGTGCTCGGCCTGAGCGAGGGGCTGCGCGGCGAGGTGGCGAAGAACGCCGGGCTGCGCTCCGCGGTGGCCCGGCCTGCGGGGGAGATCTACACCGGCGTCCTGTACGACGCGCTGGACCTGGCCGGCCTGCCGGCGGCGGCGCGGGCGGCGGCGGAGCGCTCGCTCCTCGTGTTCTCGGGCCTGTGGGGCGCGGTCCGGGTGACCGACCGGATCCCTTCGTACCGCTGCTCGATGGGCGTGAAGCTGCCGGGGCTGGGCGCGCTCGGGGCGTACTGGCGCGAGCCGATGGCGGCGGTGATGCCGGAGGCGGCGGGGGAGGGGCTGGTGCTGGACCTGCGGTCCTCGGCGTACGCGTCGGCGTGGAAGCCGAAGGGCGAGGTGGCGGGGCGCACGGCCACGGTGCGGGTGCTGCACTCGCAGATCGTGGACGGGGTGGAGAAGCGGTCGGTGGTGAGCCACTTCAACAAGGCGACGAAGGGGCGGCTGGTACGGGACCTGCTCGTCGCCGGGGCCGCGCCGCAGGGCCCGGCGGCGCTGGTCACCGCGCTGCGCGACCTGGGCTACACCGTCGAGGCCGAGGCCCCGGCGAAGCCCGGCAAGGCCTGGTCCCTCGACGTGGTCGTCACCCAGATCCACTGACCGCCGCCGGTCCGCTGCGCGGGGCTCCCGTCCCGCGCAGCGGGTGCCGTCAGCGCGACAGGGGCCAGGCCGCCGAGGGGGACCGGTCGGCCGCGACCGCGTACGCGGCGCAGGCGTCCGTCAGGGTCTCCAGGAGGGTGAGGGGGTCCGGGAGGGGGTGCTCCGTGCCGCGGATCCAGGTCACCGCCAGGTCACCGGGGAGGGCGGCCGGGGGGACCAGGACGTAGCTGCCGCGGCAGTGCCACCGCAGGCCCGGGTGCTCGTCCATCGTCTCCGGGTGGCAGTCCAGCTCGCACGGCCACCACTCGTCCTCGTCCTCGGGGGTGCCGCGCGTCGCGGTGAAGAAGAGCATCCGGGCCTGGTCGCCCGTACCGCCCGATTCCGCGACCGGGCCGACCTCGACGCCCGCCGCCAGCAGGCGGTCCAGCGCGCTCGCGCCGGCTTCGAGGGGGACGTCCAGCACGTCGTGGACCATGCCGGTCGCGGTGATGAAGTTCGCCTGCGGCTGGTTGCGCGCCCAGCGTTCGATCTGCGCGCGGTCGGTCGTCGACTGCGTCTGCCAGGCGAAGGAAAGGGGGTGGCGTGCGGGGGTGGGACAGCCGATCCGGTCGCACGAACACCGGTAGCCGGCGGGATGGGCGGCGGGGGCGAGCGGCAGGCCCGCGGCGGCCGCCGACAGCAGAAGGGCCTCGCGTGCGCGCTCGGGATCTTCGGGGGAGGGTTTGGGCCGCCGGCGCAGCCACTGGGAAATCCTGCTCTGCTCGCCGCGTTTGACGCGGCCGGACTCAGACCCCATCTATCCCCTCACCTCACCGTTTCCCCGGCAGACCCTCACATGGTCCCACCATCCTGCGGTCCGGATGACCGCACCGCCCCACCGGGGGGTGGGGCACAGGTGCACGGAGAGCGCACAACAGCAGGCCGAATACCGCCACATACTGGTGAAATTCGGCCAATTGTTCCCGGCCGGCCCCCGGCCCTTCAGGCCTCGGTGACCTTCGACACCCCGGCGACCCCGCCCAGCACCCGGTCCACCAGCTCGTCCGCGAACGCGTGCGTCAGCGGGGCCGTCCCCATCAGCCAGCGGTACGTCAGCGGCCCCACCAGCATCTCCACCGTCAGGCCCAGATCCACGTCGGCCGCGAGTCCGCCGGCCTCCCGCGCCGCCCGCAACCGCTCCTCGTACAGGGCCAGCTGCGGCCTCAGCAGCTGCTCGGTGAAACGGGCGCTCAGCTCGGGGTCGGTCGCCCCGGCCGCGGTCAGGGCGCGCATGGGCGCCTCGTACTTCTCGTCGTTGAACTGGTCCACCGTCGCCCGCAGCACCAGTTTGAGGTCCGCCGCGAGGTCCCCGGTGTCCGGGATGCCGGTCCAGTCGCCCTCCACCTCCTCCTTCGCGTCGTCGGCGAGCGCGAGCGAGGCGTCCAGCAGGACCGCCGCCTTCGACGGCCACCAGCGGTAGATGGTCTGCTTGCCGACGCCCGCGCGGGCGGCGATGGCCTCGATCGTCAGCTTGTTGTAGCCGACCTCCGAGACCAGTGAGAGCGCCGCGTCGAGGATGGCCCGCCGGGAGCGGTCGCTGCGGCGGGCGGGGTCGGGGGCCTTCGCGTCAGGTGATCTGCTGCTCATTCGGACAAATTATCAACGCGAGACGTCTCGTCTTTGTGTCATTCCGTAAACCACCCAATCAGTTCACTGCGCGGTTTCCCTTGAGGAGAGACGATTCTCTCGACATCTCTCGTGAGCCGTGAGGAGCCTTCTTTGCGCAGAGTCGCCACACCCCGGCGCTACTTGATGTGCCCACCCGCACACTTCAAGGTCACGTACTCCATCAATCCGTGGATGGACCCCACGAAACCGGTGGACCTGCCCCTCGCACAGGCACAGTGGGAAGACCTCCGGGACCGCTACCGCTCGCTCGGCCACACCGTCGAGACGCTCGTACCGGACCCGGAGCTTCCCGACATGGTCTTCGCCGCGAACGGCGCCCTCGTCGTCGACGGCCGGGTGCTCGGCGCCCGGTTCGCCTACCCCGAGCGCGCCGCCGAGGCGGAGATCCACCTCGACTGGTTCCGGTCGCACGGCTTCGAGCACGTCCACGAGCCGTCCCACGTCAACGAGGGCGAGGGCGACTTCGCCGTCACCGCCACCTACATCCTGGCCGGCCGGGGCTTCCGCTCCAGCCCGCTCTCGCACGACGAGGCCCAGGAGTTCTTCGGCCGCCCGGTCATCGGCCTCGACCTGGTGGACCCGCGCTACTACCACCTGGACACCGCGCTCTGCGTGCTCGACGGGGACGAGGTCATGTACTACCCGCCCGCGTTCTCGCCCGGCAGCCGCGCCGTCCTGGAGCGGCTCTTCCCGGACGCGCTGATCGCGGGTGACGAGGACGCGGCGGCCCTCGGCCTGAACGCGGTCTCGGACGGCCTGAACGTGCTGCTCCCCCAGGCGGCGACCGGTCTCTTCCAGCCCCTGCGCGAGCGGGGCTTCGAGCCGGTGCCGATGGACCTGGGCGAGCTGCTCAAGGGCGGGGGCAGCGTGAAGTGCTGCACCCAGGAGCTGCGCATGTAGCGCGGCGGGTCGGGTTACGGGGTGGCCGCCGGCGGCCACTCCTGGCCCCAGTCGGCGTCCCGCGCCGCCTTGTACAGGTCGCCGTGGCGCTTGGTCACGTTGACCCGGGTCAGTCCCGACGACTCACCGTCCTGCGGGCCGCACAGGTCCAGCTGGACGAGCCCCTTCCGGATCTGCGGCCTCCGCGTGATCCGGGAGGGGGCCGGCTCCACCGGGAAGCGGGTCGCGGCCACGTAGCTGAACTTCTCGTCCTCGTACGGGAGGGACCCGCCCTTGACCTGCCGGTGCAGGGAGGAGCGGCTGACCCGCGCCGAGAAGTGGCACCAGTCCTTGCCGACCTCGATCGGGCAGGTGCCGTCGTGCGGGCACGGGGCCGCGACCTTCAGCCCCGCCTCGATCAGCTGGTCGCGGGCCTCGCGGATGCGCAGGTACCCCTCCGGAGTGCCCGGCTCGATCAGCACCACGGCCTGTCCGGCGCGGGCCGCCTCGGCGACCACGGCCCGGCGGGCCTCCGGCGTCAGTTCGCCCAGTACGTACGAGACCGTCACGAGGTCCGCCCCGGGCAGGGCCAGCCCCGCCCCGATGACGGCCCGCCGCCACTCGGCCGCGCGCAGCACCTGCGAGCCGGAGGACGCCGCGAGCTCCTTGCCGAGGGCCAGCGCCGGCTCCGCCCAGTCCAGGACCACGGTGTCGCGCGGCCCGTCCCAGACGGCGTCCACCGCCCAGGTCGCCGCTCCCGTACCGCCGCCCACGTCCACGTGGGAGCCCGGGGACCAGCGCGGGGCGGCCTCGCCGAGGGCGTCGAGGGCCGACCGTACGGCCTCGAAGGTGGCGGGCATCCGGTACGCCGCGTACGCCGCCACGTCCGAGCGGTCGCGCAGGACGGGAGCGTCGGTCGGGGTCCGGCCGCGGTAGTTGGCGATGAGCCGGTCGACGGCGGCCGTGGCCTGCTTCGGCGGGAGCCCGCCGAGCAGCCCGCCCAGCGCGGTGCGCAGGGTCTCGGCGGTGGTGGGCACGGAGGCGGAAGCGGAGGCGTTCACCAGCGAAGTTTACGGCGCCCGCCGGGTCCGGGACGCCCCAGGGGGTGTCCCGCGGGCCCGGCTCAGACGGCGGAGTCGCGGTTCTGCCAGGGCCGGCACATGCCGGTGAAGCAGGCCACCGCCAGCAACGAGCAGACCAGCTGGACCAGCGCCATCGGCACCGCCGTGTCCTCGCCCGCGATCCCGACCAGCGGCGAGGCGATCGCCCCGACCAGGAAGGAGGAGGTGCCCAGCAGGGCCGAGGCCGAGCCGGCCGCGTGCGGGGTGCGCATCAGGGCCAGCGCGTTGGTGTTCGGCAGGACCAGGCCCATCGCCGACATCAGCACGAACAGCGCCGACGCGATCGGGACCAGCCCGACCTCCCCGAACACCCCGGTGGACATCAGCAGCAGCGAGACGGAGGCCGCCGTGATCACGGCGAGCCCGAGACCCAGCACCTTGTCCAGCCGGACCCGGCCGACCAGGAGCTTGCCGTTGATCTGGCCGGCGGCGATCAGGCCCACGGAGTTGAGGCCGAACAGCAGGCTGAAGGCCTGCGGCGAGGCCCCGTAGATCTCCTGCACCACGAACGGCGAGGCCGAGATGTACGAGAACAGCGTGGCGAAGGCGAAGCCGCCGGCCAGCGTGTACCCGGCGAAGACGCGGTCGGCGAGCAGCCCGCGCATGGTCCGCAGCGCGGAGCCCACGCCGCCGGTCTGCCGCTGCTCGGGCGGCAGCGTCTCGCCGAGGCTGCGCCACACGACGAGCGTGAGCACGGCGCCGACGCCGGTGAGGACGACGAACACCCCGCGCCAGTCGGCGAAGCGCAGGATCTGGCCGCCGATGAGCGGGGCGATGATCGGGGCGACGCCGGAGATCAGCATCAGGGTGGAGAAGAACCGGGCCATCTCGACCCCGTCGTACAGGTCGCGCACGACGGCCCGCGCGATGACGATCGCGGCCGATCCGGCCAGGCCCTGGAGCAGCCGGAACCCGATCAGCAGTTCGGCGCTCGGCGCGAGGGCGCAGATGGCGGTGGCGAGGACGTAGACCACCATGCCGGTCAGCAGGGGCCTGCGGCGGCCCCACTTGTCGCTCATGGGCCCGATGACGAGCTGGCCCAGCGCCATGCCGGCGAGGCAGGCGGTGAGGGTGAGCTGGATCGTGGCGGCCGGGCTGTGCAGAGCGCCGGTGACCTGCGGCAGGGCCGGCAGGTACATGTCCATGGACAGCGGGGGGAGGGCGCTGAGTCCTCCGAGTATGAAAGTGACGAGCAGTCCGGTACGGCGGGCCGCCTTGAGCGGGGCGGACGGGGCTTGCGGTGCGGAGGGCGTTTCGGGCGGCGGCTCGTGCGAGGGGGCCGTCGCGGGGCCTCTCTCCGACATGCGGAACTCCAGTCTTTTCGTCGTCTTTTCACACCCCCGGCCGACCCATGCTCTCAGCTATCGGAACGTCCGTGGACCGCTGCGTCATGTGACGTACCCTGCGGCCCCATGAGCGCAAGTGGGAAGAAGATCGCCGTCGTGACCGGCGCGGGCTCGGGCATCGGCCGCTCCGTGGCCCTCACCCTGGCCGCCGCCGGCTGGTCGGTGGCCGTGGCCGGCCGCCGGACCGAACCGCTGGAGGAGACGGCGAAGGCGGCCGGAGCCGGCGCGGACGTGCTGTGCGTACGGGCGGACGTGAGCGATCCGGACGACGTGGCCGCGCTGTTCGCCGCGGTACGGGAGCGCCACGGGCGGCTCGACCTCCTCTTCAACAACGCCGGGACCTTCGGCCCGGGCGGGGTCGCGCTGGAGGACATCTCGTACGAGGCCTGGCGCCAGGTGGTCGACGTCAACCTCACCGGGGCCTTCCTGTGCGCGCAGGCCGCCTTCCGGCAGATGAAGGCGCAGGACCCGCGGGGCGGCCGGATCATCAACAACGGCTCGATCTCCGCTCACGTGCCCCGGCCGAACTCGATCGCCTACACCGCCACCAAGCACGCGATGACCGGCCTGACGAAGTCCCTCTCGCTGGACGGGCGACCGCACCGGATCGCCTGCGGGCAGATCGACATCGGCAACGCGGCCACCGAGATGACCGAACGCATGCAGACCGGGATCCTTCAGGCGAACGGGCAGCTGGCGGTGGAGCCGGTGATGGACGCGGCGGACGTGGCGCGCACGGTGCTGCACATGGCGGAGCTGCCGCTGGAGGCGAACGTGCAGTTCGCGACGGTGATGGCGACGACGATGCCGTACATCGGGCGCGGCTGATCCCCCGACGGGGGCCGGGAGGCGGCGGCGGGGAATGCGGCTGCCCGGCCGGGGGTTGGGGCGATCATGACTGAAGTGCTGCGTTACACCGCCTTCTCCGCCGACCCGGCCGGCGGCAACCCCGCCGGGGTCGTGCTCGACGCGAGCGGTCTGGACGAGGCCGGCATGCTCCGGATCGCCGCCGGCCTGGGCTACAGCGAGACGGCCTTCCTGACGCCGCCCCCCGAGGGCCTCGGCGGTGCGCCGGGCCGGGCGTTCACCGTGCGGTACTTCAGCCCGAAGGCGGAGGTCCCGTTCTGCGGGCACGCCACCGTGGCCACCGCCGTGGCGCTGGCGGAGCGGACCGGACCCGGCGAGCTGGTGTTCGCGACCCCGGCCGGAACGGTGCCCGTCTCGGTCACCGCCGCGGACGAGGGTCTGCGGGCCGTGCTGACCAGCGTCGAGCCGTACGTGGAGGAGGTCGGTCAGGCCGACCTCGCGGAGGCGCTGGCCGCGCTGGACTGGCCGGAGTCGGACCTGGACCCGGGCATCCCGCCGAGGATCGCCTACGCCGGAGCCCGCCACCTGGTGCTCGGCGCGGCCACCCGGGCCCGGCTCGCGGACCTCGCGTACGACTTCCCCCGGCTGGAGGCGCTGATGCGGCGCCTCGACCTGACCACGGTCCAGCTGGTGCACCGGACGGGCCCGGCGCTGTTCGACGTACGGGACCCCTTCCCGGTCGGCGGCGTCGTCGAGGACCCCGCGACCGGGGCCGCCGCGGCCGCCTTCGGCGCGTACGCGCGCGAGCTCGGCCTGGTCCCGGCGGAGGCGGTGCTCACCCTGCGCCAGGGCGAGGACATGGGCCGCCCGGGGGTGCTCACGGTGGAACTGAGGGCGGGAGACACCCGGGTGCGGGTGGGCGGCAGCGCGGTCCGCATCGCATGAGCCGCCGGCGCGAGGGTGAGGTCCGGGCGTGACGACGGTGGTGACGTACGCGCAGGCGGAGCTGCCGGCGCGGTACGCGGCGCAGGTCGCGGCCCTGGAGGCGCAGGCCTGGCCCGGGGCCACCGCCGGCCATGACCCGGGCCTCGCCCCCGAGGTGATGCTGCTGCTGGACGACGAGGGGAGCGTCCTCGTCTCGCTGGCGCTGCTCCACAAGGAGATCCGGCACGCCGGGCGGACGTACCGGGCCGCCGGGCTCAGCGCGGTCGTCACCCGGGACACCGCGCGGGGGCGCGGCCACGGCGGGCGCCTGGTGGCGGCGGCCCGGGCGGCGCTGGCCGCCGATCCGGCCGTGGACCTCGTGCTGTTCAGCTGCGACCGCCCGCTCGTCCCCTTCTACGAGGCGGCCGGATTCACCCGGCTCCCCGGCACGGTGCTGGTCGGCGGGACGCCCGAGCGGCCGCTGGCCACGGACGCGCCCGGGTTCGCCAAGGAGGTGCTGGCCGACTTCCCCGGAGCGGACAGCGGGGCCGAGGCCTTCACGGGTGCGCGGATCGCCCTGTATCCGGGGCTCGTCGACCGGCTGTGGTGACCGGCCGGGGTGACCGGCCGGGGTGACCGGGACGTGCGGAAGGGGCCCGGATCGCGATGATCCGGGCCCCTTCCGCATGCCGTGCGGGACGCGGCCCTACGAGCCGCTCCTGGCCTCCGAGGAGGAGGCGGCGGCGGACGCGGGCGCCGGCGCCGGGGCCGTCGTCCGGGCGAAGACCCCGAAGAACAGCAGCAGCGTGGGGACCAGGTAGGCCAGCCACACGCCCGCCTGGAGCCAGGTCGGGTCCGGCTGGAAGTTGAACGTGCCCTTCAGCAGGGTCCCGTACCAGCTGTCCGGCGGGACGGCCGCGGTGACGTCGAAGGCCTTGTTCATCAGACCGGGGAGGAACTCGGCCTCCTGGAGGTCGTGCACCCCGTACGCGAGCACGCCCGCCGCGACCACGACCAGCATCCCGCCGGTCCACGTGAAGAACTTGGACAGGTTGATCTTCAGGGCGCCGCGGTAGAACAGCCAGCCCAGCAGGATCGACGAGCCGATGCCGAGCAGCACCCCCACCAGCGGACCCGCGCCGTCACCGGCCGCGTGCACCGAGCGCCACACGAACAGCGAGGTCTCCAGGCCCTCCCGGCCGACGGCCAGGAACGCCGTCGTCACCAGGGCGCCCGTGCCCATCGCGAGGGCCGTGTCGAGCTTGTCCTGGAGCTCCGCCTTCATGTGCCGCGCGGTGCGCTTCATCCAGAAGACCATCCACGTCACCAGGCCCACCGAGACGATCGACAGGCTGCCGCCGATCGCCTCCTGCGCCTGGAACGTCAGCTCGGAGGTGCCGAATTCGAGGCCCGCGCCGAAGGCCAGGCTGAGCGCGGCCGCGAGGCCGACGCCGAGCCACAGCGGGCCCAGCTTGTCCTTGTTCCCGGTCTTCACCAGGTACGCGATGAGGATGCAGACGACCAGGCTGGCCTCCAGCCCCTCGCGCAGGCCGATCAGATAGTTGCTGAACACGTCGGTTCCTTTCGTTTCGCGGAACTACGCGAACAGCGCCCGGCCCCACCAGTCGTCCTTGTCGCGGACGCCCGGCGGGATGGCGAAGAGGGCCGAGCTCACGTGCTGGATGTACTCGTTGAGCCCGTCGTTCTTGGACAGGTTGCGCTGGATCGGGACGAAGCCCTTGCGGACGTCGCGCTGGTAGGCGAGGAAGAACAGGCCCGCGTCGAGGCGGCCCAGGCCGTCCGATCCGTCGGTGAAGGAGTAGCCGCGGCGAAGGATCGTGGCACCGCTGTTGGTGTCCGGGTGCGCGAGGCGCACGTGCGCCTGCGGCTTCATCGCCTTCAGGAACGGCTCGTCGCGCTCCTTCGACTTGCCGACGGGCGCGCCCTCGCCCTTGTCCCGGCCGAAGATGTCCTCCTGCTCCTGGAGCGGGGTGCGGTCCCAGGTCTCGATGTGCATGCGGATGCGGCGGGCGACCAGGTACGAGCCGCCGGCCATCCACGCCGAGCCGTCCTTGGCCTCGTCCCCGACCCAGACGAACTTGTCGAGGGCGGCCCGGTCGGTGCCCGCGATGTTCCGGGTGCCGTCCTTGAAGCCCATCATGTTGCGCGGGGTCTGCTCGTCCGGGGTGGTGGACGAGGTCTTGCCGAAGCCGAGCTGAGACCAGCGGACCGCCACCTTGCCGAAGCCGATGCGGGCGAGCTGGCGTATGGCGTGCACCGCGACCTGCGGGTCGTCCGCGCAGGCCTGCACGCAGAGGTCGCCGCCGCTCTTGGCGGGGTCGAGGTTGTCGCCCGGGAACTGCTCCAGGTCGACCAGGGCCTCGGGGCGCCTGCCCTCCAGGCCGAAACGGTCCTTGGCGAAGAGCGAGGCGCCGAAGCCCACGGTCAGCGTCAGCCGGGACGGCTTGAGCCCGAGGGCCTCGCCGGTGTCGTCCGGCGGGGCCTCGGGGAGGCCGCCGACGGCGCCCTCGCCGACGGGCAGCCCGGCGGTCATCCGCTCGGCGGCCCGCGTCCAGTCCTTGAGGAGCTGGACGAGTTCGGCGCGGTCCTTCGTCTTCACGTCGAACGCGGCGAAGTGCAGCCGGTCCTGGACGGCGGAGGCGATGCCGGCCTGGTGCTCGCCGTGGAAGGGCACCGAGGAGCCGCTGAGCGCGGCCGGAACCGGGTCGCCGTCGCCGCTGAGCGCGGCGACGGTACCGCCGGCCGCGGCGGCGCCGAGCGCGAGCCCGGCACCGCCCCAGCCGAGTACGGACCGGCGCGACGGCCCGCCGGAGACGGAGGCGGAGGCGGCGGAGGAGGCGGCGGCGGAATCGGCCGGCTCGGCGGCCTCGGCGGCCGAGCCGGTGGTGCTGGTGTCGTCAGACATGGTCCGTACCCCTGATCACGCGTTACTTGGCGACGGCCGCGGCGAGCTTGGACAGCGGCTCGCCGAGGGCGCTGACGGCGTCCGAGAGCTCCTTGCGCTGGTCCTGGCCGACCGTGTCGTACGCCGTGAAGTCGTAGCCGTTCTTGTCGGCGCGGTACTTGTCGAGCAGCGTGTTCATCGCGGCGAACTGCTTGTCCAGCTCCGCGGACAGGGCCGCGTCGTTCTTCGCGGCGACCGGCTTGAGCAGCTCGTACGCCTTCTGCGCGCCCTCGACGTTGGCCTTGAAGTCGACCAGGTCGGTGTGGCTGTAGCGCTCTTCCTCACCGGTGACCTTGCCGCTGGCGACCTCGTCCAGCAGCTCCTTGGCACCGTTGGCCATCGAGGTGGGGGTGATCTCCGCCTGGCCGACCTTCTTCTGCCAGTCGGTGAGGTCGGTCATCAGCTGGTCGGCGAGCTTCTTCTCCTCGTCGCCGATCTTCTTGTCGGCGAACAGGGCCTTCTCCAGGCGGTGCCAGCCGGTCCAGTCCTTGGCCGGGTCCTGGCCGGCCTCCAGGCCGTCCTCGCGGACGTCGACCTTCGGGTCGATGTCGCCGAAGGACTCGGCGACCGGCTCGGTGCGCTCCCAGCCGATGCGGGACGTGGCGTACGCCTTCTGGGCGGCCGCCAGGTCGCCGGCCTTGACCGCGTCCGCGAAGGCCTGCGCCTTGGGGAGGGTCTCGTCGGCCTGCGCCTGCACGTACTTGCGGTACTCGGCGACCGCGGCGTCCAGCTCGGGGCTGCGCTTCGTGGCGGCGCCGCCGCCCGTGGCCTTGACCTTCTGGCGGATGCCGTCGCCCTTCATACCGGGCTTGCAGGCGATCTCGTAGTCGCCGGCCTTGATCTCGGCGGTGATGGAGGCCTTGGTGCCGGGGCCGATGTTCTCGCGCTCGGCGACGATGCGGTCGTCCGGGAAGAGGACGTAGACCTCGGTGACCTTGGAGCCCTTGTTCTCGACCTCAAGGGTGAGCTTGCCGGCCGGGAACTCCGTCTTGGACACCTCGCACGCGCTGTCGGAGGCGGCGACCTTGAGGGCCCCGTCGCCGCTGCCGCTCTTCTCGGCGCAGCCGGTGACGGCGGTGAGCGCGGCCACGGCGGCGACCGCGGTGAGGAGGTTGAGGCGGGCGGGACGCATGCGGGCTCCTGGCTGTCTGGCGTTCGGCAGACGGCCGTCCCGATCAGGAGGGACGGCCGGTGAGGCGGACCTAACTTAACCGAGGCTTACCTGACCCATGGCCGCACGTCCAGTGATTCGGCCCACACGCCGGACCGCCGGACACGGAGCCGTCACGGGCCCTCCAGGGCCAACCCATGGAAAGGTCAAGCGCAGGTCAAGCCGGCCTCCCCGTTCCGCAGGACGGAACGGCCGCCTCCCGACGGCGCGTCCCGCGTACGTCCCGCGCGTACGTCACCGGCGCCGTCTTCCTCGCCCGCCGACGGCGGGCGGCCCAGATCTGAACCGTGTTTCAATTTCCGCGTGAACGATCTCGATGTGCTCAAGGTCTTCTGCGCGGGAGACGGACGGCACGGCAACCTGCTCGGTGTGGTCCGGGACGGCCGGACCTGCCCCGACGACGCGTCGCGGCAGGCCCTCGCCGCCGAACTCGGCTACAGCGAGACGGTGTTCGTCGACGACCCCGAGCGCGGGGTCGTCGACATCCGCACCCCCGGCACCCGGATGTCCTTCGCGGGCCATCCGCTGGTCGGGGTCGCCTGGCTGCTCGACATCGAGGAGCTCCAGCCGCCGGCCGGCTCCGTATGGGCGCGTGACGACGGGGAGTTCACCTGGATCACCGCGTTCCCGGAGTGGGTCGAGGGCAAGCGCACCGAGCAGTACGCCAGCCCCGCCGAGGTCGACGCGCTGCCCGCGCCGCCGCCCGGCGAGGGCTGGCTGTACGCCTGGGCCTGGGAGGACGAGACCGCCGGCCGCGTCCGGGCCCGCGGCTTCCCGCGCCGCCCCGACGGGGTCATCGCCGAGGACGAGGCCACCGGATCGGCCGCGATCCTGCTGACCGCCGAGCTGAACCGGGCGCTGAACATCACCCAGGGCGCGGGCTCCCAGATCCTCACGGCGCCCGGTCCGGACGGCACCGTCGAGATCGGCGGCCGCGTCCGCTTCGCGAAGCTGCCCCCGCCGCGAACCGAGTAGGTGCGCGGACGCGCTTGAGTGCGTTCACGCTGAGGGCGGGATGCCGTGCTCTTCTTCGCCGGCCTGGCGCTCTGGCTGGTCCACGGCGATTGACGGCATCCGGCGGAGGATCCGCGTACGCCCGTACGGGGGACGGTCAGGCGCTCAGCGGGAACTCCGCGCCCAGCTCCCGGAAGACCGCGCCGTTGTAGTCGAAGGCGCGCTTGCACTCGTCGATGATGCGCTGCTTCTCCAGGTCGTCCGCGGCGATCGCGTCCAGCAGCTCGCGGTAGTTCCGCTTGAAGGCGGCGGGGTTGGAGATGTCCGCGAAGACGTAGAACCGCACGCCGTCGCCCTTGCGGGTGAAGCCCCAGGTCCGCTCCGCCTTGTCGCGGATGATCTGGCCGCCCGAGAGGTCGCCCAGGTAGCGGGTGTAGTGGTGGGCGACGTATCCGCCGGGCCAGCCGGCCGCGCACTCGGCCACACGGGCCGCGTAGGCCTCGGTCGCGGGCAGCGCGACCACCGTCTCGCGCCACGACGGGCCGCGCAGGTGCGCCAGGTCGCGCTCGATCTCGGCGACGCGCATCAGCTCGGGCCGTATGAACGGCCCCGCCACCGGATCGTCCTTCAGGGACTCGGCTGCGTCCTCCAGGGCCCGGTACACGAACCACAGCTGCTCGGTGTAGCGCGTGTACGCGTCCACTCCGAGCCGGCCGCCGAGCAGGTCGCTCATGAACGTCGAGGTCTCGGCCTCGGTGTGCTGCTCGTGCGACGCGACACGGATGACCGTAGAGAAGGCGTCCAAGACAATCCTCCGAAAACGGGACGGGGAACGACGGCGCCCGGCGGGCGTGACGGCACGGCACGGCCGCCACGCCCGATCCTCGCGCTTAGGGTTACCTAAGTCAATGTGTTCCCGACGTCCTGTCGGTAAAACTCCTCCGGAGGTCTTTTGGGGAGAGCTTTTACGGTGAGCCGCTACGGAAGGGTGAGGATCTCGGCGCCCGTGTCCGTCACCACCAGTGTGTGCTCGAACTGCGCGGTGCGCTTGCGGTCCTTCGTGACGACCGTCCAGCCGTCCGCCCACATGTCGTACTCGTGCGTGCCCAGGGTCAGCATCGGCTCGATGGTGAAGGTCATCCCGGGCTCGATGACCGTCGTGGCGTGCGGGCTGTCGTAGTGCGGGATGATCAGCCCGGAGTGGAAGGACGAGTTGATGCCGTGCCCGGTGAAGTCCCGGACGACGCCGTAGCCGAAACGCTTCGCGTACGACTCGATGACCCGGCCGATCACGTTGATCTGGCGGCCCGGCTTGACGGCCTTGATGGCCCGGTTCAGGGCCTCGCGGGTGCGCTCCACCAGCAGGCGCGACTCCTCGTCCACCTCCCCGCACAGGTACGTGGCGTTGTTGTCGCCGTGCACGCCGCCGATGAACGCGGTGACGTCGAGGTTCACGATGTCGCCGTCGCGCAGGACGGTGGAGTCGGGGATGCCGTGGCAGATGACCTCGTTCACCGAGGAGCACAGGGACTTCGGGAAGCCCCGGTAGCCCAGCGTCGACGGGTAGGCGCCGTGGTCGCACATGTACTCGTGCGCGACCCGGTCCAGCTCGTCGGTGGTCACCCCCGGGGCGATCAGCTTGGCGGCCTCTTCCATCGCCTGGGCGGCGATCCGGCCGGCGATGCGCATGGCCTCGATGGTCGCGGCGGACTGCACCTCCGGTCCGGTGTACGGAGTGGGCGCGGGCTTGCCCACGTACTCGGGCCGGCGGATGTTTCCGGGAACGGAACGGGCGGGAGAGAGCTCGCCTGGTACGAGCAGCGACTGGCCAGACATGCAAGCGAGTGTATCCAGCGGGTATGGGGCAGCATGGCGACAGAGAGCGGTATCGAGAGGAGCCCGAGGACGATGGCCCTGTTCAAGAAGCGTCAGGTGGGCAAACCCGGCGAGTGGTACTACTGCCTGGTCCACCACAAGGTGGAGGAGGGCCCGGAGTGCCCGGCGAAGGACCGCTTCGGCCCGTACTCCTCGCCCGAGGAGGCGAACCACGCCATGGAGACGGCGCAGGAGCGCAACCTCGAATGGCAGAACGATCCCAAGTGGAACGACAAGTCCCGCGAAGAGGACGAGGGTACGAGCGCGCCCTAGGGCCGGGGCAGGGGAGGGCCGGGCCGGGGCAGGGCCGTAGGGCCGTGGTGCCGTAGGGGCCCGGGGTGGGCCGCGCGGTCTACCAGCGGCTGGGCGGCGGCGCGGTCAGCTGATCGGCCAGCCGCGCGAGCCGGTCCCGCAGCCGCCGGGGCCCGCGCTGCACCGGCAGGCTGTTCTCCCCGGCCGCCGCGCCGACCAGGTGCTGCAGGGTGTCCAGGTCCAGCTCGCCGGCCTCCTCCCGGACGGACAGCGCGTCGTGCGCGAGTGCGGCGAGATCCGGATCCCCGCAGTGCAGCGACAGTACGGTCGCCCCCGCGCGCCGGGCGTCGTGCACCCGCTCCAGCAGCCCCGCCCCCGGCTGGTCGGGGGCCACCACCAGCAGCGTGTGCCCGCGCCGGGCCGCCGACAGCCGGCCCAGCCCCACCGACAGGTGCGGCGGCCGCCCCGGCCGTACCCGGTGCCGTACGAGGGTGGGGGCCAGCTCCGGCAGCCCGGACCAGGCGGCCTCGTCCACCAGATGCGCCGCCATGTGCCAGGGCTCGTACTGCTCGGTCCCCACCAGCAGCAGGTTCCCGCCGGCCGGAACCACGCAGTGGCGCAGCGATCCGGCGAAGCGGCGCGCGGCGCCGGGCCATTGCGTACCGGCGAGCACTTCGCGCAGCAGCGCGACCCTCACGGCGTCCATATCGGCATCCTGCCGTATGAAAGGGACCTACGGGAGCACTTCGCCCCTCTTCGCCCGGCTGGGCGGGCGCATGAGCGTTCGCCTCTCGCGATCACGGCATTACCCTCGCCCCCATGACCTCCACAGACAGCACTCAGAACCCGCCCGCCGAGGCCGCGGCCACGCCGAAGGCGCCGGCGAAGGCGCCGGCCAAGGACCCGTGGGACCTGCCGGACGTCTCCGGCCTCGTCGTCGGCGTCCTCGGCGGCACCGGCGACCAGGGCCGGGGCCTGGCCTACCGGCTCGCCCGGGCCGGCCAGAAGGTGATCATCGGCTCCCGCGCCGCCGACCGTGCGCAGAGCGCCGCCGACGAGCTGGGCCTCGGCGTGGAGGGCGCGGACAACGCCGAGTGCGCGCGCCGCAGCGACATCGTGATCATCGCGGTGCCGTGGGAGGGCCACGCCAAGACCCTCGAAGCCCTGCGCGAGGACCTCGCGGGCAAGCTGGTGGTGGACTGCGTCAACCCGCTCGGCTTCGACAAGCAGGGTGCGTACGCCCTCCGGGTCGAAGAGGGCAGCGCGGCCCAGCAGGCCGCGGCCCTGCTCCCCGACTCCCGGGTGACGGCGGCCTTCCACCACCTCTCGGCCGTCCTGCTCCAAGACGAGTCGGTCGAGGAGATCGACACCGACGTGATGGTCCTCGGCGAGGTCCGCGCCGACACCGACATCGTCCAGGCCCTGGCCGCCCGCATTCCGGGCATGCGCGGAGTCTTCGCGGGCCGCCTGCGCAACGCCCACCAGGTCGAGTCCCTGGTGGCCAACCTCATCTCCACCAACCGCCGCTACAAGGCCCACTCGGGCCTGCGCGTCACGGACGTCTGAGCCCACCACCCCTGCGCCCGGCCCGGCCGGGCGCAGGGGACCGGATCCCGTTCCCGCCCCGGCGGCCGGTGATCGGGGAACGCCGAAAAAGGGGCGGAAGCGGAACGAAGGGTCCGGGGGGGGTGGCTTTACGGGAGCACTGCGGGGCATGGGGGAGACTGGTGGGGTTCGACCCCGTTCCGTGTCGCCGAGGAGCTGTTCCCCATGCCCCGCCTTGCCGTGTTCGCCATCGTCGTCTGCGTCCTGTCCGTGGCCGCGGCCGTGGTCGCCTTCGTGGAGGGCAGCTTCCTGGGCATCGTGTGGGTACTGCTCGCCGGTCTCACGTCCAACATGGCCTGGTTCTACCTCCGCAAGGCGAAGGCTCAGAAGGCCGCCTCCGCGCGCCCCTCGTAGCAGCCCGCCCGCCGCCCTCGCGGCCCCGCCCGCCGCCCTCGCGGCCCCGCCCGCCGCCCTCGCGGCCCCGGACCGCCGCGCTCAGCCCTGCGGGATCTCGCAGTAGCCGTTCGCGTCCTGCCAGAAGCGGTAGAGGTCGCGCCCGCAGTAGGTCTCCAGGTCGGACACGCCCAGGGCGTCCAGCAGGTTGCGCACCACGTCGAAGAAGAACCCGTTGACCTCCGGGATCCACAGCAGCGCGAAGACCGCGATCAGCCCGAACGGCGCCAGCGGCGCCACTTCGCGGCGGATCCGGTACGAGAGCCAGGGCTCGATGATCCCGTAGCCGTCCAGGCCCGGGACCGGCAGGAAGTTCAAGATCGCCGCCGAGACCTGGAGCAGCGCGAGGAACGCGAGCGCGAAGCGGAACGCCATCGGGACCCCGTCGAGGGCGTTCAGCCAGAACGGCGCCGTGCAGACGACCGCGAAGGCCACGTTGGTCAGCGGGCCCGCCGCCGAGATGAGGCTGTGCTTCCAGCGGCCCTGGATCCGGTCCCGCTCGATGTACACCGCGCCGCCGGGCAGGCCCAGCCCGCCCATGATCACGAAGATCACCGGCAGGACGATGCTGAGCAGCGCGTGCGTGTACTTCAGCGGATTCAGGGTCAGGTAGCCCTTGGCCCCGACCGAGAGGTCGCCGCTGTGCAGGGCCGTACGGGCGTGCGCGTACTCGTGCAGGCAGAGCGAGACGACCCAGGCCGAGGTCACGAAGAGGAACACGGCCAGCCCGGTGCTCGTCGAGTACCCCGTCCACACGGCCCAGCCGGTGACCGCCATGACGGCGAAGATGCCGAGGAAAACGGAACTGATCTGCCGCTCGCTGCGGCTGCCCTGATGACCCATGCGGCGAAACCTACCTCGCGCACGGGGCCAAAAGGAGTACGGGGACCGGCCCCGGGCCAGCGACAATGGGCCGGTGCGTTACGCGATTCTCGGCACTGCCCAGGCCAGCCGCGACGACGGGAGCCCCGTCGCCGTCGGCGGAGCACGCCTGCGGGCCCTGCTCACCGCGCTCGCGCTGCGCCCGGGGCGGGCCGTGCCCGCGCACCTGCTGGTGGAGCAGGTGTGGGACGGCGACCGGCCCGCGGACGCCCCGGCCGCGCTCCAGGCGCTGGTGGGCCGGCTGCGCAGGGCGCTGGGGCACGGGGCGGTCCGCTCGGTGGAGGGCGGGTACCTGCTCGCAGCGGCGGGGGAGGACGTCGACCTGTACCGCTTCGAGCGCCTGGCCCGGGCCGGCGCCGCGACCCGGGACCCGGCCGAGGCGGCCGCCCTGTACGAGGAGGCCCTGGCGCTGTGGCGCGGACCGGCGCTGGCCGACCTGCCGGACGCGGTGGCCGAGTCCGCCCGCTGGGAGGCCGTACGTCTGGACGCGCGGCGGGGCCGGCTCGCCGCGGCCCTGGCGCTGGGCGAGGCCGAGCGTGCCCTGCCGGAGCTGACCGCCCTGTGCGGGGAGCGCCCGCTGGACGAACCGCTCCAGGCCCTGCGGATCCGGGCCCTGCGGGACACGGGCCGCCCTGCGGAGGCACTGGCCGCCTACGAGAGCGTCCGGCGCGACCTGGCCGCCCGCCTGGGGACCGACCCGGGCCCGGTCCTGCGCGCCCTCCACCAGGAACTCCTGGCCCCGCCGCCCGCCCCGGCGCACCCCGCCCCCGCCGGCCCCGCTCCCGCGGTCGCGGCCGAAGCGGCGCCCCCGGGACCGGCCGCGGCCCCGGGCTCCGCCCCGGCGGGCGGGGGCGCACTTCCCCGGCCGGGGAACCTGCGCGCCCGGGTGACCAGCTTCGTGGGGCGCGAGGGGGACATCCGGGTCATCGGGGAGGACCTCGGGCGGGCACGGCTCGTCACCCTGCTCGGGCCCGGCGGCGCGGGCAAGACCCGCCTGTCCCAGGAGGCCGCCGAGCAGGCCGCCCAGGCCTGGCCCGACGGGGTGTGGTTCGTGGAGCTGGCCCCCATCGACGGACCCGACGACCCCGAGGACGTGGCCGAGGCCGCCCTCACCGCACTCGGCGCCCGCGAGACCAAGCTGCGCGGCGCCGGCGCCGAGGAGCTGCGGGCGCTGACCGACCGCGCCGGGGACCACCCCCTCGCCCGGCTCGCGGAACACTGCGCCCGGCGCCGGATGCTGCTGATCCTCGACAACTGCGAGCACGTCATCGACGCCGCCGCCCAGCTGGCCGAGGAGCTCCTCGCGCACTGCCCCGGCGTCCGGATCCTGGCCACCAGCCGCGAACCCCTCGGCGTGCCCGGGGAGTTCCTGCGCCCGGTGGAGCCGCTGCCCGACCCGGTCGCGCTGCGGCTCCTGGGCGACCGCGGGGCCGCCGCCCGGCCGGGCTTCCGTACCGAGGACGACTCCGAGGCCGCCGCCGAGATCTGCCGCCGCCTCGACGGGCTGCCGCTCGCCATCGAGCTCGCCGCGGCCCGGCTGCGGCTGCTCACCCCGCGCCAGATCGCCGACCGCCTGGACGACCGCTTCCGGCTGCTGACCGGCGGCGCCCGTACCGTACTGCCCCGCCAGCAGACCCTGCGCGCCGTCGTCGACTGGTCCTGGGACCTCCTCGACGAGAAGGAGCGCACCGTCCTGCGCCGGCTCTCCGTCTTCGCCGGCGGCTGCGACGTGGCCGCCGCCGAAGCGGTCTGCGCCGACCCCGGCACCCCCGGGACCCCCGGCAGCCCCGGGACGCTCGGCACCCCCGACGTCCTGGACCTCCTCGGCTCCCTCGTCGACAAGTCCCTCGTCGTCGCGGCCCCCGGCCCCGACGGCGCCGGCATGCGCTACCGCCTCCTGGAGACCGTCGCCGAGTACGCCGCCGAGCGGCTCGCCGAGGCCGCCGGGGACCGCGCCGCCACCGAGCGCCGCCACCTCACGTACTACCGCGAACTCGCCCGCACCACCGACCCCCTGCTGCGCAGCGGCCGCCAGCGCGAGGCCAGGCAGCGGTTCGCCACCGAGTACGAGAACCTGCGCAGCGCGCTGCGCCGCGCCGTCGCCGCCCGGGACGTCGGCGAGGTGCTCTGCCTGGTCCACGCCCTCAGCTGGTACTGGCAGATCCACGAACTGCGCGTCGAATCCCGGCACTGGGCGGGCGCCGCCGCCGAGCTGGGCCCGGACCCCTTCGCCGCGCCCGTGGTCCCGGCCGAGCCGGTCTACGAACCGCTCCTGGACGCGCCCCCGCCCTACACGGGGGAACAGCTCACCGAGGCCTGGCGCGGCGTCCGGCTGATCCTGATCGCCTCCCGCGACCAGACGAACGACAGCTGGACCTCGCCGGAGATCCGCGGCCAGATCGAGGGGGTCCTGGCCGCCTACCGGCCCGGCCTGCCGCAGACCTGCCGGACCCCCGCCGGCCTGTGGATCTACGCGGTGATGATCTCCGGAGACGCCGGTCTGCTCCGCAAGGCCCTCGACGCCACCGTCGAGACCGCCCGGGAGCTGGACTACCGCTGGGAGTTGGCCGGCGCCCTCCAGGTGCGGGCCAACGTGCTGGCCAACCGGGCCGACTGGTCCGGTGACGCAGCCCGCGACGCCGACGAGAGCCTCGCCCTCTTCGAGGCGCTGGGCGACGACTGGGGCTGCGCGGAGGCCCTCTCGGCCCGCGCCGAATCCCGCGAGAAGCGGGGCGAGTACGCGTCGGCCGCCGAGGACTTCCGGGCCGCGATCGCGCACGCCGAGCGGCTCGGCGCCGCCTCCCAGGTCGCCGTCCTGCGCGTACGGATGGCCGGGGTCCTCATCGAAGGCGGCGAGATGGCCGAGGCCGAGGAACTGCTCGCCGAGGTCACGGCGGGCTCCGGCTCGTACGGCAACGAGGCCATGCCGGCCGCCCGGATGTTCCTCGCGTCGATCTACGGCCGGACCGGCCGCGTCCCCGCGGCCCACGAGCAGCTCCGGCTGCTGCGCGACGAGTTCGCGTTCGGCGCGTTCGCCGTCTTCGACGGGTTCCTGCTCGGCACGATGGCCTGGCTGGAGAACCAGCAGGGCCGGTACGGGGAGGCGCTCGACCTGCTGCGGCGGGCCATGACCACCGCCCAGGACCCCCTCGCGCTGATGGTCGCCCCGCAGATGCCCGCCGTCTACCTGCTGACGGCGGCCGTCTCCCGGGCCGGACTCGGCGGTCCCGGAAACGCCCGCGACGCCGCCCGGCTCGTCGGCGCCCACCGGGCCCTGATGCCCCCGCTGCACTTCCCGGTCACGATGGAACGCGAGGACGCCGCCCGCGCCGAGGAGCTGGCGCGGGCGGCGCTCGGGGACGCCGGGTACGAGGCGGCGTACGCCGAAGGCGGCGGCCTCACCCTGGAGGAGGCCACCGCCCTCATCTGACCCGGTCCCCCGTGCGGGGCCCGTCCGGGACGCGATCCGGAACGGACCGACCGTCCCGGATCAGGTCTTCTGGCGGAACTTGCGGACCGCGAGCGGCATCGTGACCGCCGTGATGGCGATGGACCAGATCAGCGTCACCGTCACCGGGTGGGCGACCGCACCGCCGTTGATCAGGCCGCGGGCCGCGTCGGCCAGGTTGGACAGCGGGTTGTAGTCCGTGAAGGTCTGCAGCCAGCCGGGCATGGTCGACGGCGGGGCGAAGATCGAGCTGCCGAACTGCAGCGGCATCAGGACCAGCATCGCCATGCCCTGCACGGCCTGCGCGGTCTTCATGGTGAGACCGAGCAGGATGAAGATCCACATCAGCGAGGCGCCGAAGACCGCCGACAGGCCGATGGACAGCAGCAGGTCGAACACCGAGGTCTTGATCGACAGGCCGAGCATGAAGCCCACGGTCAGCAGGATCGCGATGGCGACCATCATCCGGCCGAGCTCGACGACGATCTTGGCGATGAGGACGGACGACCGGGCGATCGGCATGGACCGGAACCGGTCCATCACGCCCTTCTTGAAGTCGTCGTTGACGCCGGTGCCGACACCCATGGCGATGTTCATGCCCATCATCGCCATCAGACCCGGGACGACGTAGTTGACGTACGCCTCCTGCTGGCCCTTGCCGGAGATCGCGCCGCCGAAGACGAACACGAACAGCAGCGTGAAGATGATCGGCATGAACAGGACGTCGAACATCGACTCGGGGTCCTGCTTGATCTGCAGGGCGTTGCGGCGCACCAGGGCGCCGATGTGCCGCAGATTGGCCCGCAGGCCGATCCGGCCCTCGCCGGAGGCCACCGTGGCCGGCGCCGGAGCGGCCGGGGCGGGAGCGTGCTTCGTCGTGGTTACGGTGCTCATGCCGCGACCTCCTCGGTCATCTCGGTGGGAACGGAGTCCTCGGCGGAGGAGGGCCGCTGGCCCGTGATGGCCAGGAACACCTCGTCGAGGCTGGGCAGGTAGGTGCCGAGGTCGGCGATCGCGTACCCGCGGGCGGCCAGCAGGCCCACCACGGCGGTCAGCTGCTCGTCGCTCAGGATCGGGACCAGCAGGACGCCCTCGTCCGGGACGGCCTGCGAGCCGGCGACCCCGTCGAGCCCGGCCTCGGCCAGCGAACGGGCCATGCCCGGCAGGTCGGAGGCGTCGACGGGGCGGATCCTCAGGGTCCGGCCGCCGACGCGGGCCTTCAGCTCGTCGACCTTGCCGTTGGCGATGACCTTGCCCTTGTCGATGACCGTCAGCTCGTTCGCGAGCTGCTCGGCCTCCTCCATGTACTGGGTGGTGAGCAGGACGGTGGCCCCCTCGGCGACCATCCGCTGCACCTCGTCCCACACCTCGTTGCGGGTGCGGGGGTCGAGGCCGGTGGTCGGCTCGTCCAGGTAGAGCACGGCCGGCCGGCCGATCATCGAGGCGGCCAGGTCGAGCCGGCGGCGCATGCCGCCGGAGTAGTTCATCGCGGCCTTCTTGGCGGCTTCGGTCAGCGAGAACCGCTCCAGCAGCTCGTCGGCGCGCGAGCGGGCGTCCTTGCGGGACAGGTCCAGCAGCCGGCCGATCATGTAGAGGTTCTCCCAGCCGGAGAGCTTCTCGTCGACCGAGGCGTACTGCCCCGTGAGGCCTATGGTGCGGCGCAGCTGCCGCGGCTGGCGGACCACGTCGTAGCCGGCGACGGTGGCGGTCCCGGAGTCCGGGACGATCAGGGTGGACAGGCAGCGTACGAGGGTGGTCTTGCCGGCGCCGTTCGGCCCGAGGACACCGAGGACCGTGCCCTCGCGGACGTCCAGGTCGACCCCGTCCAGGGCTTTCGTCTCGCCGTAGTGCTTGACCAGGCCCCGTACTTCAACGGCGTGCGAGCCGCTCACGGGATTCTTGTCGTTTCGCGTCATGTCCACCATGGGACCATCCGCCACCGACAACGCACCGACAGCGGACCGACAGACGACCGACAGGCAGCTGTCCGGCAGCCGTCCGGAAGTCGTCCGCAGGCCGCCCGGACGCCGGAAGCCCGCCGACGGACGCGTCGCGGCGGGCTTCCGGTACGGGACTACCGGGTCAGTGGAAGCTGTGCTCGGCCTGAGGGAACGTTCCGCCGACCACGTCCTCGGCGAAGGCCTTCGCCGCGTCGCCCATGGTCGCGCGCAGGTTCGCGTACTGCTTCACGAACTTCGGCATCTTCCCGCCGGTCAGGCCCATCATGTCGGTCCACACCAGCACCTGCGCGTCGCACTCCGCGCCGGCCCCGATGCCGACCGTCGGGATGTGCAGGGACCGGGTGACCTCGGCGGCCAGCTCGGCCGGGACCAGCTCCAGCACCACCGCGAACGCGCCCGCGTCCTGCGCCGCCTTGGCGTCGCGCAGCAGCTGGTGCGCGGCCTCGTCGCCGCGGCCCTGCACCCGGTAGCCCATGGCGTTCACGGACTGCGGGGTCAGGCCCAGGTGGGACATGACCGGGATGCCGGACTGCACGATCAGCTCGGTCTGCTGCAGCGAGCGCTCTCCGCCCTCCAGCTTCACGGCTCCGACACCGGCCTCCTTCACGAGGCGGGTGGCGCTGCGCAGCGCCTGCACGGCGCCTTCCTGGTACGAGCCGAACGGCAGGTCGCCGACGACCATGGCCCGGCTGGTGCCCCGTACGACCGCGGCCGAGAGCATGGTCATCTCGTCCATCGTCACCGGGACGGTGGTCTCGTAGCCGAGGTGGCAGTTGCCCATGGAGTCGCCGACGAGGATGACCGGGATGCCGGCCTCGTCGAAGACGGAGGCGGTCATCGCGTCGTAGGCCGTGAGCATCGGCCACTTCTCGCCGCGCTCCTTGGCGAGGGTGAGGTCGCGGACGGTGGTCCGCCGGTTGCGCTTGCCCCCGTACAGGGTGGGGGCGGCGGCTTCGCGGGCAGGCGAAACGGCATGCGTCATTGCAACTGCTCCTTGATGTCATCTCGAGGCGCCCTCACGGCGTCCCCGGACTCACCCACCATGGTGGCACCTGCCGGGCCCGTGGCGAAAGTGGTGAGGGGACCGGTACGTCACACTCCGGCCGGACGCGAGGGGCACTCCCTGCACCCTCATGGCCCCCTCTTGGCCCTCTCATGGTCCCCTTCCCGGCGGTTCGGCGCGCGCGGAAGGCAATGTGCGCGTTTCGTGACAAGCGGAACCTCGGCCACACGGCCGTTCGTCCTCCCGGACGTACGGCCGGAACAACGGCACGAAAGGCTCCGTCGATCGCCTAGGGTCAAGGTGCGGGGACGGAGCGCAAGCACGGCAGCGAGGGCAGTGGCATGGCACAGGCGTACATGACGGAGACGGGGAACGGCGGCTCGGAGCCCGAGCCCTCCGGATCCCGCCTCCGGCGCCGACTGGCCGGGCTGCGCCGGGACCGGGGCATCTGGCGGCGCGGGATCGTGATCGCGGCCCTGGCCGCCCTGATCTCACTGGTCATGATCTTCCACGCCGAGCTGCCGAACGACGTGGGCAACCTCGGCAGCCTCACCGAGACCTTCCTGCCCTGGCTGGGCCTGGCCGTGCCGCTCCTGTTCGCCGCCGCCGTCGTGCGCAAGTCCGCGACCGCCCTGATCGCGATACTGCTGACGGCCGGCGTCTGGGTGAACCTCTTCGGCAGCCTGGTCCTCGACAAGTCCGGCTCCGGCGGAAACCTGATGGTCGCGACCCACAACGTCGACGCCGACAACCCCGACCCGCGGGGCACCGCCGCCCAGATCGCCAGGTCGGGCGCCGACGTGCTGGCCCTGACCGAGCTCAAGGGCAGCGCCGTCCCCGTCTACGAGGAGGCCCTGGCGGGCGCGTACAAGTACCACTCCGTCGAGGGCACGGTCGGCGTGTGGAGCAAGTACCCGCTGAGCTCCAGCGCGCCCGTCGACATCAAGATGGGCTGGACCCGGGCCATGCGCACCACCGTGGACAGCCCGTACGGCCGGATCGCCGTCTTCGCCGCCCACCTGCCCTCCGTCCGGGTCAAGCTGAACGCCGGCTTCACCGCCAACCAGCGCGACAACAGCGCCGGCGCCCTCGGCAACGCGCTCGCCGCCGAGCCGCTGAAGAAGGTCATCCTGCTCGGCGACCTCAACGGCACCATGAACGACCGGTCCCTGTCCGACGTCACCTCGCAGATGCGCTCCACGCAGGGCGCGGCGGGCGACGGCTTCGGCTTCAGCTGGCCCGCCCAGTTCCCGATGGCCCGGATCGACCAGATCATGGTCCGCGGGATCAAGCCGGAAGCCTCCTGGACCCTGCCGCGCACCGGCAGCGACCACCTGCCGGTCGCCGCGCGGGTGACCGTGAAGCCGTAGCCGTAGCCGTAGCCGTAGCCGTAGCCGTAGCCCGTACGCCCGTACGGGTGAGGGCTACGCGTGCTCGCGCCAGCCGTTCGTGATGGGCAGGCGGCGGTCCTTCCCGAAGCCCTTCGCGGAGATCTTCGTGCCCGGCGGGTACTGGCGGCGCTTGTACTCGGCGGTGTCCACCATCCGCAGGATCTTCGCCACCAGCGCGCGGTCGAAACCGGCCCCGACGATCGCGTCGATGCCCTGGTCGCGGTCCACGTAGAGCGCCAGGACCGCGTCGAGCACCGGGTAGTCCGGCAGCGAGTCCGTGTCCACCTGGCCCGGGCGCAGTTCGGCGCTGGGCGGCTTCACGATGGAGTTCTCCGGGATCGGCGGGGTCTCGCCGCGCTCGGCGGCGGCCCGGTTGCGGTAGCGCGCGAGCCGGAAGACGTCCGTCTTGTAGACGTCCTTGATCGGGCCGTAGGCGCCCACCGAGTCGCCGTACAGGGTGGAGTAGCCGACGGCCAGCTCCGACTTGTTGCCCGGCGCCAGCACGATGTGGCCCTCCTGGTTGGAGACCGCCATCAGCATCGTGCCGCGCAGCCGGGACTGGAGGTTCTCCTCCGCCAGGCCGGTCAGACCCAGCGAGCCCATGTAGGCGTCGAACATCGGCTCGATCGGCACGGTCCGGAAGTTCAGTCCGGTGCGGTCGGCGAGGTCGGCGGCGTCGCTCCTGGAGTGCTCCGAGGAGTACTTCGAGGGCATCGACATGCCGTACACGTTCTGCGCGCCGATCGCGTCGCAGGCGATGGCGGCGACGAGCGCGGAGTCGATGCCGCCGGAGAGCCCGATCAGGACGGAACGGAATCCGTTCTTCCTGACGTACGCGCGCAGGCCCACGACCAGCGCGTCGTAGACCTCCTCGTCGTCGTCCAGGCGGTCGGCGTAACCGCCGGGGACCACGGGCTCGTACGGTTCCACCGGCTCCTCGGAGAGGATCACCCGGTCGATGCGCAGCCCGTCGTCGACGAGGCCCACGGGGGCGTCCGCGCGGGCGGCGGGCAGGTCGAGGTCGACGAGCACGCAGCCCTCGGAGAACTGCGGGGCGCGGGCGATCACCTCGCCGTCGGCGCCGACGACGATCGAGTCCCCGTCGAAGACCAGCTCGTCCTGGCCGCCGATCATCGCCAGGTAGGCGAGGGTGCAGCCGGCCTCCTCGGCGCGCTTGCGCACCAGTTCGAGGCGCTGGTCGTCCTTGTTGCGCTCGTACGGGGAGGCGTTGACGGAGATCAGCAGCCCGGCCCCGGCGGAGCGGGTGGCCGGGACGCGGCCGCCCTCCTGCCAGAGGTCCTCGCAGATGGCCAGGGCCACGTCGACGCCGCGCACCCGGATCACCGGCTGCGTGTCGCCCGGCACGAAGTACCGGAACTCGTCGAACACGCCGTAGTTGGGGAGGTGGTGCTTGGCGAAGCGGAGGGCGACCTTCCCGCCGTACAGCACCGCGGCCGCGTTCTCCGGGGAGCCGGCGGGGCGGCCGAGCCGCGGCGCGGCCTGCTCCGTACGGTCGAGGTAGCCGACGACGACCGGCAGCCCGCCGAAGCCCTCGGCGGCCAGCCGCTCCGCGAGTTCGCGCAGCGCCGTACGGGAGGCCTCGACGAAGGAGGCGCGCAGGGCGAGGTCCTCGACGGGGTACCCGGTCAGCATCATCTCCGGGAACGCCACCAGGTGGGCGCCCTGCTCGGCGGAGTGCCGGGTCCAGTGGACGACCGAGTCGGCGTTGGCGGCGATGTTGCCGACCTGCGAGTCGATCTGATTCAGAGCGAGGCGAAGTTGAGGCACGGGCCCAGTGTAATCGTCTTTCTGACGCGATGTCCTGGGGCCGCGCCTCCTGCCGTGTCGTACGGGTGCGGGATGCGGGGTACGGGGCGCGGGGTGCCCGGGTCAGCCGAGCGAGCCGCTGAACTTCGCGCTGGGCAGGCCGACGCCGGGGGAGATGTCCGCGACGAAGCGCTCGGTGCCCTCGGGGACCTCGTAGGCCAGGATCCCGCTGGCGGACTCGCCCGGGAGGATGTCGCCCCGGATCAGCTTCGGGACGTCGCCGCCGTCGAAGGCCAGCTTGGCGGTCATGCCCTTGTCGTCGCGGACGTTGGGCACCGCGTAGATGACGTTGTGGGTCTCGGTGGAGTCGTTGGTGATGGTGAGCGTGAACTCCACCGCGTTCTCGACCGTCGAGTACTTGTTCTTCGTGACGTACTTCTTCGGCTTCGAGAGGGTCACCTTGATGCCGTTCGGGTACGTGTACGTCTCGCCGAACGCCAGCGGGGAATCGATGCCGGGGACCTGCTTGGGCGAAGGGGCCGTCGTGGGCGAGGGCGCCGGGTACGCGGGCGCGTCGCTGTCGAGGTCGGACGGGACCTCCCAGCCCTCGCGGAGCTCCCTGTCGGCCACGTTCGTGACGACGTAGCCCGTGAGGAAGAGGCCTCCGGCCGAGGCGCCGATGCCGAGCACGGCCAAGACCGTGCCGGTGACGGCCATCGCCTTGCGGCCGGCGCCCTTCGAGGCGCGGACGAGGGCGCCGATGCCGATGCCGATGCCGACCACGGCGAGGATGCCGCCCGCCCAGAAGAGGAACGGGATGACGCCGATGACCACCGCCGCGATGCCGAGCGTGAGGGCGGCGACGGCCAGGCCGTTGGTGGTGCTCGGGGCGGGAGCGCCCCACGGGTTGCCGGGGGTGGCGCCGGGGGCGTGGGCGCCCCAGTTGCCGGCCGGCGGTACGGGCGGCACGGGCGCGCCGAACGCCGGGGCCGGGGGCATGGGAGCGGGCGGCGCGAAGCCCCCCGGCGCAGGCGGCGCGAAGGCCCCCGGCGCGGGCGGCGCGAAGGGGTCGGCGCGCACGGGCTGCGGACCGGGTGCCGGGGCCTCGGCGGGCTCCGGCTCGGGGGTCGGGGCGGACTCCGGGGCGGGCTCCGGGGCCTCGGCGGGCTGTGGCTCGGGTGCCGGTTCCGGCTGGGGGTCCGGCTGCGGGGTCTTCTGGAGGGAGAGCGGCTGAGCCGGCTCGGCGGCCGGCTCCGGTATGGGCGTGCCCGCGGGCTCGGCCGGCGTACCGGACGGGGTGCTGGGCTGGTTCGGGGGCGTGCTCATACCTGGCAGGAGTCCTCACGGTGGCGGTGTGCGCGGTGCGCGCAGTGATCGCCAAGCCTGCCATGCGCCTCTGACGGCTCCAAGGGTGATCCGGCCCCGGCCCGCACCCGGGCGGACCGGGGCCGGATCGGGGTCCGGACCCCGGTGCCGGGGGCTACCGCTGGTAGCCGAGCACCGTCATCATCCCCGCCTCCGCGTGGTAGACGTTGTGGCAATGCACCATCCACAGCCCGGGGTTGTCGGCGTCGAAGTCCACCGTCAGCTTCCGGCCCGGGATGACCAGCGCGGTGTCCTTGCGCGCGCCGCCCGCGCCCCCGCCGAGGGCGAAGGTGTGCCCGTGCAGGTGCAGCGGGTGCCACATCGTTGTGGAGTTGTTGAACTCCAGCCGGACCCGCTCGCCCGCCTTCACCGGGTGCCGCTGGTCCGGGGTGTACGGCTTGCCGTCGAAGGCCCAGTCGTACGCGGCCATCGAGCCGGTCAGCTCGATCCGGACGGTGCGGTCCGGCGTGCGCGCCGCCGGTACGGCGGATTCCGCCGCGCGCAGCGCGTCCGCCGTGAGCGGCTTCCCGGCCAGCTCGGCGGGCCGGGTCGCGGCCGTCGGCGCCGTACCGGACCCGGTGCGCAGCAGGGCGAGGGCCGACGCCGAGCCGCCCTTGCCCTCGGCGAGCGCGGTCAGCGGGAACACCCCGTCCCGCGCGGTGACCAGTACGTCGTACCGCTCGCCCATGCCGAGCAGCAGGGAGCCGGTCCTCGCGTGCTCGACGGGATAGCCGTCGGTGTGGGTGACCGTCAGTTCGTGGTCGCCGAGGGCGACGCGGAAGGCGGTGTCCCCGCCCGCGTTGACGATCCGCAGCCGGATCCGGTCGCCCGGCTTCGCGGTGAAGACCGAAGGGTCCTGCGCCGTCCTGCCGTTGACCAGGTAGTACGGGTACGCCACGTCGCCCGGATCCTTGCCGAGGACGTCGCTCTCGCCGCCCATGAGCAGCCGCGAGGGCGCGCCGCCCGAGCCCGGGGCCGGGGTCTG
Organism: Streptomyces vinaceus; assembly: GCF_008704935.1. NCBI lineage: Bacteria > Bacillati > Actinomycetota > Actinomycetes > Kitasatosporales > Streptomycetaceae > Streptomyces > Streptomyces vinaceus. The sequence goes on from NZ_CP023692.1 coordinate 5,211,970, forward strand.
CGCGGCGCCGCCGTGGCCCTCGTGGCCGCCGCCCGTCCTCATGTCCATGCCCTTGCGGAGTTCGGCGAGGACGGCGTCAGGGGTGGAGCCGTCCACCCCGTCCAGCCAGTCGTCGAGGACCACCACCCATTCCCTGTCGTACGCCAGGGGCTCCTTAGGGTCCTCGACGATGAGCGGCGCATACAGGCCGCGGTCCTGCTGGACGCCCGAGTGCGGATGGAACCAGTACGTCCCCGGGTGCGGGACGGCGAAGCGGTACGCGAAGGAAGCGCCCGGCGCGATGTCCCGCTGGGTCAGGCCGGGCACGCCGTCCATGTCGTTGCGCAGGGCGAGGCCGTGCCAGTGCAGGGAGGTGGCCTCCGGGAGGTTGTTGGCCAGGGTCAGGGCGAGGGTGCCGCCCGCGGTGACCCGTACCTCCTGGCCGGGCAGCCGGTCCCCGTACGCCCAGGAGCGGACGGTGAGCCCGCCGCCGAGGTCGAGCGGGGTCGCGGTGGCGGTCAGCTTCACCTCGGAGACCGGTCCGGTGGCCTTGCGGGCGGCCTCGGCGGCCTGGACCTCGGGCCCGGCGGGGTCGACGTAGCCGCCCGGCGAGGCGGCGGGGGAGGGGCCGCCGTGGTGCATGGAGCCGTGGCCCGCGCCATGGCCGTCGGAGCTGCCGGGGCCACCGCCGGAGCAGGCGGCGAGCAGCCCCGAACCGGCGAGGGCGGCGGTGGCGCCGAGGACGGCGCGGCGGGTGGGGTGGCCGGTGTTGCCGTGGTGGCCGGTGGGGTCAGTGGGGCCGGTGTGGCCGGTGTGGCCGGTGTGGCTGGGAAGAGAGCGCATGGGAGCACCTCGTGGTGTCTCGTACGAGTGGATGGGCGCCGTCTGCTGCCGCCGCCGGGGCCCTTCGCGCGGGCATGCGGGGGCGGCAGCGGGCCCGTCGCTATACGCGAAGTACCGCCAGCCGGGTGAGGAGTTCGCGGGGCGAGGGCGGGTCGGGTCCGCCGGACCGGCCCGGCGCGCGGGCCGCGCCCCCGAGCGGCGCGGCATCGCGGGGGCCGGCCGGTCCGGCGCCCAGGATCAGCAGGGTGAGCCCGCCGAGCACGGCCAGGCACACCGACATGGGGTCCATGCCGGTGCCGGCCGGCGGAGCCTCGGCGGCCGGGGCCCGGTCGCCCGGAGTGCCGACCGCCGTGTGGCCCGAGGGGCCGGTGTGGCCGGTGTGGCCGCCGGTGTGGGCCGGGGCGCGCTCGTCGGTGTGGGCCGGAGCGGGGCCGGTGTGGCCGGCCGCACGCCCGGCCGAGGCAACGGGGGCGACCGCGGTCGCGTCTTCCGTGGCGTGGGACCCACTCGGATGGCCCAGGGTGTGCATGGTGACGATGCCCAGGAGCAGCGCAGCGAGCAGCAGCAGCCGGGGCCACCGGATGGCTCGCTGCGCGGTGCGCTGGACAGGGCGCGTCATGGCGGGAACCCTACCCCGGGTGGGTATCTGATCGTAGGACCGGATCCGCCGTGTTGAGGAAGATGCGCAGTATGTCCACACGTCCTGAAAAGGGTCCGCTCACCGAGAATCCGTGGCCGGTCGCCCTCCTCATCGGCCTGGGCGCCGCCGCGTACACCGCCTGGGTGCTCGAAGTCGTGCTGTCCACGGGCCTGAACCCCATCGAGACGTACGTCAGCGAGCTGGCCGCCCAGGACCGGCCGCTCGGCGGGCTGTTCCGGGCCACCGACTTCACCGCCGGCCTGCTCGCCTTCGCGGGCGGCCTGCTCGGCCTCGTCTGGCAGCTGCGCGGCGGCGGATCCCGGCGCCCCTGGTCGGTGGTCGGCTGGGCCGGCGTCACCCTCTTCGGCGCGGCCACCGCCGCCGATGCCTGGCTCCCGCTCAGCTGCACGCCCACCGCGGACCCCGTGTGCGCCGCCCGGGAGACGGCCGGTCTGGTCCCGGCCACCCACCAGGCGCACGCCGTCAGCAGCAGCCTCGCCATGACCGGCGCCCTCGTCGGGATAGTCGCCCTCACCTTCGCCGCCCGCCGCTACCGCCGGCTCGCCCCGCTCGCGCGCTACGGACCCGCCCTCGTCGTACTGGAGCTGCTGGCCACCGCCTGGACCCTGACCGCCATCGCGCTGTTCACCGCCGGGCGCGGGACCTGGGCGCTCGGCGCCGGGCAGCGGACGCAGGTACTGCTCGTGGCGCTCTGGCTGGGCCTGCTCGCGTACTCCGTCCACAAGGAGCGGCGCACATGACGACGACCGGCCGGTTCGTACGGGTGGACGGGGTACCCCTGCACGTCGTCGTCGAGGGGAGCGGGCCTCCCGTGGTGCTGAGCGCCGGGCTCGCGATGGCCTGGTTCGACTGGGATCCCGTGGCCGCGCTCCTCGTCGCGCAGGGCCGTACGGTGGTCCGCTTCGACCGTCCCGGGCACGGGCTGAGCGCCCCCGCCACCGCCCCGCCGACCGCCGCCGGGGAGGCCCGCCGCATCGCCGGACTGCTCGAAGCGCTCGGCCTGAACGGCCCCGTCACCGGCCCCGTCACCGTCGCCGGGCACTCGATCGCCGGGTTCCACGCCGAAGCCTTCGCCCGGCTGTACCCCGAGCGCACCGCCGCCCTGGTCCTGGTCGACACCAGCATCGAGGAGGACCCCCGTACGGTGTGGCCCGCCGGGGTGCGCACCGGCGCCGCGCGCGTGCTCGGCCGGGCGCTGACCGCCGCGGGGCTGCCCGCCGCACTGGGTCCGCCCGCGCGGCGCGCCACCGTACGGGCCTCCCGCACCGGCGGCCCCGACCCGGCCGCGCGGGACCTCGTACGCCGCGTCTACCGCACCGGACGGGTCTGGCGGGGCGCCCTGCTGGAGAACGCCCGCTATCCCGACACCGCCGCCGAGGTGCTCGCGCTGCGGACCGGGCGGCCCCTGGCCGCGCCCGTCACCGTCCTCGCGGGGTACGACGGCTCCTCGGGGCGCGGGGCCCTGCGCTGGCTCGCCCGCCAGGCGGAGCTGGCCGCCCGGCTCGGCGCCCGCTTCGAGGTGGCCGAGCCGGCGGGACACCTGGTCATGCTGGACCGGCCGGGCCTGGTGGCGCGGACGGTCCTGGAGGCGGATCAGCGGCGGGCGTAGACCTTCTCCACGAAGCCCGCCAGCTGCTCCTCGGAGAGGTGCTGGGCCAGGTCGGCCTCGCTGATCATGCCGACCAGCTTCTTGTTCCTGATCACCGGCAGCCGCTTGATCTGGTGGCTTTCCATCTCCTCCAGCACGTCGGTGACGTCCGCGCCCGCGTCGATCCAGCGCGGCGTGCCCTGGGCCATGTCACCGCAGGTGACCTTCGCCGGGTCGTGCCCCTTGGCCACGCAGTTCACGACGATGTCGCGGTCGGTGAGGATGCCGCACAGCCGCTCGTCGGCGTCACTGATGGGCAGGGCGCCCACATGGAGGCGGGCCATCAGCTGCGCGGCCCGGTCGAGGGTCTCGGTGGCGGGGATCCACTGGGCCCCGGGATGCATGATGTCTGCGGCGGTCGTCATCGCTGAACCTCCTGGGCGAACACGCCGTACCCGGCCGGCCGCGGTCGCGCCCGGCCGCGGCGTCCCCGTGCGGCGGAGCACACGCCCGTACGGGTGAGGGGACGCCTCCCCCCACCGTACGAGCGTGTCCCGTCACCCGCGCGGTGCGGCCCCGCGCTGTTTCAGCATGTCCGCCATGAGGGTGAGCTCCGACTGCTGCGCCTCGACCATGCCCTGGGCCAGCGCCCGCTCGGCGGGGGTCTCGCACTGCTGCGCGCAGCCCTGGGCCATCGCGACCCCGCCCTTGTGGTGGTCGGTCATCAGCTGGAGGTAGAGCACCTCCGCGTCCCGGCCCTCGGCGGCGCCGAGCTGTGCGAGCTCCTCCTTGGTGGCCATGCCGGGCATGAGCGCGCCGGGCTTGGCGGCGGCCCCGCCCATGTCGTGTCCGGCCATGTCGTGGCCGCTCATGTCGTGACCGGCCACGTCGTGGCCGCCCGCGCCGTGCCCGCCGTGCTGGCCGGACGTCCCCATCCAGGACATCGGCGGCTCGTCGGCCACCACCTTCGGCAGCCCCCACAGGTCCAGCCAGCCCAGCAGCATGCCCCGCTGGTTGGCCTGGGTGTTGGCGATGTCGTACGCGAGGCCGCGCACCGGCTCGTCCTTGGTGCGGTCCCGCACGATGAACGACATCTCCACCGCCTGCTGGTGGTGCACGGCCATGTCCCGGGCGAAGCCCGCGTCCGGGGAGTAGAGGCCCGGCGCTCGGGCCGGCGTACGGGAGCCGTCGCCTTCGCCGCCGCTCGCGGAGGCGACCGTGGCCGCCACCGCGAACAGCAGCGCGAGCAGGACGGCCGTCCCGGCCGCCCAGTACGTACGGTTCGACGTACGGGTCACTTCTCGGCCAGCCCGTTGGTGCAGGCCGCGCCCGGCTCGGGGGTCTGCGGGCCCTGCACGTACTTGGTGAAGAACTGCGCGACCCGGGGGTCGTCCGCCTTGTCCACCGTCAGCTGCTTGCCCCAGGCGCTCAGCATGATCGGCCCGGCCTGCTCCTTGTCCGGGCTCATCAGCGTGTACGGGGTCTTGGCCACCTTCCCGGCGAGCGCGTCGACGTCGCCCTTGGCGGCCTTCTCGTTGTACGTCACCCAGACCGCGCCGTGCTCCAGCGAGTGGACGGCGTTGACCTCGGGGATCGCGTTCTTGTAGACGTCGCCGTTGCAGTTCATCCAGCGCGGGCTGTGGTCGCCGCCGACCGGCGGGTTCATCGGGTACTTCACCGGGGTCTCGACGTGGTTGCGGCCCAGCGTCTTCGCGTCCCAGGTCTGCTCGCCGTTGACCGGGGCCTTGGCGGCCGCCGCCGCGGCGTCCTTCTCCTCCTTCTTGTCGATCATCACCCACGCGCCGAAACCGACGAGCGCGGCGACGACGGCCACGGAGGCGGTGATCGCGAGGGCCTTGTTGCGCCGGTCGCGGGACTGCTCGGCGCGGCGCATCTCGGCTATGCGCGCCTGGCGGGAGTTGTTGTCGGGAGATGTGCTGCTGGCCATGTGCCCTGAATCCTTCTGCTGAGGGGGGTGGAGGGATGGATCCGGTGGAGCGCGGTACGGCGCCCGGACCCAGTCAGGTCCGCAGCACTTGGAGGGCGTGGAGGTCGGGGGCGCGCGCGAGCGTCCCGTGCGGCCGGGCTTCCCCGCCGCCCGCGACACGCGCGACGGGATCCGGCGCGGAACCCGGCACGGTCTGGGCGGGCGGCGGGGCGGGCAGTACGCCGGGGGCCACGTGCGAGAAGGGGGAGCAGCCCGGCGGGTCGTCGGGGGCGACGCAGACGGCGCGCACCCCGGTGCCGGCGGCCGGTGCGGCCGCACCGGCGGGCGTGGCGACCGCGGCAGCCGCGGCGGCCGTGGAGGCGTGCGGCTCGCCCGGCCGTACGCACAGGAACAGCGCTCCGAACAGCACCGACAGGGCGACCACGATGACGGCACGCCGACGTGTGTGGCGTCCGATACGCCCGCGCCGTATGTGCTCCCAGCCCCCCATGGGCGCAGATGGTAATGCTCATGACGGCCCCGAGGTCAGTGCGGGGGTGCCGCGAGCTGTCAGGGATGCGTAATGTGGCGGAAACCGCGGCTGGCGATACTGGGCCCGCCCGACTGTGCCCCCACCACTCGGGGGAGTGGTGCACAGGCCGTCTGAACTGCGAGGATGAAGGCATGGACAAGCAGCAGGAATTCGTCCTCCGGACGCTCGAGGAGCGCGACATCCGCTTCGTGCGCCTGTGGTTCACCGACGTACTGGGCTTCCTGAAGTCCGTCGCGGTCGCCCCCGCCGAGCTGGAGCAGGCCTTCGACGAGGGCATCGGCTTCGACGGCTCGGCCATCGAGGGCTTCGCCCGGGTCTACGAGTCCGACATGATCGCCAAGCCGGATCCCAGCACGTTCCAGATACTGCCGTGGCGCGCCGAGGCCCCCGGGACCGCCCGGATGTTCTGCGACATCCTGATGCCGGACGGATCCCCCTCCTTCGCGGACCCGCGCTTCGTCCTCAAGCGCATCCTGAACAAGACCTCCGACCTGGGCTTCACCTTCTACACCCACCCGGAGATCGAGTTCTTCCTGCTGAAGGACAAGCCGCTGGACGGGACCCGCCCGGTTCCGGCGGACAACTCCGGCTACTTCGACCACACTCCGCAGAACGTCGGCATGGACTTCCGCCGCCAGGCGATCACGATGCTCGAATCCATGGGCATCTCGGTCGAGTTCAGCCACCACGAGGGCGCCCCGGGCCAGCAGGAGATCGACCTCCGCTACGCGGACGCCCTCTCCACGGCCGACAACATCATGACGTTCCGCCTGGTGATGAAGCAGGTGGCCCTGGAGCAGGGCGTCCAGGCGACCTTCATGCCGAAGCCGTTCTCCGAATACCCCGGTTCGGGCATGCACACCCACCTCTCGCTCTTCGAGGGGGACCGCAACGCCTTCTACGAGTCGGGCGCCGAGTACCAGCTCTCGAAGGTGGGCCGCTCCTTCATCGCGGGCCTGCTGCGCCACGCCGCGGAGACGGCGGCGGTCACCAACCAGTGGGTGAACTCCTACAAGCGCATCTGGGGCGGTTCCTCCCGCACCGCAGGCTCCGGCGGCGAGGCGCCCTCGTACATCTGCTGGGGCCACAACAACCGCTCGGCCCTGATCCGCGTCCCGATGTACAAGCCGGGCAAGACGGGCTCCTCGCGCGTCGAGGTCCGCTCGATCGACTCGGGCGCCAACCCGTACCTGACGTACGCGGTCCTCCTGGCGGCCGGCCTCAAGGGCATCGAGGAGGGCTACGAACTCCCGGCGGGCGCCGACGACGACGTCTGGGCCCTCTCCGACGCCGAACGCCGCGCGATGGGCATCGAACCCCTCCCCCAGAACCTCGGCGAGGCCATCTCCCTGATGGAACGCAGCGAACTGGTGGCGGAAACCCTCGGCGAACACGTCTTCGACTTCTTCCTGCGCAACAAGAAGCAGGAGTGGGAGGAGTACCGCTCGGAGGTCACGGCCTTCGAACTCCGCAAGAACCTCCCGGTCCTGTAAGCGCAGGTCAGGCGGGCAGAACGCGCCGGGCCGGTGGTCGACGACCACCGGCCCGGAGTCGTCCCGGCGGTCAGGCGGTCGGGTGGGGGCCGGGGGTCTTTCGCGTCTTCACGCCCGTGACGACGAGCGCCAGGCCTGCGACGGCTATGCCGAGGTAGGCGGCCGAGGGGAGGTCGACGACCTTGTGCAGCCAGCCCCACTCCGTGCCGAAGAAGGTCTGCGAAGCGAAGCTGACCAGCCCCTGGGCTCCTACGACGTAGCCGATGCTTTCGAGGGTGTATCCGATGGTTGTTCGCACGGGTCAACCCTCTCGCGGGGGCGCCGCAAGATCGTCCACCGTGCGGCCGAGGACGCGGTAGGCCGAAGGATGCAGTCGCCGAAGGGCGCAGTCGTCCGTCGGCGGGGCGCCCCGTCACTTCGGGGGGACCGCCCTGTGCCACGGGGTGCGGGGGGTGGGGGTGGTGGGCAGGGTCGTCGTGATGTGGAGTTCCGCGTCGAGGCCGAGGACCGCCGTCGTCGTGGAGCCCGCCGGTTCGAGGACGCCGGCCGGGGCGCCCGCGTACAGCATCTGCGACTCCGTCCACGCCGGCGGGCCGCCCAGTCCCGTCGTGCCCACCGTGCCCGTGTCCGCGCGGCCCGACAGGAGGCGGCCCGCGACGCCGACCGCGCCGTAGCCCGCCCGGCCGCCGGCCTCCGCGACGCTGGAGACCTGCGGCTTGTCGGAGCCCGCCGTGACCAGGGCCGTACGGACGACCCCCGAGTCGGGGCGCCGGAAGTAGAGGCGGACGCCCGCGCCCTCCGGAGCCGCCGACAGCGGGACCGTGGTGGCCGGCAGGCCCGTCGGGAACGGCCCCTGGAGGGGGGCGCCCGGGGCGGGCTGGGCCCAGGCCAGGACCGACTTGGTGGTGGTGGCGTACACCTGACGGCGCCCCGACGCGTCGACCGCCGTCACCGGGTCGCTCTGCAGGTCCTCGCCGCCCAGGCGCTGCCAGGGCCCGAACACGCCGTCCGGTTGCTGTTCGCGGGCGCGCAGGGTGCGGCGGGAGTCGCGGACGTAGACGGTCAGCCGGCCGTCGGCGGTGACGGCCGCCGCGGGCGCGCTGATCGCGGAGGTGCCCTCCTCGTCGGCGCCCTCGGGGGTGCCGAGCGACTGCCAGGGCCCGAACGGGCCGTCGGGCGCGGTCTGGACGGCGTACACGATCTCGCGCCGGTAGTCCGCCGGCGCCGGACCGAGCGCGGTACGGGTGGCGAGGACCGCGACGCGGCCGTCCGGGAACCGGGCCGTGCTCGCGCCCGGGTCGATCCCGGTGCCGGGGAGGAGGGTCGGGCCGGTCCAGGCCGCGGGCGCCGCACCGTTCGCGCCCGGCCGCGTCCAGAGGGCCATCTGCCCGTCCAGGGCGGCGAAGGCGTAGAGCCGGCCGCCGGTCCCCGGCGCCAGCCAGGAGGTGGTGTCGGCGCGGGCGTAGCGCAGCGACTGGGCCCAGTTGCGGCCGGTGGGACTGCTCGCCACCTTGCGGTCCCCGCAACCCGAGGGGCTGCCGCAGTAGTCCTGGTGGTCGAGCCAGGCGTACGTCTTGAGGAAGCCTATCTTCGTCTCGGCCGTATCCGGGTCCAGCGCGTGCGGCAGGGTCCCGTTGTGGTAGCCGAGGTAGTTCTGCACCGAGAACCGCGGCCGGTCGGTGACCTGGGCGGCGTACGCGGCGGTGGCGGCCTGCACGAAGCGCGCGCCGTACATGTGGTCCTGGTGGTCGGTGTACTTGCCGGTGTCGTGGTACCGGCCCGGGGTCGGGTCCTGCATCCGTATCGTCGTCGGCTTGTACAGCGCGAGCAGCCCGGCTATCGACTGGACCACCTGGTCCTTGGTGTACGAGTACTGCTGCTTGACGGGGCTGCCGGAGGTCAACTGGGCGCCGAGCGCCGGTATCTTGCCGTTCCACAGGCCGCGCAGGCTGTCCGGGTTCTCGGCGGTGGGGTTGCGGGCCTCGCGCATCTGCAGCCAGACCAGGTTGACCTGCGGCCGGGCTATGAGGACGTCGAGCTCGGCCCGGCCGCCGCCCGCGGTGGGTATGGCCGTGCGCTTCCAGGCGCTGGTGCGGTCGCCGGTGGCCATCTGGGCGTAGGCGCTGCGGATGCCGTTCTGCCGGGCCTCCGCGTAGTGGGCGCGGTCGGCGGGCTGCTCCGGGTCCTTGAGGCCGGACCCGTTGGCCTCGTTGCGGCCGTCGGCCTCGCCGGAGGTCAGGTAGACGGTGGTGAGCTGGAGGCCGGCGGTCAGCGAGCGGCTGAGGTCCGGGTTCATGAAGAACAGGTCGTCGTCGGGGTGGGCGACGACCTGGACGACCGATCCGGAGGTGGTGCTCGCGACGACCGCGGCGTCCGCGTTCCGCTCCTGGGTGTCGGTGGCCTCGGCGGACGTCTGCTGGCCGGTCGCGACGGCGAGCACGCCCGTGGCGCCGACGGTGAGGACGGGAAGGAGGGCAGCGAGGAGGAAGCGGCGACGGGCAATCGGCATCGGTCACGCCTTGGGTCGTTCCGGGCGGGAAGAACGGCAGTTCAGTCAGTTCGGCTCAAGCAGCTCAGTCAGTGAGAGGCCAAATCGGGGGACTTGGTTCACCGATGTGCTCGATGACTCCTGCTTTCCGGAAACGACCGGATGTGATTGTGCCGTGTGCTTTTCGGATCCGTGCACGTGCCCGGGATGTGGACGCGCTCAGCGGCCCGCGCAACGCCGCTCGCTCAGCGAGCCGCTCAGCGAGCGGCGTTGCGCGGGCCCACCGGCACCCACGGCGCGAGGTGCGCGTCCGCGTCGTCCGCCGACGAGGTCACGTACAGGCGCGCGTCGAGCCCCACCACCGCCAGGCTGACCAGGTTCCTGCCGGTCGCCGTGGACGACGGCGCCCCGACGAACATCAGCGGCGAGCGCTCCCACGGCCGCCCCTCCCCGAGGCCCGAGCCCAGCAGCCCGCCGGCCGAGCGGCCGGCCAGCACGTGCCCGCTCGCCGTCACCGAGCCGAAGCCCTGGAGCCCGCCGAGGTCGGTGAGGTGGTTGACCTTCAGCCCGCCGTCGCCCGTGACCAGGGCGGTACGGACATTGCCCGAGCCGGGCTTGCGGAACCACAGCCGCACCCCGCCCTCGCGCCCCTGCGCGGTCAGCGGCAGCGTCGTGTCCGGCAGCCCCGTGGGGGTGGCCGGCCCGAGCGGGGCGCCGGGCTTGGGCTGCGTCCAGCCCACCACCGACTTGGTGGTCGCCGCGAACACCATGCGCCGCCCGGCGCCGTCGGTGGCGGTGACCGGGGTGCCGTGCAGGCCGGAGCCGCCGTACGAGGCCCACGGCCCCCAGCCGCCGTTCGCGAGCTGCACCCGGCCGCGCAGGGAGCCCGCGCCGTCGCGGACGTACGCCGCCAACTGCCCCGTGCCGTCGACCGCGACGGCGGGGGCGCTGATGTCGGAGGTCCAGTTCTCATCGGCGGTCTCGGGCGTGCCGAGCGACTGCCAGTCCCCGAACTCCTCCGTGCCGGGGGCCTTCTGGACGGTGTACACGACCTCGCGCCGGTACTCCGCGGGCCGCGCGCCGAAGGACGTACGGGTGCCGAAGGCGGCGATCCTCCCGTCCGGGAGGGTGACGGTGGCCACGCCCGGGTCCATGCCGGTGCCGGGCAGCAGGCGCGGACCGCTCCAGGCGCCGATGGGGCCGGAGCGGTGCCAGAGGGCGACCTGGCCGTCGAGCACCTTGAAGGCCCACAGGCCGTGGTCCTTGTCGGAGGTCAGCCAGGAGGTGCCGGTGCCGCGGGCGTAGTTGACGGTGGAGGTCCAGCCGTTGCCGGCGGGGTGGTCGGCGACCTTGAGGTCGCCGCAGCCGGCGTCGCTGCCGCAGTGGTTCTGCTTGTCGAGCCAGGCGTACGTGTCCAGGATGTCCAGCTTCTCCTTGGCCTCGTCGGGGTCCAGGGCGCTGGGCAGGGAGCCGTTGAAGTAGCCGACGTAGTTCTGCACCGCGAAGTGCGGGCGGTCCTTGGCGTCGACGTCCTTCGCGTACGCGGCGAGGGCGGCCTGCACGAAGCGGGCGCCGTAGAAGTGGTCCTGGTGGTCGGTGTACTTCTTGGTGTCGGGGAACCGGCCGGGGGTGGGGTCCTGGGCGCGGACGGTGGTCGGCCCGTACTGCTCCAGGACGCCGACGAGGGTGCGGACGACCTGGTCCTTGGAGTACGAGAAGCGCTGCTTGACCGGGCTGCCGGAGGCGAGCTGGGCGCCGAGCGCCGGTATCTTGCCGTCCCACAGGCCGTGCAGGCTGTCGGGGGCGCTGTCGTAGACGGTGCCGGCCTCGCGCAGCTGCAGCCAGACGAGGTTGACCTCGGGCTTGGCGACGAGGACGTCGACCTCGGCGTGGCCGCCGCCCTTGGTGGGGACGGCCGTGCGCTTCCAGGCGCTGGTGCGGTCGCCGGTGGCCATCTTGGCGTAGGCGGCGCGGATGCCGTTCTGGCGGGCTTCGGCGTAGGCGGGCTTGTTGGGCGCGGTGGTGCTCTGTTTGCCTTCGGTGGCGTTGACGCCGTCCGCCTCGCCGGCGGTGAGGTAGACGGTGGTGACGGGGTGGCCGGCGGCTATGGAGTACCGCAGGTCGGGGTTCATGAAGTACAGGTCGTCGTCGGGGTGGGCGACGATCTGGAGCACCCGGCCGGGGTCGGGCGCGTCGACGGCGGTGGCCGGGGCGGGACCGCGCCGGTCGCCGCCGATGCCGGCGAGGGCCTCGCCGCCGCGGAGCAGGAGCATGCAGCCCGCCGCGACGGCGGCAACGGCGCAGACCGCCTTGACGATCCGGCTCCGTGCGCGTGCGCTCCGGTGGCCCGCGGCCTCGGCGGCCCGTGCCCGCCGCGCGGCACGCCGGCCGCCGCGTGCGGCCGCCGGGGCCGGGCCGCCGGGCGCCGGGGCCGGGGTCGGGGCCGGGCCGCCGGGCGCCGGGGCCGGGTCGTCGAAGGGGCTCCCGCCCGGTCCGCCCGGCCAGGGAGTGTGGCCCTGGAAGGGGGGTCGTTCGGGCATGGAGGTCCTTTTGCGGTGGCGCGGAGCGGAGGAAAAGCGTCCGTATTTATACAGATAATCCGATAATAGGGATCATGGTACGTGCCCGGTCGGGCCGGTGGTCGAACGCCTGCTCCGGCTAGGCTCCACTCAGGCACGCTCGGGGCCCGCACGGCCAGTGGCGGCGAAGGCGACGTACGCGGGAGGCGGCGGGATGACAGTCCCGGGACGCAGGAGCAGTACCTTCATGAGGCTGCTGCGCAGCGGCTTCACCGACCCCTCGGCCGCCGCCCGGCTGCTCGACTCCGACGCGCTGGCCTCCGTACGCACCGATCCGGTGCTCCTCGACGCCCTCGGGGCCACCGCCGATCCCGACCTGGCCCTCCTCGGGCTCGTCCGGCTCGCCGAGGCGCAGAGCGCGGACGAGCGGCCCGCGCTCCTGGACACCCTCGTCAGCGCCAAGCCGCTGCGCGACCGCCTCCTCGGCGTGCTCGGCGCCTCCGAGGCGCTCGGCGACCACCTCGCCCGGCACCCCCGCGACTGGCACGCGCTCGTCACCTACGAGGCCGCCGACCTGCACCCGGGGCTCGCCGAGTTCGAGCAGGGACTCGCCCAGGCCCACGACCCCGTCGCCCTGCGCGTCGCCTACCGCCGCTGCCTGCTCTCCATCGCCGCCCGCGACGTCTGCGGCACCATCGACGTGGCCCAGACCGCCGCCGAGCTCGCCGACCTCGCCACCGCCACCCTGCGCGCAGCCCTGCGGATCGCGTCCGCCGCCGCCCCGGACGACGCCGCCGCCTGCCGGCTCGCCGTCATCGCCATGGGCAAGTGCGGGGGCAACGAGCTCAATTACGTCTCCGACGTCGACGTCATCTTCGTCGGGGAGACCGCCCCCGGCACCGACGAGGGCAAGGGCATCCAGGCCGCCACCCGCCTCGCCTCCCACCTCATGCGGATCTGCTCCGAGACCACCATCGAGGGCACCATCTGGCCCGTCGACGCCAACCTGCGCCCCGAGGGCCGCAACGGCCCCCTCGTCCGCACCCTCGCCTCCCACCTCGCCTACTACCAGCGCTGGGCCAAGACCTGGGAGTTCCAGGCCCTCCTCAAGGCCCGCGCCGTCGCCGGCGACGCGGACCTGGGAGCCCAGTACATCGACGCCATAACGCCGTTGGTCTGGCACGCCGCCGAACGCGAGAACTTCGTCGCCGACGTCCAGAAGATGCGCCGCCGCGTCGTCGACAACATCCCCGCGGCCCAGGTCGACCGCGAGCTCAAGCTCGGTCCCGGCGGCCTGCGCGACGTCGAGTTCGCCGTCCAGCTCCTCCAGCTCGTCCACGGCCGCAGCGACGCCGGCCTGCACTCCGGCTCCACCCTCGACGCCCTGCACGCCCTCGCCGCCGGCGGATACGTGGGCCGCACCGACGCCGCCCAGCTGAACGACGCGTACCGCTTCCTGCGCGCCATGGAGCACCGCATCCAGCTGTACCGGCTGCGCCGCACCCACCTCGTCCCCGAGGACGAGGCCGACCTGCGCCGCCTGGGCCGCTCGCTGGGGCTGCGCACCGAACCCGTCGCCGAACTCAACAAGGCCTGGCGCCGCCACGCCTCCGTGGTCCGGCGCCTGCACGAGAAGCTCTTCTACCGGCCGCTGCTCGACGCCGTCGCCCAGCTCGCCCCCGGCGAGGCCCGGCTCTCCCCCCGCGCCGCCGGCCAGCGCCTCGAAGCCCTCGGCTACGCCGACCCCGCCTCGGCCCTGCGCCACCTCGAAGCCCTCGCCTCCGGCGTCACCCGCAAGGCCGCCATCCAGCGCACCCTGCTCCCGGTCATGCTCGGCTGGTTCGCCGACTCCGCCGACCCGGACGCCGGCCTGCTGAACTTCCGCAAGGTCTCCGACGCCCTGGGCAAGACCCCCTGGTACCTGCGGCTCCTGCGCGACGAGGGCGCCGCCGCCGAGAACCTGGCCCGCGTGCTGTCCGCCGGCCGGCTCGCCCCCGACCTGCTGATGCGCGCCCCCGAGGCCGTCGCCCTGCTCGGCGACCCGGGCGGGCTCGCCCCCCGTACGCACGAGGCGCTGGAGCAGGAGGTGCTCGCCGCCGTCGGCCGCGCCGACAGCGCCGAGGCCGGCGTCGCGGCCGCCCGCGGGGTCCGCCGCCGCGAGCTGTTCCGTACGGCCGCAGCCGACATCATCCGCTCGTACGGTACGGAGGAGCGCCCGGCCGAGGAGGACGCCGGAGCCCTCGTGGACCGCGTCGGCGGCGCCGTCTCCGACCTCACCGCGGCGACCGTCGCCGGAGCCCTGCGCGCCGCCGTCCGCCACCACTGGGGCGAAACCCTGCCCACCCGCTTCGCGATCATCGGCGTCGGCCGCTTCGGCGGCCACGAACTGGCCTACGGATCCGACGCCGACGTCCTGTTCGTCCACGAACCCCGCGAGGGCGTCGACGAACAGGAGGCCGCCAAGGCCGCCCAGACCGTCATCGCCGAAATGCGCAGGCTGCTCCAACTCCCCACCGCCGACCCGCCGCTGCTCATCGACGCCGACCTGCGCCCGGAAGGCCGCTCCGGCCCCCTGGTCCGTACGCTGTCCTCGTACGCCGCCTACTACCGGCGCTGGTCCCTGACCTGGGAGAGCCAGGCCCTGCTGCGCGCCGAACCGGTCGCGGGCGACATGGAGCTCGGCGCCCGCTTCATCGAGCTGATCGACCCGCTGCGCTACCCGGTGGAGGGCCTCGGCGAGGACGCCGTACGCGAGATCCGCCGCCTGAAGGCGCGGATGGAGTCCGAACGCCTCCCGCGCGGCGCCGACCCCACGCTCCACACCAAGCTGGGCCGCGGCGGCCTCAGCGACGTCGAGTGGACCGTCCAGCTGATCCAGATGCAGCACGCCTGGTCGGAACCGGGCCTGCGCACCACCCGGACCCGCGAGGCCCTGGCCGCCGCGCACGCGGCCGGGCTGATCCCGACCGAGGAGGCGCAGATCCTGGACGAGGCCTGGGTACTGGCCACCCGTGTCCGCAACGCCGTGATGCTGGTCCGCGGCCGCGCCGGGGACACCTTCCCCTCGGAGGCCCGCGAACTGGGGGCGGTCGGCCGCTACCTCGGCTACGCGGAGGGCACGGTCGGCGAACTGCTCGACGACTACCGCCGCATCACCCGCCGCGCCCGCGCCGTCGTCGACGACCTGTTCTACGGGGCGTAGTCCGTCCGGGCCCGGGCCGTTCCGGCAGGAGCGGTCCGTGAGTCGTCACGGGATCGGGACTGCGCGAGCAAAATTCGTTCCTGCCAACGGCGGACACGCCGACGCTCATGCGATTCGAGCCTTCTGTCGATCCATTCGCGAGTTGTGAGCGGCGTGCACTCCCAGAGGATCGTCGCAGCCGGGGGCGCTGCCGAGGCACTGGAGAAAGCACTTCCGGAAGCAGAACGGATGACCGAAATGCGGCTGGTGCTCCGCATCGCGCCGGGAAGTCCTTGGGCAAGATCGGGTAGCTGTATTACGTTCGTGAATGTGCACCGGTTGAACCTGACCAGTCCAACCAGCTGCGCACACATGGCAATTCGCACGGGGGAGCGGAGCCAGGGCCGGTTCGGGCCGAAAGTGTCCAAGCCGACGGCTCCACGAACAGGCACCTGATCTCCGCACCCCTTTGTGCATGACGCAAAGGGAAGACTACGTGAATCGCAACACCATGCGCATCGGGGGCGTCGCCATACTTGCGGCACTGGCCCTGGGCCTCGGCGGTACTGCGGCGCAGGCGAGCACCGCACCGGCTGCCCCGACCGTCACCGCGGCAACGCAGGAGCAGCAGCAGGTGGTCCGATCGATGGCCACCGCACTGCTGAACTCCCCCATCGAATACAGCGCGGCCGAACGTGCCGAGCTGGTCGAGGTGGCGAACGGCGAGAGCGCTGCCGCAGGCAAGTTCGACGGCATCGTCAAGCTGTTCAAGAAGATCCCCGGCTTCGCCAAGGCCGTCGCCGGCACGTACAGCGAATTCAAGGCCTGGTACGACGGCCTGGCCTGGTATTGGAAGGCTCCTCTGACTGCCGCCGGCCTGGGCGGTGACCTGCTCACGATCTGGCAGCTCTTCCACTGATGAGCACTGAGCACTGAGCTCTGATCGAAAGGGGGCGTGTCGCAGCCATGGTTGCGGCACGCCCCGCAGCCCTGCCTGCGTGAACCCGAGAGGACACAAGACGTGGACACTCCCTCAGTTCCACCGCGTACCGCCGAAGAACAGCGCAAACCCGGATGGTTTCCGACTGCTCTCCTCTTCGGCGCGGTGTGCGCGGTTCTCCGCTTTGCCGACTCCTGGTCCTGGTGGGCCCTGCTGTGGGCGCCGTTGCTGGTCCTCGCCCTCGGCGCGACGGTGTACGAGTGGCAGCTCTTGGCACGTAGTCGATGGCGCATGGCCCCGGTGGAATGGGGGCTGCTCGCCGTCTCCCACCTCGGCCTCGCCGCCGCCCTTGCAGCCGTCTGGCTCGGCGCGCACTGAATGCCAGGTGTTACGCCGCCCGCGCGTCCGGGGGCAGGGGAGCGGAAGGCGCGGTCGCAGCCGTCGCACGTTCGGAGGGGATCGACCTCGCGGTCGGGCGCCACGGGGCGCGCCGCACCGGAGTCCGGCAGCCGGGGCGGGAGCAGCTCCCCGCAGGCGGTGGGCGAGGAGTCGGCTTCGGCTCGGCCCCGGTGGGCTCGGCGCGGCGTTCGCGAGCCGCTGCCGCCATCGCGGGCGGGTTGTTGTACGAGACCGTGCAGGTCACGATCCGGCCGGTGGGGAGCCGCTCGTGGTAACGGGCCAGGTAGCCGTTGCGCCGGCCGGGAGGGACTTGATGTGCGTGGCCAGACCGATCCCGCCCATGCTCAACCGACGAGGCGCGCGAGGTCAGTGCACGGGCGGGTAGTAAGGCTCGGGCTGCGGGCGGTTCTGGCAGTTGGCGTTGTTCCATTCGCGCTGGTAGGCCCTGTCGTACCCGATCTTGAAGCTGCGCTGCTTGGCGCTCGTCACCTCGTTGGGGTTGGGCACCCACAGCGGGTAGTTCTTCGGGCGGCACTGCCGGCCGTCGTCCGCCCCGCGGGCTTCGCCCTGCCTCAGCCCCTCGCAGGAGGCACGGGCCTTCTGGTCCGTGGAGACATGCCCCGTGGAGTAGTCCCAGACCGTGCCGTCCAGTCTGCAGAGGGTCGCGGCCGGTGCGATGGAGACCTGGCCGGACGAGGGCTGCGCCGCCAGGGCGACCGGTCCGAGGGTGAGCGACGCCGAGAGCGCGAGGCCCGTCAGCGCGAGCAGGTGTGAGCGACGCATGACTCTCCTCCGTCACGTCTTTTCACGTACCTCCCCTTCCAGTTCACTCCCGTGGGCAGGGCCCCGCCACTCGGCCACGCGCTGTGGCAAGATCCGGGGAAGGCTCTGACGCCTCGTGATCCGCCGACGTCCGTCGAGAAGCCACCGGGGGAGACATGCGCATCAGGCCGCCGGCCGCGGGCCCCTCCTGCGGCGCCGCGTGAGGACCGCGGGTTCGGCCGTCAAGGCCGTGGTCCGGTACCGGCGGCCGGGTCCCGAGTGCTGGGACGCCGTCGTCACGGCCGCCTGCGAGGAGACGCGCCACAGCTGGGACGCCGCCAGGGCGCTGGCCCAGGCCGGGCCCGCCGTCTCCGCGCACGCCGACCGGATCGCCAGGGCCCTCGACGAGCGGCGCGGCCGGGGGGACGAACTCGCCTGCGCCCTGGCCGGGCTGGGCGACCTCCGGGCGCTGCCCGCGCTGCGGCGCCTCGCGAGGGACGGCCACTTCCCGACCCACCGCATGCACGTCCGCGTCCTGGCCGCGCTGCCCGCCGCGGAGCTCCTCCCGGCGATGCGGGCGGTGCTGCGCCAGGACCCGCCGAAGTACCACGCGAGCACCTCCGTCCTCGAACTCCTCGCGCAGTGGGGCCCGGCCTCCGCGCCCGCCCTGCCCGAGGTGCTCCCGTACCTGGACGGCCCGTACGCCTACGACGCGCTGCGCGTCCTGGGCCGGACGGGCCCGGCCGCGGCCGGCGCCGCCGACCGGCTGGCCGGCTTCGCCACCGGCCGCGCCCCGCAGGCCCGGCGTCACCACCCGCGGCTGGCCGCCTGGGCGCACTGGAGGGCCACCGGGGATCCCGCGCTGGCCCTCGCCGTGTGCGGCGCGGCCGTGGGTTCCGGCAGCGCGAGCCACGGGCTGCCCTTCCTGGCCGATCTGGGGCCGCTGGCCGCCGCCCACGCGGACACCGTGCGCGCCCTGGTGGAATCGCCCGGGGCATGGACCCGCGTCGCCGCGGCCCACGCGTACTGGCGGATCACCGGGGACCCGGAACCCGCCGTGCCGGTGCTGCTGGCGGAGGTGGACCCCGAGTGGACGGGCCTGCCGGCCCTGCCGAGGCGGGAAGCGGTGCGCCACCTCGGCGAGATCGGCGCCCCGGCCGCAGCGGCGGCGCCCCTGCTGCGCCGGATCCTGGCGGCGGAGGAACGTCTCAGCCACCCCTACGACAGCGTGCGGATCCTCGCCGACGAGGCCTACGTCCGCACCCTCACCGAGGCGTTGGCGCGGATCGGCGCGAGCGCGGACGGCGGCCCGGCGGCGGCCCCGATGCCCGCGCCGGCGCCCTCGCCCGGGCTCCGGCGCGGGGTGCTGGTGCGATGGCTGGGCCCGCGCGGAGCGCGCACCCGCTGACCGCTCCCGTACGCGCCCCGCAGGGTGCGGGCGTACGCCGCGCAGGCGGCACCCACCCCCGCCGGCCTCGCGCCGCAGCCCTCAGGCCGTACCCCCCAGCAGGGAGCGGGCGTACGTCAGGAACGCGGCCAGGCCCAGGTCGAAGGCGGCGTCCGCGCGGCCCGGGCCTACGGCCGCCAGGGCGTCCGCGAGCAGCGGGGTCTCGGGGGAGGGCTCCCACATGGCCTCGGGGGCGGCCAGGTCCAGGGCCGAGCCGAGCACCAGGTTCTCCAGCGCCGTCAACAGCGGCATGACCCGGTCACGGGTGAACCCCGCCGCCAGCAGCATGCCGACCGCCCGCTCGTACTGGGCCAGCACCCGGGGGGCCCGCACCGGCGTGGTCATCAGCAGCGGGATGGCCCGCGGCGAGGCGGCGAAGGCGGCCCGGTACGAGCGCGCCCAGGCCTCCAGGGCCCGGTCCCACGGCTCCAGGTCCAGCGTTTCGCCGGCGATCCGATCGCATACGAGCTCCCGCACCAGCTCCACCACCCCCGCCCGGCCGTCCACGTGGTGGTACACCGACCCGGTCTGCACGCCCAGCGCCCGCGCGATCTGCGGGACGCTGAACTCGCCCTGCTCCGCGACCAGTTGCAGGGCGGTCGCGGCGATCCGCTCCCGGTCGAGGAGGGGGGTGCGCGGCCGTGCCATCGGTTTCTCCCGCCGTGAGGTCTTCCCGTACGCCAAAACCGGAGGCTACATTGCCGCGAACCTAAAGCCTTTAGGTTTTGGTCTCCCCGAAGGGTGTACCCCCGCATGCCCGCAACACCGGAACCGCCGACCGACAGACCACCCGCCCTGCGCCGCGCGGCGCTCGGCACCGCCGACATCTCCTTCTTCGTCGTCTCCGCCGCCGCCCCGCTCACCGTCATGGCCGGCGTCGCCCCCGTGGCGATCCTGCTCGGCGGCATCGGCGCCCCCGCCGGGTACCTCCTCGCGGGCCTCACCCTCGCCGTCTTCGCCGTCGGGTTCACCACCATGAGCCGCCACGTCCGCAGCAGCGGCGGCGCCTTCTACGCGTACGTCGCCCGCGGCCTCGGCAAGCGCGTCGGCATCGGCGCCGCCCTGCTCGCCCTCGTCGGCTACAACGGCATGGAGATCGGCGTCTACGGCCTGCTCGGCACCACCACCGCCGACACCGCCCACGCCCTCGCCGGCCTCGACGTCCCCTGGCTGCCCGTCTCCCTCGCCGGCCTCGCCCTCATCTGGTACGGCGGCTTCCGCTCCATCGACTTCGGAGCCAAGGTGCTCGGCGTCCTGCTCGTCGCCGAGACCGGGATACTCGTCCTGCTCGCGGGAGGCGTCCTCCTGAAGGGCGGCGCCCACGGACTCTCGGCCGGCTCCTTCGCCCCCGGCGCGGTCCTCGTCCCCGGCACCGCCGCCGTCCTGGCCTTCGCCTTCGCCGCGTTCACCGGCTTCGAGTCCACCGTCATCTACCGGCGCGAGGCCCGTGACCCCGACCGGACCATCCCGCGCGCCACCTACATCGCCGTCGCCTTCCTCGGCCTCTTCTACGCCTTCATCGTCTGGACCGTCATCCAGGCCTTCGGAGCGGAGGAGGTCGTGGCGGCCGCCGCCGAGGACCCCGGCGGCCTCTTCTTCGCCGCGATCACCACGTACGTCGGCCCCTGGGCGGCCGACCTCATGCACCTGTTCATCGTCACCAGCGTCATCGCCTCCCTCCTCGCCTTCCACAACGCCATCAACCGCTACGCGCTCGCCCTCGCCGAGGAGGGCGTACTGCCCGCCGCCCTCGGCCGGGTCCACCCGCGCCACCGCTCCCCGTACTTCGCCGGGCTCGTCCAGACCGCCCTCGGCGCAGTGATCGTCCTCGCCTTCGCGCTCGCCGGGGCCGATCCGTACCAGCAGCTGCTGCTCTGGGTGAACACGCCGGGCATGATCGGGCTCATGGCGCTGATGCTCCTCGCCGCGATCGCCGTACCCGTCTACTTCCGGCGCACCGCGCACACCGAGGGCCCCTGGCGGACCGTGGTCGCGCCGATCGCCGCCGCCCTGCTGCTGGCCGTCGCGATCTGCCTCGTCGTCTCCAAGGTGGGCCTGTTCACCATGGCCTCCACCACCGTCAACACCGTCCTCGTCGCCCTCGTCCCCGCCGTGTTCCTGGCCGGGCTCGGCCTCGCGCACCGCCTGGAGACCCGCCGCCCCGAGACCTACGCCCGCTTCGCCGCCGAGCCCGCGACCGACGTACCCGAAGGAGAACAGCCGTGCCCGCTGCCGACACCGTCCTCACCGGAGCCCGCGTCCGTACCCTCGACCCGGCCCGCCCCGAGGCCCGCGCGGTAGCCGTCCTCGGCGGCGAGATCCTCGCCGTCGGCGACGAGGCCGACGTACGCGACTGGCGCGGCCCCGCCACCGAGGTGCTCGACCTCGGCGGCGCCACCCTCACCCCCGGCCTGGCCGACGCCCACAGCCACCCCGTCTGGGGCATCGAGATGGCCACCGGCGCCGACCTCTCGGCCGTCCGCGACCTCGACCAGCTGCGGACCGCCCTGCGCACCGCGCCCCGCCTCGGAGGCTGGGTCCTCGGCCACGGCCTCGACCACAACGCCTTCGGCGGACGCCCCGTCGACAAGGCCCTGATCGAGGAGGCCCTGGCCGGCGCCCCCGCCTTCCTGCGCCTGTACGACGGCCACTCGGCCCTCGCCTCCGGCGCGGCCCTGGACGCCGCGGGCATCACCGGCCCGCGTACGTTCGACCAGCGCTCGGAGATCGTCTGCGATCCGGACGGCCGCCCCACCGGGCACCTCGTCGAGCACGCCGCGATGGCCCTGGTCGGCGCCCTCGCCCCCAAGCCCTCGGCCGCCGAGCGGCGCGCCCGGCTCACCGCCCTGCTCGGCGAGATGGCCGCCACCGGCCTCACCGGGGCCCATGTGATGGACCTCGGCGACGGCGACGTACCGGCCCTGCTCGCGGGCGTCGAGTACGACGGCGACCTGCCGCTGCGGCTGAACCTGGCGCCCTGGTGCATGCCGGGCGCCACCCCCGGGGACCTGGCGGAGCTGATCGAACTCCAGGGGCTGCGCGGCCGCCACTGGCAGGTCGGCGGGGTCAAGTTCTTCATGGACGGCACCGTCGAGGGCGGCACCGCCTGGCTGGAGCACGCCGACTGCCACGGCCGGGGCACGGAGGCCTTCTGGCCCGATCCCGAGGCCTACTCGGCGGCCGTACGGACCCTCGACGCGGCCGGGGTGCGCACCGCGACGCACGCCATCGGCGACGCGGCCGTCCGCCACGTCCTGGACACGGTGGCCTCGCTGGGCGCCCGCGCCCGGATGCGGCACCGGATCGAGCACATCGAGACCGTCCCGGACGACCAGCTGAAGCGGTTCGCGGAGCTCGGCGTGATCGCCTCGATGCAGCCGCCGCACACCGCGTACACCCGGGCCGACCACAGCGACGAGTGGTCGAAGCGGCTGGGCGCGGACCGGGCGGGGAGGGCCTGGCGCTGCCGGGACCTGCGCGAGGCGGGGGCCGTGCTGGCCCTGGGCTCCGACTGGCCGATCGCCCACCACGACGCCCGCCGGGTCCTGGCCGTCGCCCGCAGCCCCCTGGGCGCGGCCGTCGCCGGACCCGCCCTGACCGGGCTGATGGCCCTGGAGGGCATGACCTCGCACGCGGCGATCGCGGCGGGGGAGCAGCGGGTGGCGGGCCGGATCGCGGCCGGCTTCCGGGCGGACCTGACGGCCTTCGCGCTCGACCCCGTGGAGACCGCCCCGGACGAGCTGGCACAGGCCCCGATCCGGCTCACGATGTCGGGCGGCCGGATCACGTACCGCGAGGAGGCGTGACGACGGTCAGGCGTGCAGGAGGCTCTGCGGCAGGTAGGCGGAGGTGACGCCGAGCCGCCAGCCGTGGACCTGGACGGCCAGCGCGGCCAAGGCGATGGTGGCGACTGGGAGGAGGGAGCGGGCGGGCGCGTCCTCGGCCGCGCCCTCGCGGAAACCGGCGAGTATCCCGGCCAGGGCGCGCTCGAAGGCGGCCTGGTCGTCGTCCAGCAGGACGCGCAGCAGCCGCTGGTCCGCAGTGAGCACCTCGAAGCCGTCCAGCCGCCGGGCGGCCTCGGCGCGCTCGGCGGCCTCGGGCTTGCGGAGGGTCGTGTCCGGCCGGTCCCGCGGCAGGTGTCCGGCCGCCGGCGTCAGGTAGAGGCACAGCGCGTCCATCTCGGCGAGCTCGGCCGGGTCGGAGTGCGAGTCGAGCGGCGAGTACGGCACGCCGTCGCGCAGGGCCGGTGCGTAGTCGTTCCGCAGCAGCAGGCCGATCACCCGGTCCCGCTCCCGGACCAACCCGCAGGCCACGCACAGCGCGAAGGCGTCCAGCCAGGTCCGGGCCGTGGGCGCCCGGTCGACGGCGTCGCCGCCGAAGGAGAGGTCCATGCTGCTGAGCTCCTCGTGGAGGAGCGGGAACGGCACTTCGAAGTCGCCGTTCGGGAAACAGCCGAGGGAGAGCTCCCCCAACGCGCATTCGGCCGCCGTCAGCAGCGCGCGGCGTGCGACGGCCCCGGTCAGCCCCGGGTCCGCCTGCGTCCGCGCGCCGACGTGGTCGAGGAGGTCCCGACGGGTCTCGTGGAGCCCCTTCAGGGACAGCCCGCCGCCGTACCGCAGCCGGTACCAGTGGTCGTAGGCCCGTCCCGGGACATCTTCCAGGGCCTCGGTCATCCGGTGCTCGCCGACCTCGTGCCGCTCCACGTCCTGCACACCGCCTCCTTGATCGTTCCTGCTGGCGAGGCGCACGCTCACAACACCCACTGACATCGCCCGACCAGGGCGGCTCAGGCCCCGCGGAACCGGTTCAGCAGGGCCGACGTGGCGGGATGCGGTCCCGTCTCCTCCGGCTCGCGCGGCAGCCGGTGCGGCAGCGAGCCGTACCAGGCGCGCGAGACGGTGTAGCCGAACGCGAGGCAGAGCATGCCGCCCACGGCGTCCAGCCAGAAGTGGTTGGCGGTGGCCACGATGACCAGGAGGGTGGCCACCGGGTAGAGCAGGCCCAGGATCCGGGCCCACGGGGCGGAGGCGACCGCGAAGATCGTCAGTCCGCACCAGAGCGACCACCCTATGTGCATGGAGGGCATGGCCGCGTACTGGTTCGACATGTGCTTGAGGTTGCCGGAGGCCATCGAGCCCCAGGTGTGGTGGACCAGCACGGTGTCGACGAAGTGCCCGCCGTTCATCAGCCGCGGCGGCGCGAGCGGGAAGAAGTAGTAGCCGAGCAGGGCCACGCCCGTGGTGGCGAAGAGGACCATGCGGGTGGCCGCGTAACGCCCCGGATGGAAGCGGTAGATCCACACCAGGACGCCGATGGTCACGATGAAGTGGAGGGTGGCGTAGTAGTAGTTCATGCCGACGATCAGCCACGTCACCGAGTTCACGGCGTGGTTGACCGACTGCTCCACCGCGATGCCGAGGGTGCGTTCGAGGTCCCACAGCCAGTCGGCGTTCGCGAGGGCGTCCGCCTTCTGCTCGGGCACCGCGTTGCGGATGAGCGAGTACGTCCAGTAGCTGACCCCGATGAGCAGGATCTCGAACCAGATCCGCGGCCGGCGCGGGGCGCGCAGCCGGGGCAGGAGAGCGCGCTGAGCAACCGGACGGGCCTCATCGCCGACCACGCGGGATGACGGCACTTCCGTCCGGGTTTCCAGTGTCTTCACGCTCGATTCACCCATGGGGAAAGAGTCTGCCAGATGCGCTCTCGCCTTCGATCATCCCTCGGGACGGTCTGGGGCGCAGCACGCTCACCCCTGGGGAGTAGACGGTCCCCTACTCTCCCGGCCTCCGGCCGGGAGGTGCCCCCAGCTGCGGGCCGGAGGCGGTGGATCCGCGGACCACCAGCTCGGGGAGGAAGACGAACTCGCTGTGCGGGGCCGGCGTACCGCCGATCTCCTCCAGGAGCGTACGGACCGCCGCCTGCCCCATGGCCTGCACCGGCTGCCGGATGGTGGTCAGCGGCGGATCGGTGAACGCTATGAGGGGGGAGTCGTCGAAGCCGACGACCGAGACGTCCTGCGGCACCCGCAGCCCCTGCTGCCGGGCCGCACGGATCGCCCCGAGCGCCATCATGTCGCTCGCGCACACGACGGCGGTGCAGCCGCGCGCGATGAGCGCGGTCGCCGCGGCCTGCCCGCCCTCCAGGGTGTACAGGGAGTGCTGGATCAGCTCCTCGACCTCGGCCTCGTCGAGACCGAGCCGCTCCTTCATCCCGAGCCGGAAGCCCTCGATCTTGCGCAGGACGGGCACGAACCGCTTGGGCCCGACCGCCAGCCCGATCCGGGTGTGGCCGAGCGCGGTCAGGTGGGTCACGGCGAGCTGCATGGCGGCGCGGTCGTCGGGGGAGACGAAGGGGGCCTGCACCCTGTCGGAGAACCCGTTGATCAGGACGTACGGGACGCCCTGCCCGCGGAGTTGGTCGTAGCGGCCCATGTCGGCGGTGGTGTCGGCGTGCAGCCCGGAGACGAAGATGATGCCGGAGACCCCGCGGTCGACCAGCATCTCGGTGAGCTCGTCCTCGGTGGACCCGCCGGGCGTCTGGGTGGCCAGCACCGGGGTGTACCCCTGCCGGGTCAGCGCCTGGCCGATGACCTGCGCGAGCGCCGGGAAGATGGGGTTGTCCAGCTCGGGGGTTATGAGGCCGACGAGCCCCGCGCTGCGCTGGCGCAGCTTGACCGGGCGCTCGTAGCCGAGCACGTCGAGCGCGGCCAGCACCGATTCACGGGTGCCGGCGGCCACACCGGGCTTGCCGTTGAGCACGCGGCTGACTGTGGCTTCGCTGACCCCCGCCTGGGCTGCGATGTCGGCTAGCCGTGCGGTCACGGGATTGGACTGTACCGGTCCCCGGCTCACAACGCCCACCACGTGCACGAATCCGGCGGCAGCAGCACGGTCCGGCCGTCGGTCTCCACCGGCGCGCTGGAGAGTACGGGGCGCCCCGGCGCGGGGAGTTCGAGCGGCTCGGAGCGGCTGTTGAGGGTGCAGGCGAACCCGGGCCGAGTGAAGAGGAGCATGCCCTCGGGCGCCGGCAGCCAGGTCAGCGGGCCGGCGTCGGGGGAGCCGAGGCCGGGCAGCGCGCGGCGCAGCTCCAGGGCGGCGCGGTACAGCTCCAGCGTGGAGTGGGGGTCGCCGGTCTGGGCGGCGACGCTGAGCGGGGCCCAGTCGGCGGGCTGCGGCAGCCAGCTGCCGGCCGGCCCGAACCCGTACGGGGGCCGCTCGCCGGACCAGGGCAGCGGGATGCGGCAGCCGTCACGCAGCCCGTCCTGCCCGGCCGAGCGCAGGAAGGCGGGGTCCTGGCGCACGGCGTCGGGGAGGTCGGCGACCTCGGGCAGGCCGAGCTCCTCGCCCTGGTAGAGGTAGGCCGACCCGGGCAGGGCGAGCATCAGCAGCGCGGCGGCCCGGGCGCGGGCCAGGCCCCGGGCGCCGCCCCCGTACCGCGTGACGTGGCGTACGACGTCGTGGTTGGACAGCACCCAGGTGGTGGTGGCGCCGACGGAGGCGGTGGCGGCCAGGGACTCGTCGATGACGGTCCGCATCGCCCCGGTCTCCCAGGGACAGTTCAGGAAGCGGAAATTGAAGGCCTGGTGCAGTTCGTCGGGCCGTACGTACAGGGCGAGCCGCTCGGACGTCGGCGCCCAGGCCTCCGCGACGCCGATGCGCGGGCCCTCGTAGGAGTCGAGCAGCCGCCGCCAGGAGCGGTGGATCTCGTGGACGCCGTCCTGGTCGAAGAAGGGGAGCGGCTCGGTGCCGATCAAGGTGGCCTGGGCGCCGCGCCCGATGTCGGGCATACCGGGCGCCTTGACCATGCCGTGGGCCACGTCGATGCGGAACCCGTCCACGCCGAGGTCGAGCCAGAAACGCAGGACGGAGGAGAACTCCTGCGCCACCTCGGGGTGCTCCCAGTTCAGGTCGGGCTGCTCGGGGGCGAAGAGGTGCAGGTACCAGGCCCCGTCGGGGGTGCGGGTCCAGGCGGGGCCGCCGAAGACGGACTCCCAGTCGTTGGGCGGGAGCTCCCCGCCGGGTCCGCGGCCGGGGCGGAAGTGGTAGCGGGCCCGGGCCTCGCCCCCGGGGTCGGCGAGGGCCTCCCGGAACCAGGCGTGCCGGTCGGAGGTGTGGTTGGGCACCACGTCCACGATGACCCGCAGGCCCAGTGCGTGGGCGGCCCGGACGAGCTCGTCGGCGTCGGAGAGGTCCCCGAAGAGGGGGTCGACGGCCCGGTAGTCGGCGACGTCGTAGCCGCCGTCCGCCTGCGGGGAGACGTAGAAGGGGGTGAGCCACACGGCGTCGACCCCGAGCCGGGCCAGGTGGGGCAGGCGGGTGCGCACCCCCTGGAGGTCGCCGATGCCGTCGCCGTCGCTGTCCGCGAAGGAGCGTACGTACACCTGGTAGATGACGGCATCGCGCCACCAGCCGCCGCTTCCGGTGGCGTTGCTGGAAGCGCTTGCAAGCCGGGCGGCGGTCAGCTCATGGGTCATATCGGGGTCAACGCGTCTACATGCCCCCTGGTTGCGGGCTGGTCGCGGGCCTGCGCACCCGAAGGACGTTCGATCCGACAGCAAGTTGCGGCAACCGTCCGGACACACGGATGTAACGATCAGCGTCTCTTGCAGAAAATTGCCGCAAGCTCTTTCGGTCGGCTTTCAGGCTTGTTACGTTCCCTGCAACTCGGGACCGCGAGGGCGCGGCCGGGATCATCGAAGGAGTTCATATGCGGCGTGGCATAGCGGCCACCGCGCTGGTCGCGACCCTGGCGCTCGCGGCGACGGCTTGCGGCGGTGACGACAAGGGCGGCGACGAGACCAAGGCCGGCGGGGAGCTCTCCGGCACGGTCACGTGGTGGGACACCTCGAACGACGCCGAGAAGGCCAGCTTCCAGAAGATCGCCGAGGCGTTCACCGCGAAGCACCCGAAGGTCACCGTCAAGTACGTCAACGTCCCGTACGGCGACGCGCAGAACAAGGTCAAGAACGCCTTCAGCAGCGGTTCCGAAGCCCCTGACGTGATCCGCGCGGACGTCGGCTGGGTCGCCGACTTCGCCTCCCTCGGCTACCTCGACGAGGTCCCGGCCGAGACGGCCAAGAAGGTCGACGCCGAGTTCCTGCCGCAGGCCGCGGCCAGCGGCAAGTACGAGGGCAAGACCTACGCGGTCCCGCAGGTCATCGACACCCTCGGCCTCTTCTACAACAAGAAGATGCTCGCCGACGCCGGCGTCCAGCCCCCCAAGACCCTGGAGGAGGTCAAGACCGCCGCCGCCGCGATCAAGGCGAAGACCGGCAAGGCCGGCCTCTACCTGCGCGGCGACGACTCCTACTGGTTCCTGCCGCTGATCTACGGCGAGGGCGGCGACCTCGTCGACGCGAAGAACAAGACGGTCACCGTCGACAACCCGGCCGGCGTCAAGGCGTTCAAGACCGCCCGCGACCTGGTCACCTCGGGTGCGGCGATCACCAACGCCACCGACGGCTGGACCAACATGCAGACCGCCTTCAAGTCGGGCGAGGCCGCGATGATGATCAACGGTCCGTGGGCCGTCGCCGACACCTACGCCGGTGACCAGTTCAAGGACAAGGCCAACCTCGGCGTCGCCGCCGTCCCGGCCGGCTCCGTCAAGGCCGGTGCCCCGCAGGGCGGGCACGACCTCGCCGTCTACGCCGGTTCCAAGAACCGCGCCGCCGCGCACGCCTTCGTCGAGTACATGACCTCGCAGGACGTGCAGGTGCAGTCCACCAAGGAGCTCAGCCTGCTCCCGACCCGGGCCGCCGCCTACGAGCAGCCGGACGTCAAGTCCAGCGAGATGGTCCAGTTCTTCAAGCCGGCCGTGGACAAGGCCGTCGAGCGCGCCTGGATCCCGGAGAACGGCTCCCTCTTCGAGCCGCTGAAGGTCGAGTACACCAAGGCGATCACCGGGGCGTCGAGCCCGGAGGACGCGGCCAAGTCGGCCGGCACCGAGTTCCGCAAGATCCTCAAGGGCTGGAAGTAGACAAGACGATGGCTGCTCACACCAGCCAGTCGGTGGCGAAGGCCGCGGGCGGCGACGGGGAAGACTCCGTCGCGGCCCGCGGCCGGAGCCGCAGGACTGACAGCGCGAAGCGCGGTGGCCTGGGGCGCGCCCTGGCCACCCACTGGTACGCCTGGGCCATGGTCGCCCCGGTGGTGCTCGTCCTCGGCGTGATCATCGGCTGGCCGCTCGCCCGCGGCGTCTACCTGTCGCTGACCGACGCCAACGAGCGCAACGTCGGCCGTACGATCGGCGCCAACCACATCGAGGCGACGTACACGTTCGTCGGCCTCGACAACTACGCCGACGTCCTGGCCGACCCGGTGTTCCTGCAGCGGCTGGTGTGGACGGTGGTGTGGACCGTCCTGTGCGTGTCGATCACCTTCACGCTCGGACTGGCCCTGGCCAACATGCTGAACCGGGACTTCCGGGGCCGCGCCGCCTACCGCATGGCGCTCATCCTGCCCTGGGCCGTCCCCGGCTTCGTCTCCGTCTTCGCCTGGCGGTTCCTGTTCAACCGCGACAGCGGCATCCTGAACAAGATCCTCGACGGGGGCGGCATTTCGGCGATCCCGTGGCTCGACGACCCGACCTGGGCGAAGTTCTCGGTCGTCGCCGTCAACGTCTGGCTCGGCGTCCCGTTCATGATGGTCGCCCTGCTCGGCGGGCTGCAGTCGATCCCCGGCGAGCTGTACGAGGCCGCCGAGATGGACGGGGCCACGTCCTGGCAGCGGTTCCGGCACATCACCCTGCCCGGTCTGCGGGCGGTGAGCATGACCGTGATCCTGCTCTCCACCATCTGGACCTTCAACATGTTCCCGGTGATCTTCCTGCTGACGCGGGGCGGACCGGGCGATTCCACGGAGATCCTGGTGACCCAGGCCTTCCGGGAGGCGTTCGTGGCCAGTCCGCGCGATTTCGCCGGCTCCGCCACCTGGGGCGTGCTCATCCTCGCCCTGCTCATGATCTTCGCGCTGGTCTACCGGCGCTCGCTGCGCAAGCAGGGAGAGGTGTGGTGACCGTGACGACGACCGACGTCCCCGCGACCCAGCAGGGCGCGACCCGGCCGAGTGCGGCCCAGCAGGGCGTGCGCAAGAGGGGCGAGCGCTCCCCCCTCGCCTCCGCCGGACTGCACGCCACCCTGATCGTCGCGTCCGTGATCGCCGTCTTCCCGGTGCTGTGGGTCCTGCTGACCTCCATCAAGCCCGCGAAGCACGCCATCTCCACGGACTTCGTGAAGGAACCGACCCTGGAGAACTACCGGTACCTGGTGGAGTCGACCTCCTTCTTCACCTGGTTCGGCAACTCCGTGCTCGTGGCCGGCATCACCACCGTCCTCGGCGTGTTCATCGCCGCCACCACCGGCTACGCCGTCAGCCGGTTCAAGTTCCCCGGCATGAAGCCGCTGATGTGGACCCTGCTCGTCACGCAGATGTTCCCGATGGCCATCCTGATCGTCCCGCTCTACAACCTCATGGGAGACCTGGGGCTGCTCAACCAGCCGCTCGGGCTGATCATCACGTACCTCACCATCGCCGTGCCGTTCTGCGCCTGGATGATGAAGGGGTTCTTCGACACCATCCCGGTCGAGATCGACGAATCCGGCCGCGTCGACGGACTCAACCCCTTCGGCACCTTCTGGCGGCTGATCCTGCCGCTGGCCAAGCCCGGCCTCGCCGTCACCGGCTTCTACTCGTTCATCACCGCCTGGGGCGAGGTCGCATACGCCTCCGCCTTCATGGTCGGCGACGAACACCTCACCCTCGCCGGGGGCCTGCAGACCTTCGTCACGCAGTACACCTCCAACTGGGGTGCGATGAGCGCCGCTTCGGTCCTCATCGCCATCCCGGCGGCCATCTTCTTCCTCTTCGCCCAGCGTCACCTCGTCGCCGGGATGACGGCAGGCGCGACCAAGGGCTGACGCCCCTCCCGCGACCCAGGGCCGACCACCCTGCCTGCCCCCTCACACCCCCGGCCCGATCTCTCCAAGGACGACATGACCCAGCACCTCGCCGACGCACTGACTTCGGACAGTGGCCTTCCCACCGCCACCGGCACCCGGCCCGGCTGGTGGAGAGAAGCGGTGATCTACCAGGTCTATCCGCGCAGCTTCGCCGACTCCAACGGGGACGGCATGGGGGACCTCGAAGGCATCCGCCGCCGCCTGCCCTACCTCAAGGAGCTGGGCGTCGACGCCGTCTGGCTCAGCCCCTTCTACGCCTCCCCGCAGGCCGACGCCGGCTACGACGTCGCCGACTACCGGGCCATCGACCCCATGTTCGGCACGCTGCACGACGCCGACGCCGTGATCCGCGAGGCGCACGGGCTGGGCCTGCGCATCATCGTGGACCTCGTCCCCAACCACTGCTCCGACCAGCACGAATGGTTCAAGCAGGCGCTGCGGGAGGGCCCCGGCACCCCGCTGCGCGAGCGCTTCCACTTCCGGCCGGGGCGCGGGGCCGACGGCTCCGAGCCGCCGAACGACTGGGAGTCGATCTTCGGCGGGCCGGCCTGGACCCGGGTGGCGGACGGGGAGTGGTACCTGCACCTCTTCGCCCCCGAGCAGCCCGACTTCAACTGGGAACACCCCGCCGTCCAGGACGAGTTCCGCTCCATCCTGCGCTTCTGGCTCGACCTGGGCGCGGACGGCTTCCGCATCGACGTGGCCCACGGGCTGGTGAAGGCCCCGGGCCTGCCCGACCTCGGGCGCGACGAGCAGCTCAAGCTGCTCGGCAACCAGGTGCTGCCCTTCTTCGACCAGGACGGGGTCCACGAGATCTACCGCTCCTGGCGGAAGGTGCTCGACGAGTACGCCGGCGACCGCATCGGCGTCGCCGAGGCGTGGACCCCGAGCGCGGACCGCACCGCCCTGTACCTGCGCCCCGACGAGCTGCACCAGGCCTTCAACTTCCACTACCTCGGCACGGGATGGGACGCGCAGGCGCTGCGCGCCGCGATCGACGACTCGCTCGACTCGATGCGGCCGGTGGGCGCGCCGACGACCTGGGTGCTGTCCAACCACGACGTCGTACGCCACCGCACGCGCTTCGGCAGCCTGGAGCGGGCGCGGGCCGCCGCGCTGCTGATGCTGGCGCTGCCGGGGTCGGCGTACGTCTACCAGGGCGAGGAGCTCGGCCTGCCGGAGGTCGAGGACCTGCCGGACGAGGTGCGCCAGGACCCCTCCTTCTTCAAGGCGAACGGGCAGGAGGGGCTGCGCGACGGCTGCCGCGTGCCGATCCCGTGGTCGGGCGACCGGGCCCCGTACGGCTTCGGCGACGGCGGCAGCTGGCTGCCGCAGCCGGCCGAGTGGGCCGCTCTGAGCGTGGAGGCCCAGACGGGCGACCCCGCCTCCACCCTGGAGCTGTACCGGGCGGCGCTGCGGATCCGCCGGGACCACGCCGACCTGGGCGCGGGTGACGCGGTGGAGTGGCTGGAGGCGCCGCGGGGCGTGCTGGCCTTCCGGCGCGGCGGCTTCGTCTGCACGGTCAACACGACGGGGGAGCCGGTACGGATGCCCGCGCCGGGGGCGGTGCTGCTCGCGAGCGGCGAGGTCACGGACCCCGGGGTCCTCGGCGCCGACACGGCGGTGTGGTGGCAGGGGTGACCTCCCCGCTCCGGCTGACGGACATCGCCGCGCAGGCCCAGGTCAGCGAGGCGACGGTCAGCCGTGTGCTCAACGGCAAGGCGGGCGTGGCGGCCGGCACCCGGCACCGGGTGCTGGCCGCCATGGACCTGCTGGGCTACGAGCGCCCGGTACGGCTGAGGCGCCGCAGCAACGGGCTGGTCGGTCTGCTGATTCCGGAGCTGACCAACCCCATCTTCCCGGCGTTCGCCCAGGTCATCGAGCAGGCGCTGGCGGGCCACGGCTACACGCCGGTGCTGTGCACGCAGACGCCGGGCGGGGCCACCGAGGACGAGCTGGTGGAACAGCTGGAGGAGCGCGGGGTCACGGGGATCGTCTTCCTGTCGGGGCTGCACGCGGACGCGTCGCTGGACCCGTCCCGCTACCAGCGGCTGTCGTCGCGGGGCGTGCCCTTCGTCCTGATCAACGGGTTCAACGAGCACGTCAACGCCCCGTTCATCTCGCCGGACGACCGTGCGGCGGCGGACATGGCGGTACGTCATCTCGCGGACCTGGGCCACCGGCGCATCGGCCTGGCGATAGGGCCGACCCGGTACGTTCCGTCGGCCCGCAAGGAGGCGGGGTTCAAGGCGGCGCTGCCGTCCGCCGAGTCGCAGGGCCTGATCCAGCGGACGCTGTTCACGGTGGAGGGGGGCCACGCGGCGGGCGGCGCCCTGCTGGAACGCGGCTGTACGGGCATCGTGTGCGGCAGCGATCCGATGGCGCTCGGCGTGATCCGTGCGGCGAGGGAGCGGGGGCTGAGGGTCCCCGAGGACGTCTCGGTCGTCGGCTTCGACGACTCCCCGCTGATCGCCTTCACGGACCCGCCGCTGACGACGGTCCGCCAGCCGGTCCGCGCGATGGCCACGGCGGCGGTGGGCGCCCTCCTGGAGGCGGTGGCCGGCACCCCGGTCCAGCGCACCGAGTACGTCTTCCAGCCGGAACTGGTGGTCAGGGGTTCGACGGCCCAGGTCCCGGAAGCCACGGCCCTCTAGGTCGTGTCCGGTGGACGCCGCAGGGGCGACCGACGTCTCCGTCGGGCCGCCCCTGCGGGCCGGGCGCCGGATCAGGCACCGATGTGCTGCCCCGTCAGCCACTCCCGCTCGCCGCTCTTCTCGCAGGACGAGTTGTAGACCGGGCCGGCGAACGCCGGGAGGTTGTGCGGGACCGCGGCGAACGTGGAGCAGTTCGACGCGCGCTCCGAGCGGCCGCCGGTGAAGTAGTCGACGTCGAGCCCGTCGTCGGCCAGGGCGGCACCGGCCCCGCCCAGCAGGATGCCGGCGGCCAGGACGGACGCGGTGACAGCAGAACGAATACGCATGACTCCCCTAAGGTTCATCGGAGGGACGCGCTGTTCGGTCCGCGCGTCGGCCGGTCCAACAGTCCATGAGCGCCACGGGGAACGGGCGTTCACTCCAATGCCCGCAGCTGTATCGTTTCGACACTTTGCGCCCCCGTGCGCGCCCCCCGGCTAGACGGCGACCTTGCCCACGCCGCCCATGGGCCGGGTGGCGCTTTGGGAGATCTGCCAGAGCTGGCCTTCGCGGTTGCTGACGTAGAGCCGGCCGGCGGGGTCCAGGGCCAGGCCCTCGCACGTCGCCAGACCGCTCGCCACCACCCGCTGCGCGCCGTCGGCCAGGGTGATCTCGTACAGGCGGCCGTTCAGGTGGTCGAGGGCGAAAGCCCTGCCGTCGCCGGTGAGCTCCATGCGCATGGCGCTCGCTCCGGGGAGGGTGGTCACGAGGCGCTTGGCGCCGTCGGCCAGGCCGACCTCGTACACCGTGCCGCCGTGGTCCTTCTGGCCGACGTACGCCTTGCCCTTGCCGTCCAGTGCCACCGCGGAGACGCCGACCGGCAGGCCGGTGGCGACCGTGGCCTTCTGCCCGGTCCGCAGGTCCACCGCGACGAGTTTGCCCTCGCTGTGGCTGACGACGTACGCCTTGCCCGCGCCGTCGAGCGCGAGGCCGTACGCGCCGGGGACACCGGCGACCGTGCCGGCGGTGCCGGCGGACAGGTCCACCACGAGCAGGCGCGCGTTGCCGTAGTCGGCGGCATAGGCCTTGCCCGTGCCGTCCGGCTTCACGTCGCAGATGTCGCCGAGGCCGGTCGCGACCACGCGCTGCGCGCCGGTGGCGATCTTCACCGCGGACAGCTTCTGGCCGCCGCGGTCGGCCACGAACGCCGTGTCCTGGGACGGGTCCACCGCGAGGCCCTCCGAGGTGCCCAGGCCCGTGGTGATGAGGGCGAAGCTCCGCTTGGCGGCTATCAGCTTCGACACGTCCTCCAGCTTCGGCATGTCGTCCTCGCCGATGCTCACCTTCGGCGGTCCGGCCGCTTTCAGCGTCGACGAGGCCATGGCGGAGGTCGAAACGGGGTTCTCGGCGACCTGACGCTGATCCGCGGACACGGCGTGGAATTTCTGGAAGAGGGGGCCCAGGAACCCCATGACGTCGAACGCGCCGTGCGCCGTCTGGCGCACGAGCCACGCGTCCCGCTCACTCTCCAGTTTCCGTACGGCCTCCGAGACGTCCCCTGCGCCGGGTGTGTCCTCGTCGAGGGATTCGGCGGACTGCCTGGCGGAGTCGGCACCGCTGCCGCCGCCGTCGAAGATGTTTCCGAAAGACACGGGTGTTCCTCCTGAAGTGGCTGATCCGGCCTGCCCGGTGGTGCTCTTGTCCGCCCGTCAGAGAGGCTGTTTCTGGCTCTCGTAGTCGAGCGTTTCGGGCTGGAACACCCGGTGTTCCCCGGTGCGGACGGCCACGATTTCGGCGGCCCCCTTCTGCAGGAACCTCTTGCCCTCGTCGGCCAGGTCGAAGTTGGCGCGGTCCTCGACAAAGTCGCCGAGTTTCCAGGCGACGACCCGGGAATACCTCGGCTCCTTGGCCTGCGGGGGAGTTCCCCTGACCTCGACCGGCCGGGGGTAGTACAGGGCCACCCAGCCGCCGAAGGTCACCGGGAATTCGTAGTCGAACTGCCGCACCTGGCGCCGCGTCGTGGCCATGACGTCCGCCCGGCTCATCACCTCGAAGCTGACCGACGACTGGTGCTTCCATTCGGTGGTCAACGAGCCGCTGACGGAGCCGGTGATGCCGAGCAGCAGGTCCGCCCACAGCTCACCGGTGCCGGTGGCGGAAGTGGTGGCCGTCGTCGTGCTCGTCGCCTCCGTCTGCGACTCCTGGTCGACGCCCTGGTTGTCCTTGCTGTTCTTCACGGTGGTCTTCTGGTACTGCATCATCGCCATGCTCTTCTGCATCTCCTGCTGGAGCGATGCGATGGATTTGGCCCCGAAGGTGAGCTTCACCTCGCCCTGGAGCGACCAGCTGACCGTGTTCGAGACGGAGAACTCGACTGTGTCCGTCACCGTGATCTTGATGGGGTCGGTTCCGTTGACGTACGTCTGCTTGGAGATCATGTCGGGCGGGGGCTGAGTGATGTCGCTCCGCTCCTCGACGACCGGAACGCCCATGTTCATGAACGCGCGCCACCCGCGCTCCTGTGCCGTCTTCTCGTCCTCGGGAAATCCGCCGTAGCGCTTCTTGTTCAGTGAGAAACCGATGGGGCCGATCTGCTCGCCCCCGCCTTCGGGAGTCCTCTTCAGTGCGCCCCGCAGGTTGTTCCGCTCCAGGATCGCCTCGGCCCTCGCCGGGATTTCGAGCTCGTCCTGGTTCCGCGCGGTGAGCGGGTGGCGCATGAACACGTCGTTGATATAGGCCTTGCCCACATCGCTCTTCGCGCTTTTCTCCGACATGTACCCGAGGTCTCCCTGCTTCGCGGAATTGAATGATTTTTCCGGTGCACGGTGAAACTACGCGGCCGGTGCCAGATGATCATCGAGCGGAAACGGCCATGGGGTGTTAACCGGACAAGCCCGGTGCCACCTGCGCAATCGCCTCCCGGTGGGGGTCCGGACCGACCGCTTTCCCCGGCGGCATGGGGATCGGGCGTGGCTGGAACCGCCGTTCGGGCCGCCGGCCGGGCGGCGGGCGCCCGGGAAGTGGCGGGGATGCGCCGCTGCCGGGGCGTGCCGCGCCCGCGGGGTCGCGGCCGTGGCAGCACCTTGCGGCCCCAATGTCCGGCAGGACACGCCCCGGAAACAATTCTGCAATCTCTTGCGCAATCTCTTGCAGGCCTCTCACCTGGCCCCTACGGTCGCTGCCATCCCCACCTCTCCCGCCAGGAGGCCCCCCGCATGCCTGCCAGAGCCGTCAGAGCTGCAACTCTTTTCGCCGCCACCGCACTTGCCGCGGCCGCCCTCACCGGCCCGGCGCCACGGGCCGCCGCCGCGGCGCCCGGTGACAAGGACGTCACCGCCGTCCTCTTCGAGTGGCGCTTCGACTCCGTCGCCAGGGCGTGCACCGACGCGCTCGGGCCCGCGGGGTACGGGTACGTCCAGGTCTCGCCGCCCCAGGAGCACATCCAGGGCCCCCAGTGGTGGACCTCGTACCAGCCCGTCAGCTACAAGATCGCCGGGCGGCTCGGCGACCGCGCCGCGTTCAAGGCGATGGTCGACACCTGTCACGCGGCCGGGGTGAAGGTCGTCGCCGACTCCGTCATCAACCACATGGCCGCCGGCGACGGCATCGGAACCGGGGGTTCCTCGTACACGAAGTACGGGTACCCCGGCATCTATTCGGGCTCCGACATGGACGACTGCCGGGCCGTCATCTCCAACTACCAGGACCGGGCCAACGTCCAGAACTGCGAGCTCGTTCAGCTCGCCGACCTCGACACCGGCGAGGACTACGTGCGGGGGCGCATCGCCGGGTACCTCAACGACCTGCTGTCCCTGGGCGTCGACGGGCTGCGGATCGACGCCGCCAAGCACATGCCCGCCGCCGACCTCGCCAACATCAAGTCCCGGCTGACGAATCCTTCCGTCTACTGGAAGCAGGAGGCGATATACGGGGCCGGCGAGGCCGTCTCGCCCGGTGAGTACCTCGGCAACGGCGACGTGCAGGAGTTCCGCTACGCCCGCGACCTCAAGCGCGTCTTCCAGAACGAGAACCTCGCCTACCTGAAGAACTTCGGCGAGGCCTGGGGGTACATGCCGAGCGGGCAGGCCGGCGTGTTCGTCGACAACCACGACACCGAGCGCGGCGGCGACA
Source organism: Streptomyces vinaceus (assembly GCF_008704935.1). Lineage (NCBI taxonomy): Bacteria > Bacillati > Actinomycetota > Actinomycetes > Kitasatosporales > Streptomycetaceae > Streptomyces > Streptomyces vinaceus. The sequence continues at coordinate 5,249,473 of NZ_CP023692.1, forward strand.
CCCTCAACTACAAGGACGGCTCCGCCTACACCCTCGCCGGCGTCTTCATGCTGGCCTGGCCGTACGGCTCCCCCGACGTGCACTCCGGGTACGAGTGGACCGACAAGGACGCCGGCCCGCCGAACGGCGGCTCCGTGAACGCGTGCTACTCCGACGGGTGGAAGTGCCAGCACGCCTGGCGGGAGATCTCCTCCATGGTCGCCTTCCGCAACGCCGCCCGCGGCCAGGCCGTCACCAACTGGTGGGACAACGGCGCCGACCAGATCGCCTTCGGGCGGGGGGCCAAGGCGTACGTCGCCATCAACCACGAGAGCACGGCCCTCACCCGCACCTTCCAGAGCTCGCTCCCGGCGGGCGACTACTGCGACGTCCAGAGCGGGCGCACCGTGAACGTGAACTCCGCGGGGCAGTTCACCGCCACCCTCGGCGCCGGCACCGCACTCGCCCTGCACGTGGGCGCCCGTACCTGCGGCGGAGGTGGGACCACGCCCCCGCCGGCCGCCGCGGGCGCCTCGTTCGCCGTCAACGCCACCACTGCCGTCGGACAGAACATCTACGTCACCGGGGACCGCGCCGAGCTCGGCGGCTGGAACACCGCCAGCGCCCTCAAGCTGGACCCGGCGGCGTACCCCGTCTGGAAGCTGGACGTGTCCCTCCCGGCCGGGACCGCGTTCTCGTACAAGTACGTACGCAAGGACGCCGCCGGGAACGTCACCTGGGAGAGCGGCGCCAACCGCACCGCGACCGTCCCGGCGAGCGGAAGGGCCGTGCTGAACGACACCTGGCGCCCCTGACCCGCCCGCACCCACCGACCAGGGCCGCCCGGTGTTCCAGAACCCCGCCATCCGCCGGGCGGCCCTCATCCACGTGACCCGTACACAAGGAGACCCGCCTTGATACGCCCCGCCGCAGGAGTGATCGCCGCCGCCCTGGCCGTGACGCTGCTGCCCGCCCTCCCGGCCGCGGCCGCCGCGCCGCCCGCCCCGCCGTCGGACGCGAAACTGGCCGCCGAGCCCGCGCGGCACGACCTGACCCGGGAGCAGTTCTACTTCGTCCTCCCGGACCGGTTCGCGAACGGCGATCCGCGCAACGACACCGGCGGACTGGCCGGCGGCCGGCTGGAGACCGGACTGGACCCGACGGACAAGGGCTTCTACCAGGGCGGCGACCTCAAGGGCCTGACCGACCGGCTCGACTACATCAAGGGGCTCGGCACCACCGCCATCTGGATGGCGCCGATCTTCAAGAACCAGCCGGTGCAGGGGAAGGGGGCCGAAGTCTCGGCCGGCTACCACGGGTACTGGATCACCGACTTCACCCAGGTCGATCCGCACTTCGGCACCAACGCCGACCTGGAGCGGCTGATCGACAAGGCGCACGCGAAGGGGATGAAGGTCTTCTTCGACGTCATCACCAACCACACCGCCGACGTCGTCGACTACCGGGAACAGTCCTACTCCTACCTCTCCAAGGGGGCCTTCCCCTACCTGACGAAGGACGGGGTGCCCTTCGAGGACTCCGACTACGCGGACGGGAAGCGGAAGTTCCCCGCCGTGGACGCGGAATCCTTCCCGCGGACCCCGTTCGTGCCCGACGCGAAGAAGAACCTGAAGGCTCCGGCCTGGCTCAACGACCCGGCGATGTACCACAACCGGGGCGATTCCACCTTCGCCGGGGAATCCTCCGGCCAGGGCGACTTCTTCGGCCTCGACGACCTGTGGACCGAGCGCCCCGAGGTCGTCAGCGGGATGGAGAAGATCTACGAGAAGTGGGTCAAGGACTTCTCGATCGACGGCTTCCGCATCGACACGGTCAAGCACGTCAACACCGGGTTCTGGACCCAGTGGGCCACCGCCCTCGACAAGTACGCCGCCCAGCGCGGGCGGAAGAACTTCTTCATGTTCGGCGAGGTCTACTCCGCCGACACCGCCGTCACCTCCCCGTACGTGACGCAGGGGCGACTCGACGCCACCCTCGACTTCCCGCTCCAGGACGCGATCCGCGCGTACGCCTCCCAGGGCGCGGCCGCCTCGCGCCTGGGCTCCGTACTGGCCGACGACTACCGGTACACCACGGACAAGGCGAACGCGTACGAGCAGGTCACCTTCCTCGGCAACCACGACATGGGCCGCTTCGGGAGCTTCCTGAAGCAGGACCGGCCGGGGGCGGGGGAGCAGGAGCTGCTGGACCGCTACCGGCTCGCCAACGAGCTGATGTTCTTCTCCCGGGGCAACCCGGTGGTCTACTCCGGCGACGAGCAGGGCTTCACGGGCGCCGGCGGCGACAAGGACGCGCGGCAGCCGCTGTTCGCCACGAAGATCGCCGACTACCTGGACGACGACCAGCTCGGAACGGTGCGCACGCATGCGAGCGACGCTTACGATCCGGGACACCCGCTCTACCAGCAGATCAGTGCTCTCTCGAAGCTGACCAAGGAACACCCGGCGCTGCGGGACGGCGTCCAGAGCGAACGTTTCGCCGACGGGTCCGTCTACGCCTTCGCCCGCACCGACGCCCGCTCCCGCACGGAGTACCTCGTCGCCGCCAACAACGCGGCCCAGGCCCGCACCGTCGAACTCGACGCACCGGCCGGCGCCCAGTACCGCACCCTCTACGGCGGCACCGGCCTGCTCCGCGCCTCCGCGGCCGGCAAGCTCACCGTCACCGTCCCGGCCCTCGGCTCGGTGGTCCTCCAGGGCGCCGCCCCCCTCGCCGCCCCCGCCACCAAGCCCGCCCTCACCCTCAAGGCCCCGGCCCCCGGAGCCGCCGGCACGGTCGAGCTCTCCGCCGACGTGACCGGCGGCGGCCTGAACCGGGTCGTCTTCGCCGCGCAGACCGGCACCGGGAAGTGGCAGGTCCTCGGCTCCGCCGACCACGCCCCGTACAAGGTCACCCAGCACGTCACCGCGCCCCCCGGCACCGCCCTGCGCTACAAGGCCGTCGTCGTCGACTCCCGCGGCCGCACCGCGAGCGCCCTCGCCGAGTCCGTCTCCGGCCAGGTCCCGCCCACCCCGCTCCCCACCGCCACCCAGCGCGACTACGCGGTCGTCCACTACCGCCGCCCCGACGGCGACTACACGAACTGGCGGCTGTACGCCTGGGGCGACCTCGCGGACGGCGAGGCCACGCCCTGGCCGGCCGGCCACGACTTCACCGGCCGCGACGCGTACGGCGCCTTCGCCTACGTCAAACTCAAGCCCGGCGCCTCCTCGATCGGCTACCTCGTCATCGACAAGGACGGCAACAAGGACGTCGCCACCGACCGCACCCTCGACGTGACGAAGAGCGGCGAGGTCTGGCTGGAGCAGGGCAAGGAGGCGGCCACCACCGACCGCCCCGCCCAGCCGCCCCAGGACCCCTCCAAGGCCGTCCTGCACTACCGGCGCGCCGACGGGGCGTACGAGGGCTGGGGCCTGCACGTCTGGACCGGGGCCGCGAACCCGACCGACTGGTCCAAGCCGCTGATGCCCGCCCGTACCGACTCCTTCGGCGCGGTGTACGAGGTCCCGCTCGCCGCCGGAGCCACCAGCCTCGGCTACATCCTCCACAAGGGAGACGAGAAGGACCTGCCCACCGACCAGTCCCTCGACCTCAAGGCCACCGGCCACGAGGTCTGGATGCTCGGCGGCCGGGCCCCGTACCTGCTCCCGCAGCCCGCCGGCTCCTCCGCGGCCCTCGACCTCACCAAGTCCGAGGCCGTCTGGATCGACCGCTCCACCCTCGCCTGGAACGCCCCCGCGGCCGCCGCCTCCCTCCAGCTCCTCGCCTCCCGCGAGGGCACGATCACCGCGGAGAACGGAGTCCTGCACGCGGACGGCGCGCAGTGGCTGCGCCTGACCAAGGCCGAGCTCACCGCCGCCCAGAAGCAGAAGTTCCCGCACCTCGCCACGGACTCCGCCTACACCGTCGACCCCCGCGACCGGGACCGCGTACGGGAGGCCCTGCGCGGGCAGCTCGTCGCGAGCGCCCGCGCCGCGAACGGCGCCGTCCTGGCCGCGACCGGCGTCCAGCTCGCCGGGGTGCTCGACGACCTGTACGCGAACACCGCCGCCCTCGGCCCGGTCTTCGAGGACGGCCGCCCCACCCTCTCCGTCTGGGCCCCCACCGCCCGGCAGGTGGCCCTCGAACTCGACGGCCGCACCGTCCCCATGCGCCGCGACGACGCCACCGGCGTCTGGTCGGTGCGCGGCGAGCGCGGCTGGAAGGGCAAGCCCTACCGCTACGACGTGAGCGTCTGGGCCCCGAGCACCGGCCGGATGGTCCGCAACCTCGTCACCGACCCGTACTCCACCGCCCTGACCACCGACTCCACGTACAGCCTGGCCGTCGACCTGACCGATCCGAAGCTGGCCCCGCCCGGCTGGCGCGAGCTGCGCAAGCCCGCGGCCGTCCCCTTCACCTCGGCGCAGATCCAGGAGCTCCACATCCGCGACTTCTCGGTCGCGGACCGCACGAGCGCCCACCCCGGCCAGTACCTGGCCTTCACCGACACCGGCTCGGCGGGGATGCGCCACCTGCGCGAACTGGCCGCCTCCGGCACCTCCTACGTCCACCTGCTGCCCGCCTTCGACATCGGCACGATCCCGGAGAAGGCCTCCGACCGCACCGAACCCGCCTGCGACCTGAAGGTGTACGCGCCGGACTCGCCCGAGCAGCAGGCCTGCGTGGCCGCCGCGGCCGCGAAGGACGCGTACAACTGGGGCTACGACCCGCTGCACTACACCGTCCCGGAGGGCTCGTACGCGAGCGACCCGAACGGCACGGCGCGTACGGTCGAGTTCCGCAGGATGGTCCAGTCGCTGAACGGGGCCGGGCTGCGGACCGTCATGGACGTGGTCTACAACCACACCGTGGCCTCCGGCCAGTCCGACAAGTCGGTCCTCGACCGCATCGTGCCGGGCTACTACCAGCGGCTGCTGGCGGACGGCTCGGTCGCCAACTCCACCTGCTGCGCCAACACGGCCCCCGAGAACGCCATGATGGGCCGGCTCGTCGTCGACTCGATCGTCACCTGGGCCAAGGAGTACAAGGTCGACGGCTTCCGCTTCGACCTGATGGGCCACCACCCGAAGGCGAACATCCTGGCCGTCCGGGCGGCCCTCGACGCGCTGACCCCCGCCAAGGACGGCGTCGACGGGAAGAAGATCATCCTGTACGGGGAGGGCTGGAACTTCGGCGAGGTCGCGGACGATGCCCGCTTCGTCCAGGCCACGCAGAAGAACATGGCCGGCACCGGCATCGCCACCTTCTCCGACCGCTCGCGCGACGCGGTCCGCGGCGGCGGCCCCTTCGACGAGGACCCGCGCGTCCAGGGCTTCGCCTCCGGCCTGTTCACCGCCCCGAACGCCTCGCCCGCGAACGGCACCGCGGAGCAGCAGCGGGCGCGGCTGCTGCACGACCAGGACCTGATCAAGGTCGGGCTCTCCGGCAACCTCGCCTCGTACGCCTTCACGGACAGCGCGGGCAGGCACACCAAGGGCTCCGAGGTGGACTACAACGGCTCCCCGGCCGGGTACGCGGCCGCTCCCGGCGACGCCCTCGCCTACGCCGACGCCCACGACAACGAGACCCTGGCCGACGCCCTCACGTACAAGCTGGCGCAGGGCACCTCGGCCGCCGACCGGGCCCGGATGCAGGTCCTGGCGATGGCCGTCGGCACCCTCTCCCAGGGGCCCTCGCTGTCCCAGGCCGGTACGGACCTGCTCCGCTCGAAGTCCCTTGACCGCAACTCGTACGACAGCGGCGACTGGTTCAACGCCGTCCACTGGGACTGCCGCGAGGGCAACGGCTTCGGGCGCGGCCTGCCGCCCGCCGCCGACAACGCCTCCAAGTGGCCCTACGCGAAGCCGCTGCTGGCCGGCGCCGGGGCACCGGGCTGCGCCGAGATCACGGGGGCCTCGGCCGCCTACCGCGACCTGCTGCGCATCCGTACGACGGAACCGGCCTTCGCCCTCACCACGCCCGAGGCGGTCCAGGCGGCGCTGGCCTTCCCGCTCTCCGGCACGGACGAGACCCCGGGGGTGATCACCATGACCCTCGGCGACCTGGTGGTGGTCTTCAACGCCACGCCCGCCGCCCAGCCCCAGCGCCTCCCGGCCCTCGCGGGCACCGGCTACGCCCTGCACCCGGTGCAGGCGGCCGGCTCCGATCCCGCGGTCAAGCAGGCGGCGTACGACGCGAGGACGGGGGTGTTCACGACCCCGCCGCGCACGGTCGCGGTCTTCGAACGGAACCGGTAGCTACACGACGGTGAGCTGGTCCAGCCGCTTCTCCAGCAGGATCACCCCGTACACGCGACCGTCCTTGCCCTCCTTGTGGGGGTACTCCCCGACCACCCGGTAGCCCGCGGCCCGGTAGTACGCGAGCAGCCGGGGGTTGGTGGAGACGCAGTCCAGCCGCGCCCGCGGCAGTCCGGTACCGGCGATCCGCCGCTCGGCGTGTTCGAGTATCCGCCGCCCGGCCCCCGCGGGCGCGGCCTCGCGGTCCACCATCAGCCGGTGCACGTAGCCGGCGACCGGGGGCTGCACGCCCCAGGCGTCCTCGTCGGACCACCACAGCTCGTACGCGCCGATGATCCGGCCGTCGCCGTCCCCGGCGAGCCACACCTCGCCCTCGCGCATCTTCGCCAGGAAGTGCGCGGCGTCCTTGTCCCCGGGCTTCCACTGGTCGATCCCGTGCTTGCGCATCCACCGGGCGGCCTGGTCGTACAGGGCCACCAGGGTGGCGGCGTCCTTCTCCACGGCACGCCGGAACAGGATCCCGTCATTAATGATCACGGGCGCATTATCACGCGGATGATCAGCGGGGGGCGGGAAGGGTGGCCTCGACGGCCGGCGGGACGAGCCCGACGAGCCGTCCGACCAGCTCTCCGAACGGCCCGTCGGCGGGCTCGTCGGCGAGGATCCGGCCGAGGATGGCGGCCATCTCCGCGTCGTACGCAGCCGATACGGCGGCCAGCGCGGCGAAGTCGTGCACGAGCTGCAGCTCCAGCTCGGCCCGCGGGATCTTCCGCCCCTCCAGCCAGATCAGCGCGGTGGACTCCGCCAGCGACACCCAGGACCGCACCACGAGCTCCAGCCGGGCGGGCGGGTCCTCGATGCCGATGTGGGTCACGATCTGCTCGTACGCGGCCTGCCGGACCTCGTCGATCATCGCGTTGGTCCGGTTGCTCCCGACGGCCGGACCGCCGCGCATCAGCGCCGAGAAACCGGGCCCGTGGTCGTCGACGAACGCGAAGAACCGGCCCATGACGCGCAGCAGCCGGGCCCCGAGCGGCCCCTCCCTCGGTTCTACGAACCGCTGGGCGAGCTCGTCGGCGGCCCGCCGCAGCGCGGCCTCGTACAGGCTCAACTTGCCAGGGAAGTAGTGGTAGACGAGCGGCCGCGATATGCCCGCGGCCGCCGCGATCTCGTCGATCGACACGTCGTCGGGAGACCTGTGGCTGAACAGCTCCAGGGCCACCCCGATCAGCTGCTGCCGCCGCTCCTCGACACCCATCCTGCGCCGCGTCCCGGTAGTCATGCGCCACACCCTACTGGGCCTGCGGCAAGGCTCAGAGATCGAGGACCAGGTGGTCGCCCTGGGCGCGGGAGACGCACAGGAGCATCGAGTCCTCGCGCTCCCGGTCCGTGAGGAGGGTGTCGCGGTGGTCCACCTCCCCCGCGAGGACGCGGTGTTGGCAGGTGCCGCAGAAGCCCTGCGCGCAGGAGTACGGGGTGTCGGGGAGCTCCCGGCGGACCGCGGCCAGGGTGGATTCGTCTGCCGCGACCTCGATCGTGCGGCCCGAGCGGTGGAGTTCCACCGTGAAGGGGCGGGAGCTCCCGGTCGCGGCGGTGGCGGTGAAGCGTTCCAGGTGGACCGGGGTGGCGGGCGGGGCCGCTGCCTCCACCGCCTCCATCAGGGGCGCCGGGCCGCAGCAGTAGACCAGGGTGCCGGGGGCCGCCGCGGCGAGCGGGGTGAGGTCGGGCAGGCCCGCCTCGTCCTGCGCCGTGACGCTCACCCGGGGGCCGTACGCCTCCAGTTCGGCGAGGAAGGGCATCGAGGCGCGCGAGCGGCCGCCGTACAGGAGGGTCCATTCCGCGCCCGCCGCCTCGGCCGCCCGCAGCATGGGCAGGATCGGCGTGATGCCGATCCCGCCCGCGACGAAGGCGTACGAGGGGGACGGCACCAGCTCGAAGCGGTTGCGGGGCGGGCGTACGGGCAGCTCCGCGCCCTCCACCAGCTGCGCGTGCGCCTCGCGGGAGCCGCCGCGGCCGTCCTCGACCAGCCGGATCGCGATCGTGTAGCGGCCCCGGTCCGCCGGGTCCCCGCACAGGCTGTACTGGCGGACCAGGCCCGAGGGGAGCTGTACGTCCACGTGCGCGCCCGGGGCCCACGGGGGGAGCTCCGGGGACTGCAGGGTCAGGACCAGCACCCCGTCCGCCGGTTCCGTACGGGACACGATCAGCGCGGGCAGCCAGCGGCGCGGGGAGTGGCCCGATACCGGGGTCTCCAGCGCGGGGAGGGGCCACAGCGGGGAGCGGGCGACGCGCCCGCGCAGGGCGCGCCGGGTCAGCAGTGCCGCTGCCGCGACCGCCGCCAGCTTCAGGGCGCGGCTCATGCGGTGGCACCGCCGTTCGCGCCGGGGGAGGAGGCCAGGTAGGCGACGGCCTGGGCCGTGGAGCCCTCCTGGGAGGGGTGGTACGTACGCGAGAGGTACGTCGGGATCGACTTGAGCATCGCGCCCGCCGAGGGCAGCGTGCCCTGCCGGCCCGCCCGGAAGAACTGGCCGAGGGAGGCCTTGGCGCCGGGCAGCTCCGGGTCGTTCTCCATGAAGAAGCGGGCGCCCCGCTGCCACAGGAAGACGAGCGCCGTGAAGGCGGTCGCCCAGGTCCTGGCCCTGCGGCGGTAGCCGCCGTCCACGTGCATGAAGAGGTCGAAGGCCACCGAGCGGTGCTCCACCTCCTCCGCGCCGTGCCAGCGCAGCAGGTCCAGCATCACCGGGTCCGCGCCCCGGCGGTCCAGTTCGTCCGCGTTGAGCACCCAGTCCCCGAGGAACGCCGTGTAGTGCTCGATCGCCGCGATCAGCGCGACCCGCTCCATGAGCCACCAGTGACGGGCCCTGCCCGGGGGGAGCGTCCGGTCGCCGAGCAGCTTCTCGAAGAGCCAGTCCACCTGCGCCGTGTAGGGCGTCGGGTCCAGGCCCAGGCGTTTCAGGTGCGGGAGCACGTCGTCGTGGGCGGCGGCGTGCATGGCCTCCTGGCCGATGAACCCGACGACGTCCGCGCGCAGTTGCTCGTCCTTGATGTACGGGAGCACCTGTTTGTAGACGTGTACGAACCAGCGCTCGCCCGCGGGCAGCAAGAGGTGCAGCACGTTGATGGTGTGCGTGGCGAACGGATCGCCGGGCAGCCAGTGCAGCGGGGTGTCCTCCCAGCCGAAGGACACGTTCCGCGCCTTGAGCTCGATGTGCTCCGACGCCACGGGGGCGGGCGCGTGCGGCGTATTAGACATGGCGTCAATGTACTGAGGGGTAAGGGCGAGGAAAACCCCTCTGCGCCCATCAAGTTCGAAGGCCCCCGGGCGCGTGGTGCGCGCCCGGGGGCCTTCCCGTCACGTGCCGCTCCGGCTACCGCCCCGCGTGCCCGCTCGCGAGCGCCCACTCGCGGTTGAGGGCGCCCAGCGGGATCTTGCGCTCGAAGACCGGGGTGCCGAACAGGGAGAGCTGGAGGTGGAGCTGCCCGCTCAGGTCGAAGCCGCCGTACAGGGCCCAGGCGCCGCTGAGGGAGGTCTTTCCGTCGCTGGACGCGCTCGCCTTGGCGTCGGCCTCGCCGCGCAGGTACGGGGCGAAGTCCGCGCTGACGCCGACGGCCCCGTACAGGCCGACGGAGGCCTCGGCGCCGAGCGCGCCCTTGACCTTGCCGGCGGCGGTCACCGTCGCCGTGACCGGCGTGCTCTTGACGTCGGACCGGCTGACCGGCGTCCACCCCTTGCCCAGGGCGTAGCTGCCGCCGACCTTGAAGTCGCCCTTGACGTCCTGCTGGACGTCGAGGGTCACGCGGCCGTCGGCCTCCACCTGGACGTAGCAGGTCAGGTCGAGGTTGACGACGACCGGCACCGGGCCGACCTGGATGACCGGGGCGCTGTGCAGCTTGGCGAACGGGATCCGCTTGGGCGCTCCGGTGCTCGCGGCGGCGCGGCCCTGGAGCTTCCACTGCGAGGACCAGTCGCCGCTCATGCCGAGGAAGGCGCCGCGCGGGCCGGAGCCGGCGCCCGGGGTGCCGTCGTAGGAGAACTCCACCTGAGGGGCGAGCTGGACGAACCCGGAGACCGAGGCGCCGGCCGAGGCGGGGGCGTCCGGGGCGGTGTCGACGGCGGCGTTCACGTCGAGCCGCAGGTTGCCGAGCGGCAGCTTCGCGCCCTCGGGGCCGAACTTCACGCCCCCGGTCTTGGCCCAGGAGAACGTGACGCCCTTCATCAGGGGCTCGACGGTGACCGACGACGGGTCGACGGGGACCTTGCCCTCGGCCTTGTCGTCGTTCAGTACGGAGGCCAGCGTCGTGGAGGCGGTCTTCACCTCGGTGCCGCGGTCGGTCTTCCCGACGACCTCGGTGACCTTGGCGAGCAGGCCGTTGGGGGCGCCGGGCGCCGGCGCGCTGGCGATGACGTCGCCGACGGCGACGGGCTTGTCGGCCGTCGGGGAGGGCGAGGAGGGGGTGGTGGGGGCGGAGGTGGACTTCGTGGGCTTGGGAGCGGGCCCCTGGGGGGCCTTGGTTATGACGGCCCGTCCGCTCGCCGGGTCGTACGAGGCGACCTTCAGCGAGGACTGCTCGGTACGGCCCTTCCCGCCCGCGCGGGCCACGGCCGCCGGAGTCGGCGTCCCCTCCGGCGCGGCGGCCACGTCGAGCTGCTGCGACGTGCCGTCGCCCGCGGGAGCGAGGGTGGCGGGGGCGGCCGCGTCGGCGGCGCCGGTGTGCGGTGTGGACGAGCATCCGGTGGCGGTGAGCGCGAGGGTGGTGATGCCGGGCAGCAGGAGCCGGCGGGCGAGCATGCGCACGTGGGGGAACCTTCGGTCCGTGAGGGGGGTGTTGGTGGTTACCGCGTGGTAACCGGAACCCGATCATGCCATGTGTGCCGTGTGGCCGTCATGTCCGGATCCCGCCAACTCCCCACCCGTTCCTGACGGTTGAAGATTCATCCAGATCGTCGCCGGTCTAGCGGAGCACCCCCGCCTTCGTGCCGTCCGTCAGCTTGCCCGCCAGCTCCACCTGCGCGCCCGCAGGCGCCTTCACCGCCAGCCGGTTGCCGTTCGCCGAACCGGTCACCCCGCCGCCCGACACCGACAGCGACGCGAACTGCGCGCTGCCCGCCGCCAGCACGTACCACTGGCCCGCCTTCGACTTCCACAGCACGCCCGCCAGCACCCGCGGCTCCCGCGCCCCGCACGCCGGCGAGCCCTCCGCCTTCGCCGCCTGCGCCGCCAGCGGCGCACCCGGGGCCAGGAACTGCGCCTGCACCCGGTCCTCCGTACCCGCCCAGGTCTCGGCCCGGGTGCACAGCCAGGTCGCGGTGCCGTCGCCCTCGGGCAGCGGCTGCTTCGCGTACGTCCAGGCGTTGACGCTGCGGACGCCGTGCGAGCGGACCGACGGCAGCAGGCACGCGATCCGCGACCAGTCGCCGAGCTCGGCCCCCTCCGCTACGTCGCGCTCCGCGCCCGGCGCGCCCGAGGTCAGCCGGGCCGGGGTCAGTTCGCCGAGGTCGGTGACAAGCCGGGTGGCGCCGCCGCCGGTCAGGGCCAGGGCGTTCCAGCCGGTGCAGCTGCCCGTCGGGGCCGGGCTCGCCACCGGCGGCGTGACCCCGTCCTTGCCCAGCTTGAGCGCCGTCGGGGCGTCGCCGGGCTTGAGCAGGTCCCGCAGCCCCGCCCCGGTGACCCACGGCGCGGTCAGGTAGCGGACGTTGCCGTCGACCCGGCTCAGCACGAGCGCGGTCGCGGACTCCGCCGAGGCGGCGTCGGTCCGGGCGAAGTCGAGGGCGGCGACCGAGGTGCCGGCGCGGGGCTCCGCGTACCGGACCACGCGCAGGCCGTCGTACAGCAGGACCACCACCGCCTGGTCGACGGCGCCCGCGAACAGCAGCTGCGGCGGGCCCATCGGCGGTCCGGGCGGGGTGCCCGGGGTGGCCGAGGCGACCACCGTCCGGCCCGGCCGGGCCCACACGGCCAGCGCCCGGCGCAGCAGTTCGGCGTCGTCGGTGCGGTCGCCGCGGGCGGGCCAGGTGGAGAAGCCCGTACGGGAGGAGGTACGCCAGGCGGTGGGCGCGACCCGGACCACCTTGCCCGGGTCCAGCGCCTGCTCGGCCGCCGCGTTGAGCGCGTACGGCGGGGCCGCCGCCCCGTCCGCGCCCCAGCCGCCACCGGGCAGCGCGAGCAGCGCCCCGCACACGGCGAGGGCGGCCGCGGCGGCCAGACCGGCCCGCCCGAAGCGGCGCCGGCGCAGCAGGTCGGTGGGGCGTGCCTGGAGCACGCACGGATCGAACTCCGGCGAGGCGAACAGGGCGTCGTTGGCCGGATCCCCCGATTCCGCGACCGCCGCGGCGGGGTTCGCGACCCCGGCCTCGGCGAGCACCCGCAGCACCTCCGGCTCCGGCAGCCGCTCCAGGGCGCGCAGGACGCAGGCCGCCCGGCCGGGGCCGTCGAGGGTGGCCAGCCACTGGTCCAGGGCCAGCTCCTCGGCCCCGCCGGAGCGCGGGAACAGCCGCAGGCCCCACACCTGGGGGAGCAGCGGAGGCAGTTGGGCCCGCCGGGGCAGCGCCTTGAACGTGAGCGGGATCCCGGCCTCCAGGGCGGCGCGCAGCACCCTCAGCCGTACGTACGCGTACCCCGGATCGGCGCCCGCCGTCCCCCGCTGGCCCGGGACCCCGCCCTGTACGGCGGCAGCGGCGGCGGCCTCCGCACCGGCGCCGCGCCGCCCGCGCGGGAGCGCCCGCTGGGCCAGCGAATGGGCGGTCAGTACCCGCCGGTTGCGGCCCAGGGCGGGCGGCAGCACCAGATAGGCGAGCCGCACCAGCCGCGGGTAGTGCTCGACGATGGCCGCCTCGGCCAGTTCGACGTCGGGAGGCGGTACGGGAGACGGGGGGCGGGTGGCGGTGTCCGGCGCAGTCACGTTCAGCAGAACGAGCGAATCGTCGGATGGTCACCCGTCCCCGGGTCCCACGTTCGGGTCAAACGGCGCCCGGCCGGACGGGGACCGGGCCGCCCCCGGTCATTGCGCCAGTCGGGTGCGCAGGGCCTCGACGGCCTCGTCGGGGACGCCGAGCCCCTCGCGCACGTACTTCTCCATCGAGCCGTAGCGCGTGCCGACCTCGTCGAGCGCGGCCTGCAGGTACTCCGGGAAGACCCCGATCAGGCCCAGCGCGATGTCCGGGTTGCCGCCGGCGACCGTGAAGCCCTCGATCAGCGGGGCGAACGCCTGCTTGACCGCCGGGTTGACGGAGAGGTACTCGTCCATCAACGTCTCGTCGTCCGCGCCGAGCAGCGAGAGGAGGACGGTCGCGCCCCAGCCCGTACGGTCCTTGCCGGCGGTGCAGTGGAACAGCAGCGGGCCGGCCTGCGGGTCGGCGAGCTCGGTGAGCAGGGTCCGGTACGCGGCCTGCGCGGAAGCGGTGGACACGAAGGACCGGTAGGTGTCCGCGAACAGCGCCTGCACCTTGCCGCCGCCCAGGTGTTCCTCCGCCATCGCCGGGTCGGACAGCAGGTCCTTCAGCTGCGTGGCGGCCGGGATTTTCCCGGCGTTCAGCTTGTCGGCGAGGACGTCCTCGACCAGGAGGCGCACGCCCTCGGGTATCCGGTCCGGGTGGGCGGCGCGCTCGGCGTCGGTGCGGAAGTCGACGACCGTACGCAGGCCCAGCGCGGCCACGACCGGGTCGGCGGCCACGTCGAGCCGGTCGAGCTGGCCGGAGCGCAGGACCAGGCCGGGGCGGACGGTGCGGCCGCCGGAGAGGGGGGTGCCGCCGAGGTCGCGGAGGTTGGCGACGGTGGTGGAGGGGGTGGTCGTGGTCATCGTGGCGGCTCCAGCGGTGTGGGTGCGGCGGGGGTGGTGCGGGTGGTGCGGGTGGTGCGTGCGGTCCGGGTGGTACGGGCGATGCGGGCGGTCCGGTGGTGCCCTGATGTGATGGCTATTCGTTCATCCGATTTTCAGGTGTTTCGTCCCGGATAGGTAATCGAGGACGAGGGACAGCCCGACCCCGATCCCCAGTGCCGCCAGGTGCCCCGCGTCCGTGAAGGTCCGCTCCCGCTTGAGCACCGGCCCCGCGGCGAGCGCCAGCAGCCCGACCCGGGCCGCCGTACGGACCGGACCGCGCGGCAGCGCGGAGGTGAGCGCGCCGAGCACCGCGTTGAAGCCGTAGCTCGCGCCCACGTCCAGCGCCCGCCGGGTCGGGGTGTCGGCCGTCCCGCGCAGGGCGCCGAACACGAGGAGCGTCGCCGCGGCGTGTCCGAAAAGGAACACCCCGACCGTCCACCACGCCCCGTAGGCGTACTCCGCGTACCCGAGGACCGCCACGAGCAGCAGCGCGTACGGCAGCGGCATGGGCTCCTCGACGACGAAGGCGCTGCTCAGCAGGGTCTCCCAGCGGCCGGCCGCGAGATTGTCGACATTCGTCGAGCAGCCCCGCAGCACCCGCTCGCGCTCCGCCCGCCCCTGTCGCTCCAAGGCGTAGGCCCCGAGCTGGAGCCCGCCCGCGTACACCACGCCGAGGGCCGGCGGCGGCCACAGCAGTGAATTCATCAGATCATGATCGGATACGACCCTGGGACTGGCGGAGCCGGGGCCCGTGCGAGCATGTTTCAGCCATGTCAGGAACCCCCGCGCCGCTGCGCGCCACACGGGCCGCGATGTTCGCGGCGGTGTGCACCGCCTTGGGTGCGGTGGGGCATTCGTACATGTCTGGCACGGACATTCCCCCAATAGGCCTTCTGGGTGCATTCGGGGTGACGGGCGGGCTCGCGTGGCTCGGCGCGGGGCGCCGCCGGGGGCCGGCCGGGATCAGCGCGGCGCTCCTCGCCGTGCAGGGAGTTCTGCACCTGCTCTTCTCGGGCAGCCAGGCGGGGCAGGGCGGTCACCGGGCCCCGGTGTCGGCTCCCCTGCCCATGCCCGGGCCGATGCCCGCCCACCACCACATGGCCGGCATGGCGGACGCCCAGGGCATGGCGGACGCCCACGGCATGGCCGATATGGCCGACATGGCCCACATGAGCGACATGGCCGGCACGGCCGGGCACGGCGGCTTCGGCATGACCGCCGCGCACGTGCTCGCCGGTCTGTTCTGCGCCGCCTGGCTGGCCTGGGGCGAGGCGGCCGTGTTCCGGCTGGCCCCGGTCCTCGGCGCCGCCGCGCTGCTGGCGGCCCGGCCGCTCGGCCGCGCCTTCGCGCTGCTCCGGGCCCGGTCGGCCCCCGTACCGGCGCCGCCCGCGCCCCGGCCCTCGTACGAACCCCCGCGCGGGCTGCGCGGAGCGGTGCCCGCCCACACCCTGGTGCGCCGCGGCCCGCCCCGGGGGCCCCACACCCGCGCCACGGCCCCCGGCCGCAGCGCCCTCGCCGTCTGACGGACCGGCCGAGGGGCGAGACCTGGGGCCGGTTCACCCCACGTCTGCGCCAATGCGCCCACACCTAGGACCCACATGTCCCTTGACGAGGTTCAGGACGTCCGTACCCCGGACGCCGCCGCGACCCCCGATACGCCCGCCGCACCCTCCAAGCCCGGAGCCTGGGCCGCCCTGCGGCCCCTGCTCCTGCGCATGCACTTCTACGCGGGGGTCCTGATCGCCCCGCTGCTCTTCCTCGCCGCGGCCACGGGCCTGCTGTACGCGGGCTCCTGGCAGGCCGAAAAGATCATCTACTCCGACGAGTTGACCGTCTCCGAGGTCAGCGAGAGCACCGTGCCGCTCAGCGCCCAGCTCACGGCCGCCCGGGCCACCGTGCCGGACGGCAAGGTCGTGGGCGTGTGGCCCGCGCCCGACGCCGAGGCGACCACCCGCGTGATCATGGAGGCTCCGGGTCTGGCCGAGGGGCAGACCCGGACCGTGTTCGTGGACCCGTACTCCGCCCACGTCAACGGAGTGCTGACCACCGAGGGCGACGCGCTGCCGCTGCGCGCCTGGCTCAGCGAGTTCCACTCCAGCCTCCAGCTCGGCGAGTTCGGGCGGAACTACAGCGAACTCGCCGCGAGCTGGCTCTGGGTCGTCGCACTCGGCGGCCTCGCCCTGTGGATCGGCCGCCGCCGCTCCCGCAAGGCCCTGCTCGTCCTGCCCGACCGCGCCGCCACCGGCCGCCGCAAGACCCTGTCCTGGCACGGAGCCGTCGGCCTGTGGGCCGTCGCCGGACTCGTCGCGCTCTCCGCCACCGGCCTGACGTGGTCGAAGTACGCGGGCGAGCACATCGGCCGGGTCCAGGACGGGCTCGGCGGCGCCACCCCCTCGGTCTCCGCGGCCCTCGCCCCCGGTTCGGCCGCCGGCTCCGACGAGCACGCGGGGCACGCCGGGCACGGCATGCCCGAGGGCATGGAGATGCCCGCGGCCCCGGCCGCCGCCGACATCGGCATCGACAGGGCCGTCGCCGCCGCCCGCGCCGCCGGGGTCACCCACGAACTGCGCGTCACCCTGCCCGCCAAGGGCAACGGCTACGTCGTCAAGGAGCAGGACAAGCAACTGCCGGTCCACCTCGACTCGGTCTCCGTCGACCCCGCCGACGGCCGGATCATCGACGAACTGCGCTTCGCCGACTACCCCGTGCTCGCCAAGCTGACGCGCTTCGGCATCGACCTGCACATGGGCAAGACCCTCGGCCTCGCCAACCAGATAGCCCTCGGCGCGCTCGCCGTCGCCGTGATGTTCCTGGTGTTCTGGGGCTACCGCATGTGGTGGCTGCGCCGGCCCACCAAGGACCGCACCCTGTCGGCCGGCCGCCCGCAGCCGCGCGGAGCCTGGCGCAAGGTCCCGCCGGCGGTGCTGCTCCCGCTCGCCGCGGTGACCGCGGTGGTCGGGTGGTTCGTACCGATGCTCGGCATCAGCCTGGTCGCGTTCCTCGTGGTCGACGTGGTGCTCGGAGCGATCGCGGCGCGCCGCGCGGCCTAAGCCCCACGCGGCGGGTGGGCCCGTACTCCGCTCGGGGGTACGGGCCCGCCCGCCGGCCGGCTCAGGGCGCGTACTTGTAGCCCACGCGGCGCACGGTCTGGATCGCGCCGCGGTGCGCCGCGCCCAGCTTGCGGCGCAGGCGGGCGACGTGGACGTCCACGGTCCGGCCGTCGCCGACGTGGCCGTAGCCCCAGACCGTGGTCACCAGCTGGTCCCGGCTGTGCACCCGGTGCGGGTGTGCGACCAGGTGGGCCAGCAGCTCGAACTCCAGGTACGTCAGGTCGAGCACCCGGCCGTCGACCTCGGCGGTGCGCTGGGCGGAGTCGATGCGGACCAGCTCGTCCCCGGCGGTGGCGGCCGCCGCCGGGGGCTGGGGAAGGGGTTGCGGAACGGCCTGGGGGGCGAAGGCGATCGGCGGCAGATCGTCCGACCCGGCCGGTACGAGGACCAGGTAGCCGACCATCGGCGGCTGACCCGGCAGCGCCGGAACGGCGTGCTGCGGCGCGGGCAGCCAGGTGGCGCCCGGCGGCAGGAGGTCGACCACGCGGGCGACCTCGTTGCGGTCCACGGCGCGCAGCCGCTGGCGCGGACTGGGCGGGTAGGCGAGGGGCGCGGTCGCAGCGGTCGCGGCGGAGGCGGCGGAAGTCAGGGAACGGGTGTGAGACATGAGTGGTCAGCTCTTTCACGCGAAGTGGCAGGCAGGAGAGGACGTACGTACGTCATCGCGTACCGCGCGGACCGAAGGCCTCGGGGGAGCTCCGTGGGCGGATCCCGAAAGGCTTTAGAGGGTCGGCGCGTTCTCCGTGCGGCAACACACCCGGTCGAAATCGTGATCCTGACGGGAGGGCCAGAACGGCTCGAGGTCGCTGCGACCGTTCGAGGTGTGCGAGTGGCTGGCCATGAGCGCCATTGAAGCAGATGTCACGGGCTCAGGGCAGGCTCCGTCTCAGTCCGTGGAGCGGAATCTCAAATTCCGCGACGAGGCCTCCGGCGGACCTCCGGTAACCCCGACGCACGGCGCCCGCCGGGCCACTGGGGCTCGGCGGGCGCCGTGTCGTGCGGGCGGGGCGGGCCGGGTCTCAGACCAGGCCCTCCTTCTTCAGGCTGGTGCAGCAGGTGTCCACGATGAGGCGGGTCACCACGTACGGGTCCACGTTCGCGTTCGGGCGGCGGTCCTCGATGTAGCCCTTGCCGTCCTTCTCCACCTGCCACGGGATGCGGACCGAGGCGCCGCGGTCCGAGACGCCGTAGCTGAACTCGTTCCACGGGGCCGTCTCGTGCAGACCCGTCAGACGCTCGTCGATGCCGGCGCCGTAGTTCTTGACGTGGTCCAGCGGCTTCGAGCCCTCGCCCAGCGCCTCGCACGCCGTGATGATGGCGCGGTAGTCCTCGCGCATCGCCTTCGTGGAGAAGTTGGTGTGCGCGCCCGCGCCGTTCCAGTCGCCCTTCACCGGCTTCGGGTTCAGCGTCGCCGAGACGTTGAAGTCCTCGGCGGTGCGGTACAGCAGCCAGCGCGCGATCCACAGCTGGTCCGAGACCTCCAGCGGGCCGACCGGGCCGACCTGGAACTCCCACTGGCCGGGCATGACCTCGGCGTTGATGCCCGAGATGGCCAGACCCGCCGCCAGGCAGTGGTCCAGGTGCTTCTCGACGATCTCGCGGCCGAAGATCTCGTCGGCGCCGACGCCGCAGTAGTAGCCGCCCTGCGCGGCCGGGAATCCGCCCACCGGGAAGCCGAGCGGCCGGATGCCGTCGAAGAAGGTGTACTCCTGCTCGATGCCGAAGATCGGCTCCTGCTCCCCGAACTGCTCCGCGACCGGACGCAGCAGCGCGCGGGTGTTCGACTCGTGCGGGGTCATGTCGATGTTCATGACCTCGCACAGCACGAGGAGGTTGTCGCCGCCGCGGATCGGGTCCGGGCAGGAGAACACCGGCTGGAGCACGCGGTCGGAGGCGTGGCCCTCGGCCTGGTTGGTGCTCGATCCGTCGAAGCCCCAGATCGGCAGCGCCTCGCCGTCGGCCAGGATCTTCGTCTTGGAGCGCAGCTTGGCCGTCGGCTCGGTGCCGTCGATCCAGATGTACTCAGCCTTGTAGCTCACGGGCCCCATCCTTCGGTGCGTCGCTCCGGCGCAGACTCTGCGGGCTCTGCGTTGCGGTGTGACCGCAGCGTGCCCGTTCGCGATTTCTCTTCCGTTGCCCGTGTGTGAACCCCGTGTTACCGAGGTTTACGCCGCAGGTCGAGTGGCCCGTGCGGGTCGGCGCCAGCACACCCGTCCGAGTGGGGCAGACTGAGCGGGTGAGCATTTCGTACGATTTGAACGCGGCCGACGGTCCCGCGGACTCCCCCCGCCTGCCCGCCCGCCCCCGGGTCGGCCTGCTGGGCACCGGCCCCTGGGCCCACCGCACCCATGCCCCCGCCCTCGCCGCGCACGCCGGCTCCGAGTTCGCCGGAGTGTGGGGCCGCCGCCCCGAGGCCGCGGCCGAGCTGGCCGACGCGTACGGGGTGAAGGTGTACGAAGACGCCGACGAGCTGTTCGCCGACTGTGACGTCGTGGCCTTCGCCCTGCCGCCCGACGTCCAGGCCCCGATGGCCGTACGCGCGGCCGCCGCGGGCTGCCAACTGCTCCTCGACAAGCCCGTCGCCACCACCGCCGAGGACGCGCGTGCCGTCGCCCACGCCGCGGCCCGGCACGGTGTGGCCTCCGTCGTCTTCCTCACCCTGCGCTTCGCCGAGCCGGCCGCCGGCTGGGTCGCCGAGCAGGCCGCCCGCACCGGGTGGTTCACGGCGAGCGCCCACTGGCTCGGCGCCGTGTTCCCGCCCGACGGCGCGCCCAGCGCGTACGCCGCCTCGCCCTGGCGCAAGGTCAAGGGCGGTCTGTGGGACGTCGGCCCGCACGCCCTGTCCGTCCTGATCCCGGTGCTGGGCGACGTCACCTCCGTCTCCGCCACCCGCGGCCCCTCCGACGTGGTCCAGCTCGCGCTGCGGCACGCCTCGGGCGCCGCGAGCACCGCCGTGCTCAGCCTGGGCGCGCCGACGGCGGCGGCCGGGGTGGGCCTGGAGCTGCGCGGGGCCGAGGGCGTGTTCTCGCTGCCGAACTGGACCGACGTGCCGGGCGCGTACGGACGCGCACTCGACGCCCTGCTCACCGCCGCCCGCACCGGTGTGGCGGACCCCCGGGACGCGCAGTTCGCGGCCCGTCTGACGGAAATCCTGGCCGAGGCCGAGTCCCAGCTGCCGCAGTGACCGGGGCCCGGCGCCTCGGGGCTACTTGATGAGGGCGTTGGCCACGATGATGGCGAGGCCGAAGGTGGCGTCCGCCAAGCCCTTGAGCAGGGCCGGGCCGAGCCGGTGGCCGACGCGCAGCGCCACGAAGGAGCCCCACGCGAACAGCAGGGCGGTGTTCAGGCCGAGCCCGACGGCGGTCACCGCGTGGGAGTCCCAGTGGGTGAGCCCGGAGGCGAGCAGCAGCAGGACGGTGGGAAGGGTGGCCGCGATCATCGGCCACTCGTTCCACAGCGCCCGTGCGAGCACCCGCCACCCGTGGGCGGCGGAGCCGGCCTGATGGCTGCTCATGTGGTGCGAGTAGCCGTGCGCGAGGGCGGCCGCGACGGCGGTGACCAGCACCCAGCTGGCGTCGTAGAACGGGGTGGACTCCTCGCCCGCCTGGTCGAGCGCGGCGAGCAGGCCCGATGCGAGCACGGTCCCGTAGACCCCGCCGAACATCCAGTCGGCGCCCCGGCGCGGTGGGGGCAGGTGGGGTCGGGGGAGCCGTCCCTGTTCCTGCGGGTCGTGTGCGTCCGGCCGGGTCTGCTCGTGGGTCATCGCTGTCCTCTGATGTGATCCTTTTGCGCGTTACATCCCTTTTGCTTGGTTTCACACCCTAGAGGGTGACGAGGTGAGGCCGAGATGAGGAACGGGGGCGGGTGCCCGGGTCAGGCCCGGCGGGACAGGGCCTCGCGGACCGCCTCCTCCGAGCGGGCGACCACCGCCGAGCCGTCCTCCGCCGTGATGATCGGGCGCTGGATGAGCTTGGGGTGTGCCGCCAGGTGGGCGATCCAGCGCCCCCGGGCCTCGTCCGTCTCCTCGCGCGGCAGGTCCCGTACGCCCGTCTCCTTGGCCAGGGGGTCCGAGGTGCGGGTGATGTCCCACGGCTCCAGGCCGAGCCGGCCCAGGACCTCGCGGAGCTCGGCCTCGGAGGGTACGTCCTCCAGGTAGCGGCGCACCGTGTACTCGGCGCCCTCCGTGTCCAGCAGGGTCAGCGCGCTGCGGCACTTCGAGCAGGCGGGATTGATCCAGATCTCCATGGCCCCCAGCCTAGGGCGCGCCCGCTCGGGGCCCGTCCGGCCAGGGCTTTTGTCAGTGGCCCCCGGTAAAATCGAGGGAGAACGACAGGAAGCCAACTACCGTTTGGGAGGCTGTAGATGGCCACTGCCATGACCTTCGAGCCCGTCAAGAAGAAGCCGCTGCCGGCGGGCCTGCCCCGCGAGTGGTACGAGAGCCACAACCGCCGTCTGAAGGCGATGCGGCTGGCGATATCCCTGCTCGATTCGGGGACGTACGACGCCCGCCGTGCCACCAACCGGAAGATCCGCACGATGGCCGTCCGCACGGGCATCCACCGTCCGTCGAACGTCACGTGCAAGCTGGTCCGCGCCTACATCGTCAGCAACGGAGCCTGAGCCTGCCCGACGGCGTCCGGCCGGCCCCCCGGCCTGCCGGACGCCCGCCGGACGACCGGCCGGGCCCGGCCGGTCAGACCTCCGGGAGGGACAGCACCAGCAGGGCCACGTCGTCGCGGGGGCCGCCGGCGGTGAACTGCACCAGGTCCTGCCACACCGCCTCGACCAGCCCCGCCGGCTCCCGCTCCAGGGCCGGGAGCCGGTCCGCCAGGGGGTAGAACTCGCCCGCCGCGTCCCGGGCCTCCGTCACCCCGTCCGTGTGCGCCAGCAGCCGGTCGCCCGGCAGCAGCCGTACGTCGGCCACCACCGCGAGGTCCGGCCCGGCGAGCCCCAGCCCCAGCGGGGGGCCCGGTTCCACGGCCAGCTCGGACACCGCGGCCGCCCGCAGCAGCAGCGCCGGCGGATGCCCGCACGAGAGGATCCGTACCAGGTCCAGCCCGGGCGGGAACTCCAGCAGCAGCGCCGTCGCGAACAGCTCCGGCTGCTCCGACGCCGCCTCCCCCTCCGACCCCTCCCCTTCCGCCCCCGCCCCCTCCGCCGACCCCGCGGTGTCCGCCAGCAGCCTGCGGTCCAGCCGGGCGGCCACCGCCGCGAGCTCGGGATCGTCCAGCACCCCCTCGCGGAAGGCGCCGAGTAGCGCGGCCACCGTGCCGACCGCCGCGAGACCGTGCCCCTGCACGTCCCCGACCAGCGCCCGTACCCCGTACGGCCCGACCCGTACGTCGTACAGGTCGCCGCCGACCAGGGTGCCGCGCTGGGCGGCCCGGTACAGCCCCGCGCAGCGCACCGGACCGACCTGCTCCGGTACGGGCGGCAGCACCGCCAGCTGCGCCGCCTCCGCGACCGTCCGTACGCTGACCAGCTGCGCGTCGCGCCGCCGGCGGACCCAGGCGATGACCACGCTCAACAGCCCGATCGCGGCCACCGTGGCCAGGTCCGCGCCCCGCGGGTGCGCGGAACCGGCCCACGGCATGCCGAGCAGCGACAGCACGATCCCGGCGAAGACGGCGGTGCCGGCGGCCCCGTAGGCGAAGGCGGCCACCGGCGGCAGTCCGGCCAGGAAGAAGCCCACCTCGGCCTCGCCCTGGGTGAGGCGCTGTACGAGCACCAGCACCACGAGTGCCGCCACGGGGGCAATGCGGGCCCACAGCGGTGGCGGCTTGCCGTGCAGCCAGCCGGGCTCCTCGCGTCGGCGTCTCACCCCTCCACCCTGGTACGGGCGCGGAGGGCGCGCACGCCGGACCGGCCCGCCGGGTGGCCTCGCGGGGTCCGGGCGCCGACAGTGGTCCCGTGACCGATACGGGAGCGGGCGGCGGGCAGAGCGGGCCGCGCGGGCAGGGCGGGCCGCGCGGGCAGGGCGGCCCGGGTACGGCGGAACAGAGCGCGGAGATCGGCTCGCGGCTGAACTGGCTGCGGGCCGGGGTGCTCGGCGCGAACGACGGGATCATCTCCACGGCGGGCCTGGTGGTGGGCGTGGCCGGGGCCACCACCGCGCGGGCGCCGATCCTCGCGGCGGGGGTGGCCGGACTGCTGGCGGGGGCCCTGTCGATGGCGGCGGGGGAGTACGTCTCGGTGAGCTCCCAGCGGGACTCGGAGCGGGCCGCGCTGGAGACGGAACGGCGGGAGCTGGCGGAGGACCCGGAGGCGGAGCTGACGGAACTGACCGAGCTGCTGGAGGCCAGAGGGCTGAAGCGGGAGCTCGCACGGGAGGCGGCCGTACAGCTGACGGAGCGGGACGCGCTGAGGGCGCACGCGCGGGTGGAGCTCGGGATCGACCCCGACGAACTGGTGAACCCCTGGCACGCGGCGTTCGCGAGCCTGATCGCGTTCACGGTGGGGGCGCTGCTGCCGCTGCTGGCGATCGTGCTGCCGGGGCCGTCGCAGCGGGTGCCGGTGACGGTGGCGGCGGTCCTGGCGGCGCTGACGCTGTGCGGGGTGATCAGCGCCCGCCTGGGCGGAGCCCCCGCCCCCCGGGCGATCCTGCGCAACGTCACCGGCGGCGCCCTCGCGATGGCCGTCACGTACGCGGCGGGAACCCTGCTGGGCGCGTCCTGAGGGCCCGGACGCCGGCCGGGCCCGATCCGCCGGACGCGGACGCGCCGCGGGGCGGCGGGGCTGCACCAGCCGCGGGGCGGCGGGGCTGCATCATGGGGGCATGCGCATCGCGATCACCGGTTCCAGCGGGCTCATCGGGCAGGCACTCGTACGGTCCCTCCGGGCCGACGGGCACGAGGTGGTGCGCTTCGTACGGCGTACGCCCTCCGCGCCCGACGAGGCCGAGTGGGATCCGCGGCGCGGCCACGTCGACCCCGCCGGTCTCGCCGGCTGCGGGGCCGTGGTCCACCTCGCCGGCGCCGGGGTCGGCGATCACCGCTGGACCGCCGCGTACAAGAAGGAGATCCGCGACAGCCGGGTCGCGGGCACCGACGCCATGGCCCGGGCGATCGCCGCGCTCGACGCGCCGCCCGCCGTCTTCGTCTGCGGCAGCGCCATCGGCTACTACGGCGACACCGGCGACCGTGCCGTCGACGAGCACGCCCCGGCCGGACAGGGCTTCCTGCCCGAGGTCTGCGTCGAGTGGGAGGCGGCCGCCGCCCCCGCCCAGCTGGCCGGCGTACGGACGGTCTTCGCCCGGACCGGACTGGTCGTCGCCGCCGAGGGCGGGGCCTGGGGCAAGCTGTTCCCGATCTTCAAGGCCGGGCTCGGCGGCCGGCTCGGCAACGGCCGCCAGTACTGGTCCTTCATCTCCCTGCACGACGAGATCGCCGCCCTGCGGCACGCCGTCGACACTCCGGACCTGTCCGGCCCCCTCAACCTCACCGCCCCCGAACCGCTGACCAACCGCGAGGTCACCGCCGCGATGGGCCGCGTCCTGCACCGGCCGACCCTGCTCCCCGTACCGGCCCCCGCCCTGCGCCTCGCCCTCGGTGAGTTCGCCGGGGACGTGATCGGCAGCCAGCGCGTGCGCCCCACCCGGCTGTTGGAGTCCGGCTTCACCTTCCGGCACCCGGACATCGAGGGGTCGATCCGCGCCGCACTGGCCGAATAGCCCGGCGCTCCCGCCCCCGTGCGACCGTCTGTGACCCGGGTGCGACCGGTGTGCGACCGGAGCCGCCCGTAATACCCGACCGAACTCGGGTTCCCCTGGAGCCCGTTGGGGGAAGGAGGATTCCCACACAGCCGCGCCGACCTCGGGGAGGGGCACGTGCTCACCAGCTCGCACCGCACCGCACAGCACGCGGACGTCGTCATCGTAGGAGCCGGGGTCTCAGGACTCGCGGCGGCGCACCACCTGATCGCCGCAGGGGTCACGGTCACCGTCCTGGAGGCGGCCGACGATCCCGGCGGCCGGATGGCCACCGAGCACGTCGACGGATTCCGGCTGGACCGGATCGGACAGTTGCTCAACACCTCGTACACCGAACTCGACCGGACCCCCGGCCTGTCCGGCCTGGTCCTGCGCCCCTTCGCGCCCGGGGTGCTCATCCACACCGACGGCCGGCAGCTGCGCGCCGGGGCCCTGACCCCGGCCCGCGCACTGGCCAGCGGGTCCTTCGACCAGGCCCGGCTCAGCGCGTACCTCGGCCGGCTCGCCGCCCTGCCGGTGGAACGCGTACTGGCCCGCCCCGAGCGCACCGCACTCGCCGCCCTGCGCTCCCGGGCCCTCGGCGCGACCCTGCGCCCCCTGCTCACCGCGCTCCTGCGCGATCCGGAGCTCACCACCTCCAGCCGGGTCGCCGACCTGGCCCTGCGCACCTTCGCCCGCGGCCGGATCGCCGTGCCCGAGGGCGGGGCCGCCACCCTGCCCGAACTCCTCGCCTCCACCCTGCCGCCCGGCACGGTGCGCACCGGGGTCCGGGTCCGGTCGGTGGCGACCAAACTGGTCACCACCGAGGAGCACGGCGACTTCAGCTGCCGCTCCGCCGTCCTGGCCACGAACGCCCGGGCCGCCGCCGAACTGCTGCCAGGGCTGCGGGTGCCCGCCTTCCACGAGGTCACCGTCGTCCACCACGCCACCGCCGCCCCGCTCCCGTGGGACGGCTCGCTCCTGCTCGACGGGGATCCGCGCTGGCCCGTCGCCCACACCGCCGTGATGAGCGCGGTCGACCCGACGCGGGCCCCGGCCGGCCGGAGCCTGGTCACCACCACCGTGCTCGGCCCGCCGCCCCCCGCCCGTACGGTCGCCTCGCGCCTGGCCCGCCTGTACGAGACCGGCACCCGCGACTGGGAGCTGCTGGCCGTCCACCACACCCCCGAGGCCGTCCCCGCGATGCCGCCGCCGTACGACCTGCGCCGGCCGGTCCGGGTCCTGGCCGGGCTGTACGTCTGCGGCGACCACCGCGACTCCAACACCGTCCAGGGGGCCCTGCACTCGGCCCGCCGCGCCGCCACCGCCGTCCTGCGCGACTTCGGCATCCGGCTCCCGGCGAGCGCGGAGCCCGCGGTACGGGCGGTGGCCTGAGAACCACCACGGACCGGGCCCGGTTCCCCCGCGGAACCGGGCCCACGCCCGTGCCCTCACGCGCTCACGACAGCGCCGCCACCCGGTCCCGGTAGGTCCGCACCGCCGAAGCGTCCCGGTACGGCTCCAGCCGCCGCTCGAAGTCCCGTACGTACTCCACCGCGCGCACCGACCGCATCTCCATCGCCTGCTGCGCCGCCTCCGCGCCCAGCGCGCACGCCTGGTCCAGCTCGCCCAGCCCCAGCCGCGCCGTCGCCAGCACCACCCGGCAGAACAGCCGCGAGCGCGCGAACCCGGGCGCCCGCAGCTGGAGCGAGCGCTCCGCGTGCTGCGCCGAGGCCCGGTACTGCTGGAGGTCCCGGTGGCAGTGCCCGAACTCGTCCGCCAGCTGCCCCTCGTCGAACAAGCGCGCCCAGTGCGGTACGTCGTCCCCCGGCCGGGCCGCGCCCAGCGCCCGCTCGGCGCGCACCAGCGAGGCCGTCGCCGCCCGCACCTCGCCCAGCACCGCGTGCCCGCGCGCCTCCGCCGAGTGCAGGAGCGCCTGTACCACCGGCGGCGGCCCCGAGCCGACGCCCTGCTGGGCGACGCGGGCCAGCTGCACCGCCTCCCGGCCGTGGCCGAGGTAGACCGCCTGCCGGCTCATGGTCACCAGCACGTACGAGCCGTACGGCCGGTCACCGGCGGCCTGCGCCAGCCGCAGCGCCTGCACGAAGTAGCGCTGGGCGAGCCCGTGCGCGGCGATGTCGTACGAGGTCCAGCCCGCGAGCCGGGTCAGGTCGGCCGCGGCCGAGAAGAGCCGGCGCCCGGTGGTCTCCCCGTAGGTGCCGCGCAGCATCGGCTCGGCCTCGTGCTCCAGGTAGCGCACCAGGGCCTGCCGGGCGTGCCCGCCGCCGTAGGTGTGGTCCAGGGTCCGGAACAGCTCGCTCACCGAGCGCAGCGCCGCGATGTCCCCGCTCGTCACCCGCTGGCCCGGACCCCGGTCGATCTGCCGCTGCCGGGGCACCGAACCGCGCCCCTGCACCGGGACGCGGGCCTCGCCGGCGGCTGCGGCCGCGGCAGCGGCCGCCGGGTCCGCGCCGCGGCCCACGCGCTCGTCGGCGCGCCCGATGAGCCAGTCCCGGCTGGGCACGACCAGACCGGCCGGGGTGAACGCGATCTTCCGCAGCTCGGCGTGGGAGCCGGAGTCCTTGCGCCACAGGCCGCTGGCGATGTCGACGGCCTCCTCCGGGGTGGCCGCGAACTCCAGCCCGGCGTAGACGGGCGCGCAGGCGTCCAGCCCCAGGTCCTGCGCGGAGAGCCTGCGGCCCAGGCGCCGGGTGAAGACCTCGGCGATCAGCGCCGGGGTGGTCCCGCGCGGCTGCTGCCCGCGCAGCCACCGGGTCACGGAGGTCTTGTCGTACCGCAGATCGAGACCGTGCTCCAGGCCGAGCTGGTCGACGCGGCGGGCCAGACCGGCGTTGGAGAACCCGGCTTCCGCGATCAGCGCCGCGAGCTGCCGGTTGGGGACGCGCTGGGCAGGTCGTTCCGTCATCGGCTCCACGGTTTCCTGACGTGACGGACCGGAGTCCCGGCCCTGTGAACGGCGTGAATGTAGCGGCGAACGCCGCTCATGCCGCCCCCTCTGTCCCACATTCATCCGATCGTGTGCAGAATCGGTAGGGCGCTTTACGGACCGACCCCCTCCGTCCGCGTACGCTGCGCGACATGACCCGCAGGCCCACCCGGGCGGAACCCCCCGCCGACGACGCCGTACGACTGCCCGCACCGCTGCCCGCGCCCGAGCTGACCGAGGCCGAGTGCCGGCGCTGCGGCACGTACATCGCGGGGCTCGACGGGCGGTACGCGTGCGGTGTGTGCGGCTGGGTCAACGACCACTCGGAGGGCCACCGGCGGCTGCCGACGGCCGACGAGGACCCGGACCGGCCGGCGGCCCGCGGCCGGGCCCCCAAGCCGAGGCCGCTGCCGCTGGGCCCGCCGGACGGCCCGCTGCCCGGCCCCCTGCCCGGCCCGCCGGGCCCCGCCGGCCCCTCGCCGACGGGCCACTGAGGGGGCGGATTCCGGCCGCCGTACCCTTGGCTGGTGCGATACGTGCACACGGCAGGTTCAACGAGGAGGCGCTGCGGTGGCTGAGCTTGGGTTTGTCCATCTGGGCTTCGGACCCGATTACGTCGAGTACACCCAGGCCTGGGAGGAGCAGCGGCGCGTCCACGCCGCGCGCTTCGCGGACGAGATCGGCGACACCTGCCTCCTGCTGGAACACCTGCCCGTGTACACGGCCGGGCGGCGCACCGCCGACAGCGAGCGCCCCCTGGACGGCACCCCCGTGGTGGACGTGGACCGCGGCGGCAAGATCACCTGGCACGGCCCGGGCCAGCTGGTCGGCTACCCGATCATGAAGCTGCCCCGTCCGGTCGACGTGGTCGCGCACGTGCGCCGGCTGGAGGAGGCGCTGATACGCACCGCCGCCGAGTTCGGCCTGGAGACCACCCGCGTCGAGGGCCGCTCCGGGGTCTGGGTCCTGGGCGACCCGGTCGAGGACCGGCCGAAGCTGGGCGGGCTCTCCCTCGACTTCGACCCGCGGCTGACGGACGAGGAGTTCGACCCGCGTCTGAACGGGCCCGAGTACGCCCCCTCCAACGCGGGCCAGCGCCGCGAGGACCGCAAGCTGGCCGCCATCGGCATCCGCGTCGCCAAGGGCGTCACCATGCACGGCTTCGCGATCAACGTGAACCCGGACAGCACCTGGTTCGACCGGATCATCCCGTGCGGGATCCGGGACGCCGGTGTGACCTCGCTCTCGTACGAACTGGGCCGCGAGGTCACCATCGCCGACGTGCTGCCGGTCATCGAACGCCACCTGAAGGACGTACTGGAGCAGGCCGAACTGCGGCCGCGGGAGATCGAGCCCGCCGCGGGCTGACGACCGGGGGAATGCGGCCGGTCACCGCCAGGTTGGCCGACGTAAGAGCGTATGAAATTACGGGCGTACCCTGGTGGGCGCCGAAGAATCGAAGTCACAGGGAGCCGGTCGTGTCCGCAGTCGCACCCGACGGACGCAAGATGCTGCGCCTGGAGGTCCGTAACAGCCAGACCCCCATCGAGCGCAAGCCCGAGTGGATCAAGACCCGGGCGAAGATGGGTCCCGAGTACACGAAGATGCAGGCCCTGGTGAAGGGCGAAGGACTGCACACCGTGTGCCAGGAAGCCGGCTGTCCCAACATCTACGAATGCTGGGAGGACCGCGAGGCCACCTTCCTCATCGGTGGCGACCAGTGCACCCGGCGCTGTGACTTCTGCCAGATCGACACGGGCAAGCCCGAGGCCCTGGACCGGGACGAGCCGCGCCGCGTCGGCGAGTCGGTCGTCACGATGGACCTGAACTACGCCACGATCACGGGCGTCGCGCGCGACGACCTGGCCGACGGCGGTGCCTGGCTGTACGCGGAGACCGTGCGCCAGATCCACCAGCAGACGGCGGGCCGCGAGGGCGGCCACACCAAGGTCGAGCTGCTGGCCCCCGACTTCAACGCGGTCCCGGAGCTGCTGGAGGAGGTCTTCGCCTCCCGCCCCGAGGTCTTCGCGCACAACGTGGAGACGGTGCCGCGGATCTTCAAGCGGATCCGCCCCGGCTTCCGCTACGAGCGCTCGCTCGACGTGATCCGCCAGGCCCGCGCCTACGGCCTGGTCACCAAGTCGAACCTGATCCTGGGCATGGGCGAGGAGCGCGAGGAGGTGTCGGAGGCGCTGAAGGAGCTGCACGAGGCCGGCTGCGAGCTCATCACCATCACCCAGTACCTGCGGCCCTCCCCGCGGCACCACCCCGTCGAGCGCTGGGTGAAGCCGGCCGAGTTCGTGGAGCTGGCGAAGGAGGCCGAGGAGATCGGCTTCTCCGGCGTGATGTCGGGCCCGCTGGTCCGTTCGTCCTACCGTGCGGGGCGCCTGTACACCCAGGCGATGGAGAAGCGCAGCCGAGCCTGAGCGCAGGTTGAGGGCTCGTCCGAGGCACGAGGACGGGCACTCGGCCGGAGCGGTGGCGAGGCGGAGCTCGACCGAAGGCGCGGAGAAGCGCGCATCGGTGTGACGCGCGCTACTGTGCGGACTGTGTGAACTCACGCACAAAGTCTTACCAACGGGTAACACCGCATCGACGCGGCCCCTAGGCTCTCTGTACGGAGAGTCCGGCGGGCCGCGTAAATGTTTCATCACCGTTTGACCGAGCGGTCATGCCCTGGTAACACCAGTCAGTGACGATGGCTCCACGCACCGCGCACACCGGCGCACACCACCGCCGCGCGCCGCCGTGCGCCCCAGACCGTCCCCGAACCGCCCAGCACCGTGAAAGGGATCGACATCATGCAGGCCGCGCCCGTACGCGCCATTGCCATTCCGTCGTTCACCGACGCCTTCCGGGGCTTCGAGTCGCTGCTCATGAGCGGCGCCCGCCGCAACGCGTGGAGCGCCGTCCTGGAGGACCGCCGCAGGGCCAAGGACCGGGTCGAAACCGAGCACGTACTCGAGGCCGCGGCCACCCGGACCCCGCAGGCCACGTAAACTTCGCTCTATGGCGAGGAAGTCAAACGCAGAGACTGCTGCGAACCCCGGGCGACTGAAGCAGATCGCCCTGACGTACAAGATGACGCGCAAGGCCGACCCGAAGGTCGGTCTGATCGTCGCGGGCGTGGGAATCGTCACCTTCGGTGTCTTTCTTGCGATCGGCTTCCTGATCGACCACCCGGTCTACCTGGGCATCCTGGGCTTCCTGGTGGCGTTCCTCGCGATGGCGATCGTCTTCGGGCGACGGGCCGAGCGGGCTGCCTTCGGGCAGATGGAGGGACAGCCGGGTGCGGCCGCGGCCGTACTGGACAACGTGGGACGGGGCTGGACGACCACCCCGGCCGTCGCGATGAACCGCAGCCAGGACATCGTCCACCGGGCCGTGGGCAAGGCCGGCGTCGTACTGATCGCCGAGGGCAACGCGAACCGCGTGAAGCCGATGCTCGCCGCGGAGAAGAAGAAGCTGTCCCGGATCATGCCGGACATCCCGGTCCACGACTTCATCGTGGGCACCGGCGAGGGCGAGGTCCCGCTGAAGAAGCTCCGTACGACGCTGCTCAAGCTGCCGCGCGTACTGACCGGTCCGCAGATCACGCAGGTCAACGACAAGCTGCGGGCCATGGGCGATCTCATGAGCAACATGCCGCTGCCGAAGGGCCCCATGCCCAAGGGCATGCGGATGCCGCGCGGCGGAAAGATGCGCTGATGCGCTGACCCGCTTTTCGTATACGAGACGGGGGCGCCCCCCGAGCCGGCCGGCTCGGGGGGCGCCCCCGTCTCGTACGCCTGGTGCCCCGAGGACTAGATCCGGACCTGGACGGCGCGGGCGAGGCGGTCGTGCAGGCCGCGCCCGTCCCGGTCCCAGACCAGCGCCGGGACGACCAGGGCGAGCAGCACCGTACGCAGCAGGACCCGGCCGAAGCCGAGGCGCCCGCCGTCCTCCGCGACGACGCGCAGGCCCACGAGCCGCTTGCCGGGGGTGAAGCCCACCGTGCCGACGGTGAGGATGCTCAGCACCACGAAGAGGGCCAGCGTCCAGTTGCCGGTGGCGGTCGCGTTGCCGTGCGTGATCAGCCCGAACGCGATCACCTGGCAGCCGACCCAGTCGATGGCCAGAGCGCCGAAGCGGCGGCCGAAGCGCGCGACCGAGCCCGGCCCCTCCTGGGGCAGGCCGAGCCGCTGGCCCCGGTAGCCGAAGTCGACGCCCATGTCCTCGGCGGCCGCGCGGGGGCCGGAGAGCCAGGATCCGATTGCCTGTCTGTTGTCCACCCGACCACGGTACCGGTGGTGTCCGACGGCGTTCCGACGGGACCCTGGTTAACTTGAGCGAAACAAATGGGTCATGCTTGAGAAATCCCGTCTGCTTATGGTCGGGTCAGCGTGCGGCACCGCACTGACGCACCACGAGCTATAAAGCCCGCCCTGCCCCGGGGCCGGGAGTAGGAGGAGTTGGATGTTCCAGAACGCCGACGAAGTGAAGCAGTACATCGAGGAGAACGACGTCAAGTTCGTCGACGTCCGCTTCTGCGACCTGCCTGGTGTGATGCAGCACTTCACCATCCCGGCTCGGGCATTCGACCCGGCGGAGGAGCTCGCCTTCGACGGCTCCTCCATCCGCGGCTTCCAGGCGATCCACGAGTCCGACATGGCGCTGCGTGCCGACATCAGCACCGCGCGTCTGGACCCGTTCCGCAAGGACAAGACGCTCAACATCAACTTCTTCATCCACGACCCGATCACGGGCGAGGCCTACAGCCGCGACCCGCGCAACATCGCGAAGAAGGCCGAGGCGTACCTCGCCTCCACCGGCATCGCCGACACCGCGTACTTCGGCCCCGAGGCCGAGTTCTACGTGTTCGACAGCGTGCGTTTCGCGACCTCCGCGAACGAGGGCTTCTACCACATCGACTCCGAGGCCGGCGCCTGGAACACCGGCTCCGAGGAGAACAACCGCGGCTACAAGGTCCGCTACAAGGGTGGTTACTTCCCCGTAGCCCCGGTCGACCACTTCGCCGACCTGCGCGCCGAGATCTCCCTCGAACTGGACGCCCAGGGCCTCCAGGTCGAGCGCCAGCACCACGAGGTCGGCACCGGCGGCCAGGCCGAGATCAACTACAAGTTCAACACGCTGCTGGCCGCGGCCGACGACCTGATGCTCTTCAAGTACATCGTGAAGAACGTCGCCTGGCGCAACGGCAAGACCGCGACCTTCATGCCGAAGCCGATCTTCGGTGACAACGGTTCGGGCATGCACGTCCACCAGTCCCTGTGGGCCGGCGGCGAGCCGCTGTTCTACGACGAGGCCGGCTACGCGGGCCTGTCGGACACCGCCCGCTACTACATCGGCGGCATCCTCAAGCACGCCCCGTCGCTGCTCGCCTTCACCAACCCGACGGTGAACTCGTACCACCGCCTGGTCCCGGGCTTCGAGGCGCCGGTCAACATGGTGTACTCGCAGCGCAACCGCTCCGCCGCGATGCGCATCCCGATCACCGGCTCGAACCCGAAGGCCAAGCGCGTCGAGTTCCGCGCCCCGGACCCGTCCTCGAACCCGTACCTGGCGTTCGCGGCCCTCCTGCTGGCCGGCCTCGACGGCGTGAAGAACAAGATCGAGCCGATGGAGCCGATCGACAAGGACCTCTACGAGCTCTCGCCCGACGAGCACGCGAGCGTCCCGCAGGTCCCGACCAGCCTGGACGCGGTCCTCAAGGCCCTGGAGGAGGACCACGAGTACCTCCTGGCCGGCGGCGTCTTCACCCCGGACCTGATCGAGACCTGGATCGACTATAAGCGCACGCACGAGATCGCCCCGATCGCCCTGCGCCCGCACCCGCACGAGTTCGAGATGTACTTCGACATCTAAGAACCAGCACACCCGGCGGCCCCGCCCCTCTCCCCGGAGAGCGGCGGGGCCGCCGTGCTGTCGGCGCCGTCGGTCGGAGCGCTCAGGCGGAAGGCGGGGCAGCCGGCTCGGAGCGGCGCAGGAGGGGCATGGCGGCGGTGAGGTCGCGTAGGCAGCGGACGGCCAGTTCTGCGGGGGAGCCGGGGCCGGAGACGGGGGCCTCCGTCGTCGACCAGAGTTCCAGGGCGATGCGTATGGCGTCCGTGGCGGCCGCCGCCAGGAGGCGGACGCCGAGGGGGTCGGCGCCCTCGCCGGCCAGCCGGGCGATCACCGGGACCAGGCGCTCCTCGGAGTCCTGGTTCACGCGGTACCAGACCGCGCGCAGCGCCTCGTCGGTGGCGGCGGCGCGGAGCAGGCCGCGGGTCACCGCCAGGCCCTCCTCGACCGCCTGGGAGTCGCTCAGCGAGCGGGTCACCGCGCGTTCCAGGGCCTCGTCGAGCGGGGTGCCGGGGTCCTCCTCGGCGAGCAGGGCGCGCCAGGCGTCACCGCCGCCGGCCAGCAGCGGGCCCACGGCCTCCTGCTTGTTGCGGAAGTACCGGTAGAACGTACGCAGGGCCACGCCCGCGCGGTGCGCGATGTCCTCGGCGGTGGTGCCGTCGGGGCCGTGCTCGGCGAACAGTTCGCAGGCCGCGCGGGCGATGTCGAGCTGGGTGGCGGCCTTGCGGCGCTCGGTCAGCGACTGGGCCCCGGGGCCGGCCACGGGAGAGTACGGACGAGGGGATCTCACGGTTGAAGGGTACCTTCCGGCTGATGTGAGAGTGCAATCTGTGACGTACTGGCAAAATGTGCCACGCCGACGGTACGCTCGGCCCATGAACCGTTACGAAGGACGTCGCGTCCTCATCACCGGCGGCGGCTCCGGCATCGGCCAGGCCACCGTCCACCGCATCCTCGCCGAGGGCGGCCGCGTGCACACCGTGGACGTCAACGAAGAGGGCCTGAAGACGACCGCCGACCGGGCCGCCGCCGACGGGCACGCCGACCGGCTCACCACCGCCGTCCTCGACATATCCGACGAGGCGGCCGTCCGCAGCGGGGTCGCGGCCGCCGTCGCCTCCCTCGGCGGACTCGACGTACTGGTCAACGCGGCGGGCATCCTGCGCTCCGCGCACACCCACCAGACCACGCTCGACTTCTGGAACAAGGTCATCGCGGTCAACCTCACCGGCACCTTCCTGGTGATCCGCGAGTCGCTCCCGGCGCTGCTGGAGGGCGACCAGCCGGTCGTCGTGAACTTCAGCTCCACCTCGGCGTCCTTCGCCCACCCCTACATGTCCGCGTACGCGGCCAGCAAGGGCGGCATCCAGTCCATGACCCACGCCCTGGCCGCCGAGTACAGCAAGCAGGGCCTGCGCTTCGTCGCCGTCGCGCCCGGCTCCATCGAGAGCGGCATGACCACGGGCAACGGCCCGGGCCTGCCCGAGGACACCGACTGGAGCCTGTTCGCCAAGCTGGCCCCCGCCCTCGGCCAGGGCTTCGCCGGACCGCAGACGGTCGCCGGCGTCGTCGCCATGCTGGGCTCGGAGGACGGCGCCTTCATCACCGGTACGGAGATCCGCATCGACGGCGGGACCCACTACTAGCCGCCGGGCCTACCGGCCGGCTAGGCGCGAAAACGGTCCCAGAGCCGGGGGAAGCGCTCCGCGAGCACGGCTTCGTCCTCGAAGTCCAGCGCAGTGCCCTCCGGCTCGGCCGCCTGCAGCGCGATGCCCAGGTCCGGCGCCACCGCCCCCGTCAGCTGCTCGTACGCCTCGTCGGCCGCGTACCCCAGCTCCTCGCCGTCCCCGTCGATCTCCTCGTCGAACTCGTCCAGGAGCTCCGCGAGCGCGTCCGGATCGTGCACCCCGCCCTCGAAAACCTCCCGGCCCTGGCCGATCAGCCAGCACCGGAAGTAGTCGAACGCGTCGTCGCTCGCCCCGTCGAGCAGCACCCACGCCGCGCCCCACAGGTCCCACGTGTACGCCCGGTTGTACCGGGACTCGAAGTGCCGGGCGAAGTCCAGGACGGAGTCCGGATCGAGCTGCGCCAGCCGCTCCACGAGCAGCTCGGCGTGTTCCTCGGGGTCGCCCTCGGCGGCCTCGCGGGTACGGTCGACGATCTCCCAGAACTCCGTCTCGTCCATCACCGCTCCAGCATCACGGGTGCGCCCCCTCGCCGCCACCGCTCATACGGCCAAAGGCCGGTGTCCGGCCCCCGTTCCAGGGGGCCGGACACCGGCCTTTGGTCCTACCGCGTCCTGGGCTCAGAGGCCGTAGCGCTCGCGGGCTTCCTTTATGGCCGACGCCGGTACCTCGCCGCGGCGGGCGAGCTGGGCCAGCGCGGCCACCACGATGGACTGCGCGTCGACGCCGAAGTGGCGGCGGGCGCCCTCGCGGGTGTCGGACAGGCCGAAGCCGTCCGTGCCGAGCGAGGTCCAGTCCTGCTCCACCCACTGGCTGATCTGGTCCGGGACCTGGCGCATCCAGTCGGAGACGGCCAGCACCGGGCTGGTGACGCCCTCCAGCGCACGCGTGACGTACGGGGTGCGCACCTCGCCGCGCAGCAGCGCCTCGTCGCACTCCAGCGCGTCGCGGCGCAGCTCGCCCCAGGAGGTGGCGGACCAGACGTCGGCGGCCACGTTCCAGTCGGCGGCGAGCAGCTGCTGCGCCTCCAGCGCCCAGTGGATCGCCGTACCCGAGGCCATCAGCTGGATCTTCGGGGCGTCGGCGGCCGGGGCCGCCTCCGCGAGGTCCGCCGCCGTGTTGAAGCGGTACAGGCCGCGCAGGATGCCCTCCTCCACGCCCTCGGGCATGGCCGGCTGCACCTTCGGCTCGTTGTAGACCGTCAGGTAGTAGAAGACGTCTTCGGGCTTCTCGCCGTACATGCGGCGCAGGCCGTCCTTGACGATCACCGCGATCTCGTACGCGAACGCCGGGTCGTAGTTGAGCGACGCCGGGTTCGTGGACGCGATCAGGTGCGAGTGGCCGTCCGCGTGCTGGAGGCCCTCACCGGTCAGGGTCGTACGACCGGCCGTCGCGCCGACGATGAAGCCCTTGCCGAGCTGGTCGGCGAGCTGCCACATCTGGTCGGCGGTGCGCTGCCAGCCGAACATCGAGTAGAAGATGTAGAACGGGATCATCGGCTCGCCGTGCGTCGCGTACGACGTGCAGGCGGCGATGAAGTCGGCCATGGCGCCGGCCTCGGTGATCCCCTCGTTGAGGATCTGGCCGTCCTTGGCCTCCTTGTAGTACATGAGCTGGTCGCGGTCGACCGGCTCGTACGTCTGGCCCAGCGGCGAGTAGATGCCGGCCGACGGGAAGAGGGACTCCATACCGAAGGTACGGGCCTCGTCGGGGACGATCGGCACCCAGCGCTTGCCGGTCTCCTTGTCCCGCATCAGGTCCTTGACGAGCCGGACGAAGGCCATGGTGGTGGCCATCTCCTGCTTGCCGGAGCCCTTGATCAGCGGGGCGAAGGAGCGCTCGGCCGGAGCCGGCAGGGCCACGTGGTGCACCTTGCGGGCCGGGGCCGGACCGCCGAGCGCCGCGCGGCGCTCGTTCAGGTACCGCACCTCGGGGCTGTCGGCGCCCGGGTGGCCGTACGGGACGACGCCGTCGGCGAAGGCGCTGTCCGGGATCGGGAGCCCGAGCAGGTCGCGCATGCCCTTGAACTCGTCGATCGTCAGCTTCTTCATCTGGTGGTTCGCGTTCTTCGACTCGAACCCGGCACCCAGCGTGTAGCCCTTGACGGTCTGCGCGAGGATGACCGTCGGCGCGCCCTTGTGCTCCAGGGCGGCCTTGTACGCGGCGTAGACCTTGCGGGGCTCGTGGCCGCCGCGGGAGCTGTGGAAGCACTCGGCGATCTTCGCGTCGGACAGTACGCCCGCCAGCTGTACGAGCTCGGCGTTGGCGCCGAAGAAGTGCTGGCGGATGTAGGCCACGTCGCGGGTCGCGTACGTCTGGAACTGCGCGTCCGGTACCTCGCGCAGGCGGCGTACCAGGGCGCCCGTGGTGTCGAGCTGGAACAGCTCGTCCCAGGCGGAGCCCCACAGGGACTTGATGACGTTCCAGCCGGCGCCGCGGAACTGGGCCTCCAGCTCCTGGACCACGCGGAAGTTGGCGCGGACCGGACCGTCGAGGCGCTGCAGGTTGCAGTTGATGACGAAGGTCAGGTTGTCGAGCTGCTCGCGGGAGGCCAGGGCCAGGGCGGCGGTCGACTCGGGCTCGTCCATCTCGCCGTCGCCGAGGAAGGCCCAGACGTGCGAGTTGGCGGTGTCCTTGATGTTCCGGTTCTGCAGGTAGCGGTTGAAGCGCGCCTGGTAGATCGCGGAGAGCGGGCCGAGGCCCATGGAGACCGTCGGGAACTCCCACAGCCAGGGCAGGCGCCGCGGGTGCGGGTAGGACGGCAGTCCGTTGCCGCCGGACTCCTGGCGGAAGTTGTCGAGCTGCTGCTCGGAGATGCGCCCGTCGAGGAAGGCGCGGGCGTAGATGCCGGGGGAGGCGTGGCCCTGGATGTAGAGCTGGTCGCCCGATCCGTCGGCCTCCTTCCCGCGGAAGAAGTGCTGGAAGCCGGTCTCGTAGAGCCAGGCCGCCGAGGCGAAGGTGGCGATGTGGCCGCCGACGCCGTACTTGGAGCCGCGGGTCACCATGGCGGCCGCGTTCCAGCGGTTCCATGCGGTGATCTTGGCTTCCATCTCCATGTCACCCGGGAACTCGGGCTCGGCGGAGGTGGGGATGGTGTTGACGTAGTCCGTCTCCAGCAGCTTCGGCAGGGCGAGGCCGGCGGCCTCGGCGTGCTGGAGGGTGCGGCGGAGCAGGTATTCGGCGCGGCGCGTACCGGCGGCCTTGGCGACGGCGTCCAGGGAGGCCGCCCATTCGGCGGTCTCCTCGGTGTCGCGGTCCGGGAGCTGGTCGAGCTCGCTCGGAAGCTTTCCTACGGGGTCGGACATCGGTGTGCGCCGCCTTCCGGACAAAGGAGAGGTGGTGAAAAATCCCTGACGGGCAGGACAGGGTCGATGGGCCCGGTTGGGGTCCGTCGACGACTGTAAATCGCTGATCGATGATCGATCAAATGAATGTGACACTGAAATGGCCATCCGGCCAAAAGTCGGCACCCGGTGCCAGGAAATCAGGCACCCGGTGCCGGGCAAACCAGGACAGACCACCCCGTCAGGCGCGGGGTGCGCACCCCAGGACATGCCGCTTCACGAGCACGCCGATGTCCGGATCCTGACTGCGGAACGCCTCCACGAGGGCCGCGTGCTCCTCGGCGTACGACTTTTGGACGGTTCCCAGCCAGCGGATCGACAGGGCCGTGAAGACCTCGATGCCCAGGCTCTCCCAGGTGTGCAGCAGCACGCTGTTCCCGGCCGCCCGCACCAGCTCCCGGTGGAACCCGACGGTGTGCCGCACCTGCGCGGTCCCGTCCTCGGTCCGGTCGGCCTCCCACAACGCCGCCACGTGCGGCTCCAGCGCCGAGCAGTCCGCCGCCAGCCGGGGCGCGGCCAGCTCGGCCGCGATCTGCTCGAGACCGGCCCGGACCGGGTAGATCTCCTCCAGGTCGGCCGCGGACAGGTTCCGTACGCGCACGCCCTTGTTCGGCGCCGACTCGATCAGCCGCAGCGTCTCCAGCTCGCGCAGGGCCTCGCGCACGGGCGTCTGGCTGACCTCCAGCTCCACGGCGATCCGGCGCTCGACGATCCGCTCGCCGGGCTTCCAGCGGCCGCTGACGATCCCCTCCACGATGTGCTCGCGGATCTGCTCGCGCAGCGAGTGCACGACGGGTGGGGTGATCATCGGGGCTTCATCTCCTGTGGGGCCGCGCATCGCTTCGATGCGTAGACAATACGGCGGAGTAGGCCGCGGGGATGCGTTCCTGGTCAGGGCCGTTGGGTGAGGCTGGTTACAAGGCGCTGCGCCGGATCAGGCTCAGGGCCGTGACCGGCCCCACCGACAGCCGGTACGCGCCCGGTTCGGGCGGCGGGAACGCGGCTGCGTAGCGGCCGCCGCCCAGGCTCCGCAGGGGGCGGGCCACCGGGCGGCCGCCGTCGGCCGGGCGCAGCTCCGCCATGAGCAGCCGCGCGTCGTCGGGGGCCGTGACGGTGACCTCGTACGGGAGGCCCGCGGGCAGTACGGCGGGTACGCGCACCCCGAGACGGGCGGCCGGGTCGGCGGGGGCGGGGTCGGCGGGGGCCGGGTCGGCGGGGGCCGGGTCCGCGAGGTGTCCGGCCTCCGCGGGGAGCGCCGCCTCCTCGACCAGCAGGCCGCGCAGGGCCTCCCGTACGGCCCGGTTGTTCTGGAGCGAGCCGTGCTGCTCGTACACGGCCCACGACCCGGCGACCGGGCCCGCCCCGGCGGGCAGGGGGACCGTACCGTCGCCGTCGCCCTCGGACACGAGGGCCAGGCGGTCCTCGGCGTACCGCGCGGTCGACGCCGTGGGCTGGCCCGTGCCGGCGATCGCGTACAGGTCGGCCCGCGGCGGGGAGCTGCGCAGATCGGTGTGGAAGCGGGCCGCGTCCGCCAGCAGGGCCTCGTCCACGCCGGGCAGCCCCGGCAGGTCGCGGACGCGGGCGAGCCCGCCCGGGCCCTCCATACAGGCGTCGTCGGGGGCCAGTTGGTGCAGGGAGGGCAGGCTGCGGGCGAAGGCGCCGACCTCCGGGTCCCGGCGGCCCCCACCGTCCACCAGGTCCGACAGGGCCAGCAGGGAGCCCCGGTGCGGGGTGCCCAGGGTGATCACGCGGCGGGTGACCTCGTGCCCGCCGAGGCGCTCCACGTAGTGCCGGGCGACCAGCCCGCCCATCCCGTGGCCGAGGAAGACCACCCGGGCGTCGCGGCGCTCGGGGGCCGAGGCCCGCCAGCGCTCCAGCTCCAGATCGATCCGGCCCTTCAGCCGCTCCGCGCCGTGGCGGCAGGACAGCCGCCAGTCGTACGGGAACGTGAGCAGGTTGTCCGACACCGACAGCGTGAAATGGCGTTCCAGCCAGCGCAGCAGGTCCGTGTAGCCGTCCACCGGGTGCCAGATGCCCGGCAGGGCGTGCAGATCGGGCATCAGGCCCACGGGGACGACCCCGTCGCCCGGGTCGCCGTCACCGGTGTCCTTCGGCAGGCGCAGGGCTCCCGCGGAGGCGGTGAAGCCGCGCAGGCCGCGTAAGAGGGCCGGGCCGGACAGGTCCCAGACCGCTCTGCCCGCCGCGTCCGCGAGCCGGCTGCCCAGGATCCCCGGCAGTACCACGACGAGATCCGTCACCTGTGCCCGTGCCATACGCAGCCCCCCGAGATGTCACACATGGACCCACCAGGGTATGACGACGGCGCCCCCGCCCGAAGTGGTTCGGGCGGGGGCGCCGTACGAGTCGCCTGGCGACGGGGCCCGGGACTAGAGGCCGAGCTCGACCTCGAACTCGCCGGCCTCCAGGATCGCCTTGACGGCCGAGAGGTACCGGGCCGCGTCCGCGCCGTCCACCAGGCGGTGGTCGTAGGACAGGGTCAGGTACGTCATGTCGCGGACGCCGATGACGGTGCCCTCGGGGGTCTCGATGACCATCGGACGCTTGACGGTGGCACCGATGCCCAGGATGGCGACCTGGTTCGGGGGCACGATCACGGTGTCGAACAGCGCACCGCGCGAACCGGTGTTGCTGATGGTGAAGGTCGCGCCCGACAGCTCGTCCGGCGTGATCTTGTTGCCGCGGACCTTGCCGGCCAGGTCGGCCGTGGCCTTGGAGATGCCCGCCAGGTTGAGGTCACCGGCACCCTTGATGACCGGGGTCATCAGGCCCTTCTCGGAGTCCACGGCGATGCCGATGTTCTCCGAGTCGAAGTAGGTGATGGTGCCCTCGTCGTCGTTGATCCGGGCGTTGACGACCGCGTGGGCCTTCAGCGCCTGGGCGGCGGCCTTGACGAAGAACGGCATCGGCGAGAGCTTGACGCCCTCGCGGGCCAGGAAGGACGCCTTGGCCTGCTCGCGCAGCTTCATGATCTTGGTGATGTCCACCTCGACCACGGAGCTGAGCTGAGCCTGCGAGTGCAGCGCCTTCATCATGTTGTCGCCGATGACCTTGCGCATGCGGGTCATCTTGACGGTCTGACCGCGCAGCTCCGAGACCGCGGCGGCGGCCGGGGCCTTGGCGGCCGGGGCGGCGGCCGGAGCCGGGGCGGCAGCGGCGGCCTTGGCGGCCTCGGCGGCGGCCAGGACGTCCTGCTTGCGGATACGGCCACCGACGCCGGTGCCCGAGACCGAGGCCAGGTTGACGCCGGACTCCGAGGCGAGCTTGCGCACCAGCGGAGTCACGTACGCGCCCTCGTCACCGGCGGAGGCCGGGGCGGCGGGGGCGGCGACCGGAGCCGCGGCGGCCGGAGCGGCCACGGGGGCCGGGGCGGCGGCCGGAGCGGCCGGGGTGACCGGGGCCGGAGCGGCGGCGGCCGGAGCCGGAGCCTGAGCCGGAGCGGCGGCCGGAGCAGCCGGAGCCGGAGCCGCCGGGGCGGCCGGAGCCGGGGCGGCGGCCGGGGCAGCCTCGGCCGGAGCCGGGGCGGCGGCCGGGGCCGGGGCGGCCGGGGCCGGGGCGGCCGGAGCGGCACCGGCGGCGCCGATGACGGCCAGGACGGCGCCGACCTCGGCGGTCTCGTCCTCGTTGATCCGGATCTCCAGCAGGGTGCCGGCGACCGGGGCGGGGATCTCGGTGTCGACCTTGTCCGTGGAGACCTCGAGCAGCGGCTCGTCGGCCTCGACGGACTCGCCGACCTGCTTCAGCCAGCGGGTGACGGTGCCCTCGGTGACGCTCTCGCCCAGGGCGGGGAGAACGACGTCCGTGCCGGAGGCGGCGGGGGCGGCGGCGGGAGCCTCGGCGGCCGGAGCCGGAGCCGGGGCCGCAGGGGCCTCGGCGACCGGGGCCGGGGCGGCCGGCGCGGCCGGAACCTCGGCGACGACCGTCTCGGCCTCGGCGGGGGCCGGGGCGCCGGAGCCGTCGTCGATGACGGCCAGCTCGGCGCCGACCTCGACGGTCTCGTCCTCGGCGACCTTGATGGACGCCAGGATGCCGGAGACGGGCGACGGGATCTCGGTGTCGACCTTGTCGGTCGAGACCTCGAGCAGCGGCTCGTCGGCCTCGACGCGCTCGCCCTCGGCCTTCAGCCAGCGGGTGACAGTTCCCTCGGTGACGCTCTCGCCGAGCGCCGGAAGGGTTACGGAAACCGACATGGTTTCAGTTGCTCCTTACGAAAGTGCGGAAGTGGTCGTCGCGCCCGTGACTGTGGATTAGTCGTGGGAGTGAAGCGGCTTGCCGGCCAGGGCCAGGTGGGCCTCGCCGAGCGCTTCGTTCTGGGTCGGGTGCGCGTGGATGAGCTGCGCGACCTCGGCCGGCAGGGCTTCCCAGTTGTAGATCAGCTGGGCCTCGCCGACCTGCTCGCCCATCCGGTCACCGACCATGTGGACGCCGACCACGGCACCGTCCTTGACCTGGACGAGCTTGATCTCGCCCGCGGTCTTCAGGATCTTGCTCTTGCCGTTGCCCGCCAGGTTGTACTTCAGGGCCACGACCTTGTCCGCGCCGTAGATCTCCTTGGCCTTGGCCTCGGTGATGCCGACCGAGGCGACCTCGGGGTGGCAGTACGTGACGCGCGGAACACCGTCGTAGTCGATCGGGACGGTCTTCAGACCGGCCAGACGCTCCGCGACCAGGATGCCCTCGGCGAAGCCGACGTGCGCGAGCTGGAGGGTCGGGACGAGGTCGCCGACGGCCGAGATCGTGGGCACATTGGTCTGCATGTACTCGTCGACCAGGACGTAGCCGCGGTCCATCGCGACGCCCTGCTCCTCGTAGCCCAGGCCCTGCGAGACCGGGCCGCGGCCGACGGCGACCAGCAGCACCTCGGCCTCGAAGGTCTTGCCGTCCGCGAGGGTGACCCGTACGCCGTTCTCGGTGTACTCGGCCTTGTCGAAGAAGGTGCCCAGGTTGAACTTGATGCCGCGCTTGCGGAACGCGCGCTCCAGCAGCTTGGAGCTGTTCTCGTCCTCGACCGGGACGAGGTGCTTGAGGCCCTCGATCACGGTGATGTCGGAGCCGAAGGACTTCCACGCCGAGGCGAACTCGACGCCGATGACGCCGCCGCCCAGGACGATCGCCGACTCGGGGACGCGGTCCAGGACCAGCGCGTGGTCCGAGGAGATGATGCGGTTGCCGTCGATCTGCAGGCCCGGCAGCGACTTCGGCACGGAGCCGGTCGCCAGCAGGACGTGGCGGCCCTGGATGCGCTGGCCGTTCACGTCGACGGAGGTCGGCGAGGAAAGGCGGCCCTCACCCTCGATGTACGTCACCTTGCGGGAGGCGACCAGGCCCTGCAGGCCCTTGTACAGGCCCGAGATGACCTCGTCCTTGTACTTCTGCACGCCCGCGATGTCGATGCCCTCGAAGGTGGCCTTCACGCCGAACTGGGCGGCTTCGCGCGCCTGGTCCGCGATCTCGCCCGCGTGGAGCAGGGCCTTCGTGGGGATGCAGCCGTTGTGCAGGCAGGTGCCGCCGAGCTTGTTCTTCTCGATCAGGGCAACGTCCAGACCCAGCTGGGATGCGCGCAGAGCCGCGGCGTAACCGCCACTGCCACCGCCGAGGATCACTAGGTCGAAAACGGTGCTGGCGTCGTTCGCCACGTCACGTCCTCCATGCATGTGCGCCGGGCACCGGTCCTCTGTGACCGGGCGGCGGCTGGTAATCGGCCGCTAGTTGTTCGGCCCTGTGGTGGGGGCCCTGTCCTGCCGAGAACCCATCTTCGCATTTGTCGGGGGAACGCGGGACGCCGGGCCCATGATGTGGCAGGTCGTTCTGCCCGAAGTAGGGGTTACCAGTGCGTAGAAACCTACGGATTTCGTTGTCAGTGAACATGCCTCAAGCCTTGATCGAGTATCCGACCAAGGCTTGAGGCAGATCACAGTCGGCCCCGCGGGGCCTTGTCAGGGCTCGGTCAGCCCAGGTCGCCCGTGGCCGTACGCTCGGCCAGCCGCACCAGGGTGCGCACGGCGGAGCCGGTGCCGCCCTTGGGGGTGTAGCCGTACGGAGCGCCCTCGTGGAAGGCCGGGCCCGCGATGTCGAGGTGCGCCCAGGTGATGCCCTCGCCCACGAACTCCTGGAGGAAGAGGCCGGCCACCAGGCCGCCGCCCATCCGGACACCCATGTTGGCGATGTCGGCGGTGGGGGAGTCCATGGTCTTGCGCAGGTCCTCGGGGAGCGGCATCGGCCAGGAGGCCTCGCCGACCTCCTCGGCGATCTCGTGGATCG
This sequence comes from Streptomyces vinaceus, assembly GCF_008704935.1. Taxonomy (NCBI): domain Bacteria; kingdom Bacillati; phylum Actinomycetota; class Actinomycetes; order Kitasatosporales; family Streptomycetaceae; genus Streptomyces; species Streptomyces vinaceus. The sequence goes on from NZ_CP023692.1 coordinate 5,294,423, forward strand.
AGGTGCGGAAGGCGTCGTCGTTCGCCATGATCCCGAAGGTCCGGTCGCCGAGCGCCAGCACCATCGCACCGGTCAGGGTGGCGACGTCGACGATCGCGTCCGGGTTCTCCTCGGAGGCCTTGGTCAGGGCGTCGCCCAGGACCAGGCGGCCCTCGGCGTCGGTGTTCAGGACCTCGACGGTCTTGCCGCTGTACATGCGCAGCACGTCGCCGGGCTTGGTGGCGGAGCCCGAGGGCATGTTCTCGGCGAGCGCGAGCCAGCCGGTGACGTTGACCGGCAGGCCCAGCTTGGCAACGGCGACGACGGAGGTGAAGACGGCGGCGGCGCCGGCCATGTCGCACTTCATCGTCTCGTTGTGGCCGGCCGGCTTCAGGGAGATGCCGCCCGAGTCGTAGGTGATGCCCTTGCCGACGAAGGCGAGGTGCTTCTCCGCGTCGGGGTGGGTGTAGGCGATCTTCACCAGGCGCGGCGGGTTCTCGGAGCCCTTGCCGACGCCCATGATGCCGCCGTAGCCGCCCTTGGTCAGCGCCTTCTCGTCCAGGACCTGGACCTTGATCCCGTGCTCCTTGGCGGTCGCGGACGCGACGGCGGCGAAGGACTCGGGGGTGAGGTCGTTCGGCGGGGTGTTGATCAGGTCACGGGCGACGTTGACCTCGGTCGCGACGACCGAGGCGCGCTCGGCGGCGGCCTTGTGCTCCTTGTCGCGCGGCTTGGCGCCCAGCAGGACCACCTCGGCGAGCGGCTGCTTCGGGCCGCCGTTCTTCTCGGCGCCCTTGCCGGTCTTCTTCTCGCCGCCCTGGTAGACGGTGAAGGCGTACGCGCCCAGCAGCGCGCCCTCGGCGACGGCCGTCACGGCCGAGGCGTCCTCCAGCGGGAGGGCGAACGCGGCCTTCTTCGATCCGTGCAGCGCGCGGGCGGCGGCGCCGGCGGCGCGGCGCAGGGCCTCCTCGTCGAACGCCTCGTCCTTGTCGGGGACGGGGCCCAGTCCGACCGCCAGCACGACCGGGACCTTCAGGCCGTCCGGCGCCGGCAGCTTGGTGGTCTCGCCTTCGGCGCCCGAGGCACCGAGCGCGTCGAGCACGGCGGCGAGCTTTCCGTCGTACGCCTTGTCCACGGCCTCGGCGCCCGCGGCGACGACCGGGCCCTTGGGGCCCTTCGCCACGCCGACCACGAGGGCGTCGGCGCGCAGCGTCGCCGCGCCGGCAGTGCTGAGAGTCAGAGCAGTCACGGTGGTGAAGTCTCGCTTCCGTTTGTGTTGTGGGCCGAGTGGGTGGCCGGCCATCCGCAGCGATCGTATTCCGGCCCGACGCCCGCCAGAAATGAGCCTACGCGTACGGGCTCGTCCGCACGCCACTCGAAGGTTTGGCAAGTTGTTCGATCAAGACGCCGGGAGATTCACCCATCCGTGGTTTCCGCACCAGGTTTGCCCCTTGGACCTGACGAGGTCCGAGAGACTCGACCCGCTCTCGCAAGGGGACGCGGGGTCCCTTTGCATGATTTCCACAGTGCCTCCTCGGCCCGGCCGACCGCCATAGGGCCGTAGTCGAGTGATGCCTGCGGGGGGAAAGGCCGAAATGGTCAACAAGAACCGGATGAACAGGGCTGCCGCCGCGATGGGGGTGGCAGCGCTGATGTCCGTGGCATTGCCGGCCGCGACCGCGCACGCGGCCGTGACACCGCGCATCGACCTGAAGGTGCTCGTCGTCGACGACGGCGGCAGCTCGGTCGACGCCATCACCGCGGAGCTCCGGGACACCGGAGTGCCGTACACCCGGGTCCTCCTGGGCAGCACCGGACGCCCGGTGATCAACGCCGCGTACCTCAGCGACACCGTCGACGGCCGGCCGCGCGCCAAGTACCAGGGCGTCGTGCTGCCGAACGAGAACCCGTTCGGCGAGGGCTCCGCCGAGATGGCCGCGCTCAGCGCGTACGAGACGACGTACGGCGTCCGCCAGGTCGACGCGTACACCTGGGCCCACCCGGGCGTCGGACTGGAGTACACCGACAACGGCGGCTACAGCGGGCAGCTCGACGGCACCCAGGCCGCCGTCACCGCCGCCGGCAAGGCGGGCCCCTTCGGCTACCTCGGCGGCCAGGTCGCCTTCGAGGACAACTCCGCCCTGGTCCCCGAGAGCTACGGGTTCATGGGCAAGCCGCGGGCCGGATACACCAGTTACCTCGACGCACCCGTCGCCGGCGGACGGGCCTCGCTGGTCGGCGAGTACGCACACGACGGGCGCAGCGAACTGGTCGTCACCTTCGGGTACAACCAGTACCAGCAGCAGTTCCGGCTGCTCGCCCGCGGCATCGTCGACTGGCTCACCCAGGGGATCCACCTCGGCCAGGAGCGCAACTACTTCGCGGTCCACGTCGACGACGTCTTCGCCCCGGACGCACGCTGGAGCAAGGAGCTCAACTGCACGCCCGGCGACTACGCCTGCCCGGGCGGCGAGGGCAAGGAGAGCACCATCCGGATGTCCGCCGCCGACGCCCAGTACGCGGCGCAGTGGCAGACGAGCAAGAACTTCACGCTCGACCTCCTCTTCAACGCCGGAGCCGGCGAGGAATGGAAGGCCGAGAACGGCGGGACCGACGCCCTCACCGCGCAGCTCGTCGCCGACCGGGCCAAGTACCGCTGGATGAACCACACGTACACCCACCCCTTCCTCGGCTGCGTCCAGGACACCGCCGTCGTCCCGTGGACCTGTACGAAGAACAGCGCGGGCGCCATCAACTGGATGAGCCGGGCCGACATCTCCGCCCAGATCCGCGACAACAACAACTGGGCCGCCTCCAAGGGCATCACCACCGACCGCACCGAGCTCGTGACCGGCGAGCACTCCGGCCTCAAGACCCTGCCGCAGCAGGCCCAGGACAACCCCAACCTGGCGGGCGCCCTCGCCGACAACGGGGTCAAGTGGGCGGGCAGCGACAGCTCGCGCGAGCCCGCGCAGCGCGCCGTCGGCGCCGCCCTGACCGTCCCCCGCTACCCCATGAACGTGTACTACAACACGGGCACCAACGCGGAGATGGCCGACGAGTACAACTGGATCTACACCAGCCGCGCCCAGGGCGGCAGCGGGGTCTGCGAGGACAACCCCGGGACCTCCACCTGCCTCCCGGCCCCGCTCGACACCGCCACCGGCTACCTGGACTACATCGTCCCCGCCGAGGCACGGACCGCCCTGCGCCACGTCCTGGCCAACGACCCGCGCCCGCACTACGTCCACCAGTCCAACCTCGCCGAGGACCGCACCCTCTACCCGGTGCTCAACCAGGTCCTCGACACCTACCGCACGCTCTACGCGCCCAGCGCCCCGATCGTGAACCAGAGCATGAAGGACACCGGCGTCGAGCTCAGCCGCCGGGCCGCCTGGGACAAGGCCGTCGCCAACAACCAGGTCACCGCCTACCGCATCGGCAAGGACGTCACCGTCAAGGCGCCCTCCGGCGTCGTCGCCCCGGTGACCGCACCCAACGGCACCAAGAAGCAGCTCCTGCTGGGCAGCGCCGACTTCGGCACCGCCTACGCGGGCAGCCGCTCGGCGTGGACCGCGCCCGAGCTGCTGCAGAGCGCGGTCACGCTCAAGCTGCCCAGCTGACCATCGTCCGGCTGACCACTGTCCGGCTTCGACACCCGGTACCACCCAGCGCCGGCGCTCCGCACTCGGGCGCCGGCCCCTTTTCCGTCCTGGGGGGACACAGCACATGAGCCATGGGCGTCACGTCACCATGCTCACCGAAGGCACCTATCCGCACGTCCACGGGGGAGTCAGCACCTGGTGCGACCAGCTGGTACGCGGGATGCCGGAGGTCGACTTCAACGTCATAGCCCTGACCGGCTCCGGGCGCGAGCCGGTCACCTGGGAGCTGCCCCGCAACGTCTACCGGCACACCGCCGTCCCGCTCTGGGGACCGGCGCCGGGCCGCGGCCGAGGCCGCTCGGCCCTGCGGGGCAAGGCCCACCGCCGTTTCACGGCGACGTACGAAACCTTCCTGCTCTCCCTGCTCGACCCGCCCCCAGCCACCGCCGGGGGTGCCCCCGGCCACGGGGGCTTCTCCGAAGCCCTGCACGAACTCGCCGTCCTGGCCCGGGCCGGCCGGCTCGCCCCGGCCCTGCGCTCCGAAACGGTCCTGCGCCTGCTGATGGACGTGTGGACCCGGCCCGGACTCCCCACCGCCGCCGCCGAGCCCACCATCCACGACGCGCTCACCGCCACCGACCTGATCGAGCACGCGCTGCGGCCGCTGTCCGTACGGATCCCGCCCGACAGCGTCGCGCACGCGGTCAGCAGCGGGCTCGCCACCCTCCCGGCCCTGGCCGCCAAGTACCTCGACAAGGTGCCCTTCCTCCTCACCGAGCACGGCATCTACCTGCGCGAGCGCTACCTCGGCTACCGCACCGCCGCGCAGCGCTGGCCCGTCAAGGCCCTGCTGCTCGGCTTCTACCGCGAGCTCAACACCGAGGGCTACCGGCAGGCCGACCTCATCACCCCGTGCAACCAGTACAACCGCCGCTGGGAGGAGCGCGGCGGCGCCGCCCCCGACCGCATCCGCACGGTCTACAACGGCGTCGACCCGTACGCCTTCCCCGACGCGGGACCCGAACCCGAGGTGCCCACCCTCAGCTGGTGCGGGCGCATCGACCCGATCAAGGACCTCGAAACCCTCATCCGGGCCTACGCGTTCATGCGCGAGGAGCTGCCCGCCCTGCGGCTGCGCCTGTTCGGGCCGGTCCCGGCGGGCTGCGAGGAGTACAAGACCCGCCTGGAGGAGCTCGGCGCCCAACTCGGCGTGGCCGAAGGGATCTCGTACGAGGGCCGTATCGCGGACGTGGCGCAGGCCTACGCGGCGGGCAGCATCGTCATGCTCTCCAGCATCAGCGAGGGCTTCCCCTTCAGCATCATCGAGGCCATGTCCTGCGGCCGCACCACCGTCTCCACCGACGTCGGCGGGGTGCGCGAGGCCGTCGGCGACACCGGGCTCGTGGTCCCGCCGCGCGAACCGGAGACCATGGCCCGCGCCGCCCTCGCCCTGCTCCGCGACGACGAACGCCGCGCCGAGCTGGGCCGCCGCTCCCGCAAACGGGTCGTCGAGAAGTTCACCCTCCACCAGTCCGTGGACGGCTTCCGGCACATCTACCGCGAACTCGCCGGCCAGCCCGTACAGCCCGTCCGCGCGGGCGACGACTGGACCCAGCGGCTCGCCGACCCCTGGTACCGCGAACTCGCCGCCGACGGGAGCCTGTGGTGAGCGGATCCCTGTGGCTGCGCGTCCCCGGCGGGGACACCCTCCCCGCCATCCCCCGGCCCCGCCGCACCGGGCCGGGGGACCCCGGCCCGGCCGGCGACCCCATGGACCGACTCGCCGAGCGCCTCGACGGGTTGATCGCGGCGGCCGTCCACCCCGACGAGATCGCCGCCGTCCTCGAATCCGACGGGATGACCGACGAGCACATCCGGCTCACCTACGGCCGCCACGACTCCTTCGGCCTCGCCGAGGAGCTCTACGCCCGGGTGCCCCGCGCCTTCCCGGAACCGGAGCACGTCCCCGACCCCTGGAAGGTCTCCCTCACCGCCTGCCTGCTGCGCGGGGTGGTCTTCGCCCTGCCCGGCCTCGCCTACGTCCTGGGCGCCCCCCTGCTGGAGGGCCCCAAGGACCGGCTGGGCCTGCCCGCCGGGACGCTCACCCTGCTCGCCGGGGCGCTCATCGGCTGGGTGTGGGACCAGACCCTCTCCCACCGCGCCTACACCTGGCTGGGCCTCGGCGACCGGGCCGCCGCCGGGCGGACCCTGCTCGTCGGGGCCCCCGTCGGGGCCCTGCTCGGCATCGCCGCCGCGCTGACCGTGCCCGGCGGGCCGCCGTTCAGCTACGCCTTCGCCGCCGGCCAGGCCCTGTACGTCGGAGCCGCCACCGTGCTGCTCGTCCTCGGCCGGGAGCGGGTGCTGCTCGCCGCGCTCGGCCCGATGGCCGCGGGGTCGGTGCTCGCGCTCTTCACCGAGGTGCCCGTGCCCGTGCGGGTGGGCCTGCTCGTGGTGTCGCTGCTGGCCGCCTGCGGCCTCGCCGTACGGGAACTGCCGGTGGCCCAGGGCCTGCGGGCCGCCGTGCGCCGGATCCGGGGCTGGGCCGCGCACCGGCCCGGCGAGGGCCCGGTGCGCTGGCGGATGCTGCGGGGCGCCGAGGAGGAGTACGGTCCGCGCGGACCCCGGATCGGGGACTCCGTGCCGTACGGGATGTTCGGTCTCGGCACCGGCCTGCTGGTGCTGTACGCGGCCCTGGGGGAGGTGCTCGCCGGGGGGCCCGCCGAGGCGGTCGCCGCCCCCTCGGCGGTGGCGCTCACCCTGAGCATGGGCCCCGCCGAATGGCTGCTCCACCGGTTCCGCAGCGGCAGCCTGGCCGGGCTGCGGGCGGCCCGCTCGCCGCGGCAGTTCTGGCTGCGGATGCTCGGGACGCTGGGCCGCTGCCTCGCCGCGTACCTGGCGGTGCTGCTGGCCCTCGGGCTGGCGGGCACCCTGCTCTGGCCGGGAGCCCCCGGCCTGACCGGGATCCGGGCCGCGACCCTGCTGCTGCTCGGCGCCGTCATGTGGACCGGGCTGCTGCTCCAGTCCTTCGGGGCGGTCCGGCCGGCGGCCGTGGTCTGCGCCTCGGCGGCGCTGGCCCAGAGCGTGGCGCTGCTGCTCGGGGTGGGGCAGCCGCGGCTGGTCCAGCTGGTGGTGGCGGGCGCGGCCGCGGCCGTGCTGGGCACGCTCGTCTGCCTGTTGCTGGGCCGTGCGACGGCCCACCGCTGATCCCGCCCCCTCCCGGTACCACCCGACCCCGTACAAGAAGAAGGTCCTGATGCTGCTGGTGCCCCTCTACGAGCACCCCGCCGACCGGCCCGAGGACTGGGAGCGGCTCATCCGCTGCGCCGGCCGGCTGCACTCCGTGGTCCTCAACCCCGCCAGCGGGCCGGGCGAGGCCCCCGACCCGCGGTTCGCCGCCGTCGCGCAGCGGCTGCGCGACGCCGGGGTGCCCGTCCTCGGGTACACCGACACCGACTACGGGCGGCGCCCGCACTCCGCCGTGGTGCAGGACCTGCTGCGCCACCGCGACTGGTACGGCGCCGACGGGGCCTTCCTCGACCAGGCCTCCGCCGAACCGGACCTGCTCCCGCACTACGGGCGGCTCGGGATCGCCGCCCGGGCCGCCGGCGCCCGTACCCTCGTCCTCAACCACGGGGTCCACCCGCACCCCGGCTACGCCGAACTCGCCGATCTGCTGGTCACCTTCGAGGGGCCGTGGGACGCCTACCGGGACGCGGCGGTGCCGGACTGGACGGCCGACCACCCCGCCCAGCGGTTCTGCCACCTCGTGTACGCCGTCCCGCCGGGCGCGCCCGCCGCCGAGCTCGCCCGGCAGCGGGGGGCCGGGGTGCACTGCGCGGTCCCCGGGACCGGCGCGCACCCGTGGGGGACCCTCCCGTACGCGCTGGAGGCCGCCGGATGACGACCCGCCCGCCGCGCGGCGCGGTACGCGGATGCCGCGCCCTGTCGCTCGCCCTGCTCCTGCTGCTCGCCGCCTGCACCACCCAGGGGCCGGACGAGCCGGACGACTTCTCGCCCGCCCCGGCGCCGGGGGAGCGCTGGCAGCCGAAGCCAGGGGTCAGCTGGCAGTGGCAGCTCAGCGGGAAGCTGGACACCTCCGTGAAGGCGGCGGTGTACGACGTCGACGGGTTCGACACCACCAAGGAGCAGGTCGCGGCTCTGGCGGGGGCCGGCCGGCGGACCGTCTGCTACCTGTCCACCGGAGCCTGGGAGGAGTTCCGCCCCGACGCCGGCGCCTTCCCGAAGGCGCTGCTCGGCGAGGGGAACGGCTGGGAGGGCGAGCGCTGGCTGGACGTCCGCCGGCTCGCGGAGCTGGAGCCGCTGATGGCGAAGCGCTTCGACATGTGCCGGGAGAAGGGCTTCGACGCGGTGGAGCCGGACAACATGGACGGCTACCGCAACACGACCGGCTTCCCGCTCACCGCCGAGGACCAGCTGGCGTACAACCGGCTGATCGCGAAGCTGGCCCACGACCGGGGCATGGCGGTCGGGTTGAAGAACGACCTCGACCAGATCCCGCAGCTGGTGGGGGACTTCGACTTCGCCGTCAACGAGCAGTGCGCCGAGTACGAGGAGTGCGAGCGGCTCACCCCGTTCATCGCGGCGGGCAAGGCCGTCTTCCACGTGGAGTACGAGGGCCGGATCGGCCAGTGGTGCGGGCAGTCGCAGGAGCTGCGGCTCAGCTCGCTGCAGAAGAAGTACGATCTGGGCGCCTGGCGGCAGTACTGCCCGCCCGGGGACTGAGGGATCAGGTGACGGGCAGGACGGCGTGCACCCGGTAGCCGCCGCCGAACCGCGGCCCGGCGAAGCAGGACCCGCCCAGGGCGGTGGCCCGCTCGCGCATGCCGAGCAGCCCGTGGCCGCCGCCCGCGCCCGCCTCCTCCCCGGCCGCCGCGGTGCCCCCGTCGTCCAGCACGGTCACCTCCACCGAGGAGCCGACCCGGACCACGCTGACCTCGGCCCGGACCTGGGGCCCGGCGTGCTTGCGCACGTTGGTCAGCGCCTCCTGGATCACCCGGTACGCCGCCAGGTCCACGGCGGCCGGCAGCGGGTCCCCGGCCCCGGCGCCCAGCTCGACCATCACCTTCACCGGCAGCCCGGCGTGCCGGAAGGTGTCCACCAGCTCGTCCAGGACACCCAGCCCCGGCGCCGGTTCGGTCGGCGCCTCCGGATCCCCGGACTGCCGCAGCAGCCCGACCGTGGCCCGCAGCTCGTTCAGCGCCGAGCGGCTCGCGTCCCGTACGTGGGCCAGGGCCTCCTTGGCCTGGTCGGGGCGCTTGTCCATGACGTGCGCGGCCACCCCCGCCTGCACGTTGACCAGGGCGATGTGGTGGGCCACCACGTCGTGCAGGTCCCGGGCGATCCGCAGCCGCTCCTCGGCGACCCGGCGCCGGGCCTCCTCCTCGCGGGTCCGCTCGGCCCGCTCCGCCCGCTCCCGTATCGCCCCGATGAACGCCCGCCGGCTGCGCACGGCGTCGCCGGCGGCCGCGGCCATCCCGGTCCAGGCGAAGATGCCGATGTTCTCCTGCGCGTACCAGGGCAGCGGGCCGGCCAGCATGGCCACGCCCGTCAGCCCCGTCATCGTGAGCAGGCCCACCCGCCAGGTGGTGGGCCGGTCGGTGCGGGAGGCCAGGGTGTACAGGGCGATCACCGTGGACATGGCCACGGGAGCCCGGGGTTCGCCGGTGGTCAGCTCCAGCAGGCACAGCGCGCCGGTCACGGCGAGTACGGCGCGGGTGTGCCGGCGCCGGAAGACCAGGGCGGCCGCGCCCAGCACCATCAGCAGCAGGGAGAGCGGCTCGGGGGTGCGGGTCATGAAGGTGGGGCCGTGCGGGCCGTGCGGACCGGCGAAGGAGCCGATGACCATGGAGAGAAGGGCCCCGAGCGCGACGACGGCATCGGTGGCCAGCGGATGCGACCGCATCCAGTGCCGGGTGGGGGCGAACGGCCCGAGGTCTGTCGTCACCCCGATACGGTACGGCCTGCCCGCCGCGGGGCGGCCCGCCCCGTCAGGTGCCGGGACGCTGCGGGGGCAGCGGGGCCGCCGGGGGCGGACGCCGGCCGAGGGGGGCGCGGGAGCGCTCCGGGCCCCAGCGGGCGCGGACCACGCACACCGCCATGACGGCGGCGATGGCCGCGAGGTGTTCCTTGCCCGCCAGGTTGTCCTTGACCAGCACCTCGCCGATCATCACCGCGATCACGATCGAGCCGGTCAGGTACGCGCGGTACCGCCAGCACACGTAGATCGCGAGGCCGACCACCGCCGCCGAGGGCCCGGTGTCGTTGACGACGCGGTCGGACACCGGCAGCCCGAAGGGGTGGTCGGCGCCGAGCGAGAGGCCGATCCGCGCGTACGTGGTCCCGGCGAGGGTGGCGACGTAGCCGATGACCAGCGTGCGCCACCAGCCGATGCAGATCTCGGAGATCCCGAAGACCAGCAGGATCTGGGCGAGCGCCCCCCACACGGGCAGGTCGAGGGCGGGGACGAACAGGGACAGCGGGGTGCGCAGCAGGGCCAGCCACAGCGGGTCGACGGCTTTGACCGACCCGAGGTTCTGGACGGGCTGGAACCCCCAGGACGTGTTCTGGACGATCTGGAAGACCGAGGTCAGGCAGACGGCCCCCAAGGTCATGGGGGCCGCCCGCCATCTGTCGCGGACCAGGGCGTCCTTGACGGTCCAGAACAGGGGCCCCCACTCGCGGCGGGCGAACCGCCGCAGGGGGGTGGTCGTCCAAGCCGTCAACGATTGGTCTCCAGATGTTTGCGGTTCAGCCACTTCGGCAGCCCGGGAGCCTCCAGGAAGCCCTCGGCCCGGCCCGCCGCGATACCGATCCGCAGCAGGTCGGAGCTCTTCTCGAAGAGCATGAACCGCGGCTCCCAGATCGGCCGGTATTTGGCGTTGGCCCGGTAGAGGGACTCGATCTGCCACCAGCGGGAGAAGAAGCTCAGCAGCGAGCGCCACATGCGCAGCACCGGACCCGCGCCGAGCTTGGACCCCCGCTCGAAGACGGAACGGAACATCGCGAAGTTGAGCGAGACCTGTGTGACGCCGATCTCCTTGGAGCGTTCGAGGAGTTCGATGACCATGAACTCCATCAGCCCGTTCTCGGAATCGCGGTCGCGGCGCATCAGGTCCAGCGACAGGCCCTTGGGGCCCCACGGCACGAAGGACAGCACGGCGCGCAGATCGCCGTTGCCGTCGGTGCACTCCAGCATGACGCACTGGCCGTCGCCGGGGTCGCCCAGTCGGCCCAGCGCCATCGAGAAGCCGCGCTCGGTGGCGCCGTCGCGCCAGTCGTCGGCGCGGGCGAGGAGCACGTCCATCTCGTCCGCCGGGATGTCGGCGTGGCGACGGATGCGCACCGTGTACCCGGCGCGCTTGACGCGGTTGTAGGCCTGCCGGACGGTCCGCATGGCGCGGCCCTCCAGCGTGAACTCGTCGGTCTCGACGATGGCCTCGTCGCCCAGCTCCAGCGCGTCCAGCCCGTGGCGCGCGTAGATCTGCCCGGCTTCCTCGCTCGCGCCCATCACGGCCGGCACCCAGCCGTGCTCGCGGGCCTCGGCCAGCCAGGGCTCGATGGCGCCGGGCCAGGCCTCGGGGTCGCCGATCGGGTCGCCGGAGGCCAGTGAGACGCCGCCGACGACGCGGTACGTGACGGCCGCCTTGCCGGTGGGGGACCAGATGACGGACTTCTCGCGGCGCAGCGCGAAGTAGCCCAGCGAGTCGCGGTCGCCCTGCTTGGCGAGCAGCGCGCGCAGCTGCTCCTCGTCCTGCGGGGTGAGGGGGTCGACGGCGCGGCGCGAGCGGAAGGCGGCGAGCAGTACGGCGATCAGGAGCAGCGTGGACATGACGTTGATCACGATGTCCACCCAGCCCGGCGTGGTGATCGAGGCGTAGTCGCGGGCGTTGGGCTCCAGGGTGATCAGCCGCATCACGCCGTACCGCCAGCGGGCCAGGAAGGTGGCCTCGGCGGCGTCCGGGTCGGTGTTGGCGGCGCCGACGATCAGCGCGGCGAGCAGCGAGGTGCACAGCAGGCCGACGGCGCCGACGGCGGTGGCCAGCTTGGGGTTGGAGCGGTCGCCCTTGGCGTAGAACTCGCGGCGGCCGAGCACCAGGGCGCCGACGAAGGCCGCGGTCAGGGCGAGGGAGACCCAGTTCTGGGTGTGGTCGCGGAACTCCGGGTAGCAGAGGTTGAAGTCACCGCTGGTGCACGGGGCGAAGGCCGCCGTGGCGAAGGCCAGCAGCAGCATGCCGCCCAGCACCAGGTTCAGGATCCAGGCGGCCCGCTTGCGGCGGCCCATGGTGACCGCGAGCAGCAGCGAGAACAGGCCGGAGGCGAAGCCCGCCGTGAGCAGGTACGGGGTGTAGAAATCGGCGGTGTTGTGCCGGCGCAGGTCCTGCCCGAGCGAAAGCCACACCGCGCTGAGGAAGTTGACGAAGGTGACGGCGCGCAGGTACCAGACCGCGAACGCGGCGCTGCGCCGTGAGCGGGCGGATCCCCGGCCGGTCTCCCGGCCGCCCCCTTCGTCCCTCTTCTCGTCTTTCCTGCTGTTGTTCGTGCCGTTGCCGGATCCTTGCGCTGCCTTGGCAGCCTGTGCGGTCCGGTCGATGTCTGCGCTGGTCAAGCGGGCCTCTCCCATGAAACGCGATCATATGGGGCGCCGCCGACCGGCCGCTCAGTCCTTCGGCTCCTGCGGCTCTCGCGGCTCCCGCGCCGCCTGCTCCGGGAGCTCCGCCGCGAGCGCGGCGGCCGCCTGGACCAGGGGGAGGGCCAGCAGTGCCCCGGTTCCCTCTCCCACTGTGACGCCGTGGTCGAGCACGGGGTTGAGTGCCATCCGGTCCAGGGCCTTCGTCTGGCCCGGCTCGCCGCTGGCCTGCCCGGCCAGCCACCAGTCGGGCGCGCGGAACGCCGCGCGCTGGGCCACCAGCCCGCACGCTGCGGAAACGACCCCGTCGAGGACGACCGGCGTACGGCGCACCGCGCACTGGAGCAGGAAGCCGGTGATCGCGGCCACGTCCGCGCCGCCGACCGCGGCGAGCAGGGCGACCTGGTCGCCGAGGACGGGGCGGGCCCGGCGCAGCGCGTCGCGGACCGCCGCGCACTTGCGCATCCAGGTCAGGTCGTCGATGGGCCGCCCGCCGCGCCCGGTGACCACGGAGGCATCGGTTCCGCACAGGGCCGCGACGAGCGTCGCCGCGACCGTCGTTCCACCGACGCTCAAGTCCCCGAGGACCACGAGGTCCGTACCGGAGTCGGCCTCCTCGTCGGCGATCCGCATCCCGAGCCGCAGGGCCGCGTCGGCCTCCTCGCGGGTGAGCGCGTCCTCGACGTCGATGCGCCCGCTGCCGCGGCGCACCCGGTGGCGGACCACGTCCTCGGGCAGCAGGCCGGGCTCGCAGTCCAGACCGGCGTCCACGATCCGTACGCCGGCGCCCAGGCGGTCGGCCAGGATCGAGACCGGGCTGTTGCCGTCGAGCACCGAGCGCACCAGCTCGTGCGCGCCGCCGGCGGGCCGTGCGGATACCCCCGCGGCGGCGATCCCGTGGTCGGCGGCGAACAGCACGACGCGGGGCCGCTCGATCGGGCGGACGGGAACCCGCCCCTGCGCGGCGGCCAGCCATTCGGCGAGCTCGTCGAGCCGCCCCAGCGCCCCGGCCGGCACGGCCAGCCGCTCACGGCGTTCCTCGGCGTCACGCCGGACGCCCCCGTCGGGGCGCTCGATCAGATCGGAGAAGTCGTCGAGATTCAGCGTGGTCATCTGCCAGAGCGTACAGCGGGTAAGGCCCTCCCCAAGCCCCGTCCCGCGAGTCGCCGGAGGGGGCGCGCGGTCAGTCCTTCAAGGTCACGGCCTGCCCGGCCACCACCAGCAGCACGTGCTCGCACTCGCCCGCCACCAGGCTGTTCAGGCGCCCCAGTTCATCGCGGAAGCGCCGCCCGGAAGCGGTCGCGGGAACGACGCCCGAGCCCACCTCGTTGCTGACCGCCACGACCGTCCGGCGGGTCGCGCGCACCGCCGCCACCAGCTCCGCCACCCGCTCCCGCAGCTCTTTGCGGCCCCGGCCCGCCCAGACCGCGTCGTCCCAGGCCCCCACCCGGTCCATCGCGTCCGTCAGCCACAGCGCCAGACAGTCGATCAGCAGCGGAGGCCCTCCCTCCACCAGCAGCGGAGCCAGCTCGCAGGTCTCCACCGTCCGCCAGCTCGCCGGCCGCCGCTCCCGGTGCAGGCCGACCCGCGCCGCCCACTCCGCGTCGCCGTCCCGGGTGCCGCCGGTGGCCACGTACTCCACCTCCGGGAAGGCGGTCAGGCGACGCTCCGCCTCGACGGACTTCCCCGAGCGCGCCCCGCCGAGCACCAGCGTCCGGCGCGGCAGGTCCGGCACCGCGTGGTAGTCGCCGACCGTCACCGTCGTCCCGTCCGGCACGGCCCGCGCCCCGGCCGCCGCGCAACGGCGCTCCAGTTCCCGGCCCGGCGGTACGTCGTGGTCCAGGTGCACCGCGATCACGTCCGTGGTCGGCCCGGCGGCGCCGCTCGCCCGCAGCCGGGCCAGCGCCTCCGGCCGGCCCAGCACGTCCGCGAGGACCATGTCGTACGGGCGCTGCCCCGAGACCCCGTTCGTCCCGGCGGGTGCCCCGCCGGGCGGCAGGTACAGCAGCCGGCTCCCGTCCGGGCCGGTCACCTCGTACCCGGTGCCCGGCGCGTCCATCGGCACCGCCCGCACCCGGTGCCCGCTGATCACCGCCAGCTCCCGCCCGTCCGGCACCCGCCCGGCGGCCGGCAGCCCGGGGGGCAGCTCGACCGGCGGTCCGTCGTGCGGATGGGTGAGCAGGACCTGCCGTACGCCGGCCAGCGAATGCCCCGCGCGGGCGCCGGCCAGCACCGCCCCGGGGGTCAGGTCGAGCAGCAGCGCACCGTCGACGAGCAGTGAGGTCGCGGCGCGCGACCGGGAGCCTACGGAAACCGCGCAGGCCGCGCAGGGACAGCCGGGGCGGGGCAGTCCTTCGGGTGTGCCGGTGCCGAGCAGAGTGAGTTCCACAGGAAGATCCTCCCGCGTCCCCGAGACTGCTGCGCGCCCGGCTACTCTGCGGGCAGACTCAAGGGGAGCAGCGTGCGGGAACGTGCGAGCAGCGGACGAGCAACGGAGGCGGACATGGCGTGGACGTGGCGGTTCGAGACGGCCGACGGCACCGAGACGAGCCCGGCGGTCGCGCCGGAGGAGTTCACCACGCAGGGGGACGCGGAGTCCTGGATCGGCGAGGTGTGGAAGGAGCTGCTGGAAGGCGGCACCGAGACGGTGAAGCTGTCCGACGACAACGGCACCGAGCTGTACACGATGAGCCTGCGCTCGGCGCTGGACGCCTGAGCGGCGGCCGCCGACGCGAGGAGCCCGGACCCCGTGCGGGGTCCGGGCTCCTTCGTGGTCCGGCCGGGCGCGGCTCGGGCCGGTCGGCGGTTCGCGGCGGCGGCGGTCAGCCCCGTACGCCGCACAGGTGCAGCAGTGCGGCGACCCCGCGGTAGGGGTCGGTCCGCCCGGCGCGGTCCTCGGCGGCCAGCAGCCGCTCCAGCTCCTCGTCCGGGGGCAGCGTCTCGCCGGCCTCGGTGCCGTCGGTGAAGACGCGTACGCCGTACCAGGCCGACAGCGGGGCGCCGATCCCCGACAGCGTGGCCGTGAGCCCGGCCAGCCGGTCGGCCCGTACGTCCAGCCCGAGCCGGTTCGTGTAGTCGACGGTGTCGAAGGCGGCCAGCGCGGCCGACCAGTCGGCGCCCAGCCCCGGCCGCATGGCGAGGGCGTCGCCGTTGCGCACCAGCAGGGACAGCAGCCCGCCGGGCGCCAGCATGCGGGCCAGCCCGGCCAGCATCGCGTCCGGCTCGGGCACGTACATCAGTACGCCGTGGCAGAGCACCACGTCGAAGCTGCCCGGCAGGAAGTGGGCGCCGGTCTCACGGCCGTCGCCCTCCAGCAGCTCGACCCGGTCCTGGATGCCGGCGGGCTCGGCCGCCAGTGCCTCCCGGGCGACGGCGAGCATCGCGGGATCCTGTTCGAGTCCGGTGACCTTGTGCCCGGCGCGGGCGAGACGCAGCGCCTGGGTGCCCTGGCCCATGCCGACGTCCAGGACGCGCAGCCGCTGCCCGACCGGGAAGCGGTGCGCGATCTGTTCGTCGACCTGCCGGCCCACGAGTTCCTGGCGGACGGCGTTGCGCAGTCCGCCCAGTCCCTCCAGCCACAGCCTGGCGCCCCCCGCGAAGCCGTCCCCCGACGCTCCGGGCTTCCCTCCGGTCAGGGCCGTTCCCCGCGCTTGACCTGCGGCTTCGGAAGACGGAGCCGGCGCATCTGGAGGGTGCGCATGAGGCCGTACGCGACCGCGCCGCGGCGCGGCTCGTCGGGGAAGCGCCGGGTGAGGGCCTTGTTCAGCCGGAAGCCGAGCCCGACGGAGTCGACGAGGATCAGCGCGATCACGGCGAGCCACAGCAGCAGGGCGACGTTCTGGATGGACGGCACCCGCACCATGCTCAGCACCAGGATGATCACGGCCAGCGGCAGGAACATCTCGGCGACGGAGAAGCGGGAGTCCACGTAGTCGCGGACGAACTTGCGCACGGGGCCCTTGTCGCGGGCCGGCAGGTAGCGCTGGTCGCCGTTGGCGAGGGCCTCGCGCTGCCGCGCCATCTCTTCGCGACGGCGCTCGCGGGCGCGCTTTGCATCCTCCTTGCGATTGCCGGTCGATGCCACGACGGCCTTGCGCTGCGACTGTGCCACAGCACGCTTCGGCGTCGGGCGGCCCTTGGGGGCCTGCGGATCACGGGGCTGCGAGAGGTCGGCGCTCACCTTGTCGGTGGCGGCGGCCTTCTCTTCCTTGGAGGAACGGCTACCAAACACAAAACCCAAGCGTACGTGGTCGCAGCCGGGTACCCCACTCCGCCGGGGAACGATCCGGCAACGGCGGGCGTCTTCCCAGTGCAGGGTTCTTGCGGCGGGCGCGCTCGGGGGAGCACCTACTCCCTACGCCTGACAAGGGCAGGGGTGGAGTCGTCCTGGAGGAGGAGCGCATCCGTACAGGAACAGTGCGGTAATGGAGACAGGGCCCGTACTGTGGGTCCTGTCGGTGACCTGGAGCACAGTCCGTCTAGAAGGGGGCGCGCGAAGCCCATGAGCGGTGTCATGAAGCGTATGGGGATGATCTTCCGCGCGAAGGCGAACAAGGCCCTGGACCGGGCCGAGGACCCGCGCGAGACCCTCGACTACTCGTACCAGAAGCAGCTGGAGCTGCTGCAGAAGGTGCGCCGCGGCGTCGCCGACGTGGCGACCTCGCGCAAGCGCCTGGAGCTGCAGCTCAACCAGCTCCAGGGCCAGTCCGCCAAGCTGGAGGACCAGGGCCGCAAGGCCCTCGCCCTGGGCCGCGAGGACCTGGCGCGCGAGGCGCTGTCCCGGCGCGCCTCGCTCCAGCAGCAGGTCAGCGACCTGGAGGTGCAGCACCAGACCCTCCAGGGCGAGGAGGAGAAGCTGACGCTGGCCGCGCAGCGCCTGCAGGCCAAGGTGGACGCCTTCCGTACGAAGAAGGAGACCATCAAGGCCACGTACACGGCGGCGCAGGCCCAGACCCGGATCGCGGAGTCCTTCTCCGGCATCTCCGAGGAGATGAGCGACGTCGGCCTGGCCATCCAGCGGGCCGAGGACAAGACGGCCCAGCTCCAGGCCCGCGCGGGCGCGATCGACGAGCTGCTGGCCTCCGGCGCCCTCGACGACCAGAGCGGCCTCGGCTCCAAGGACGACATCCAGGCCGAGCTCGACCGCCTCTCGGGCGGTACGGACGTGGAGCTGGAGCTCCAGCGGATGAAGGCGGAGCTGGCCGGGGGCCCCTCGGCGCAGCAGCAGGCCATCGAAGGCGGCGCCCAGGGCAGTGCCCAGCAGTCCCCCCAGACCCAGCACCGCTTCGACAAGCAGTAGGACGGGGCCCGTCATGATTGTCCGCATCATGGGGGAAGGGCAGGTGAAGGTGGCCGACGGCCACTTCGCCGAGCTCAACAAGCTGGACGACGAGCTGCTCGCGGAGATGGAGAGCGGTGACGAGGAGGGCTTCCGGCGGACGCTGGGCGCGCTGCTCGACGCCGTGCGGCGGCTCGGCTCGCCGCTGCCGGACGACGCCCTGGAGCCGTCCGAGCTGATCCTCCCCGCGCCGGACGCCTCGCTCGACGAGGTCAGGGAGATGCTCAGCGACGACGGGCTGATCCCGGGCTGAGCCGGGGCGGCAGTACACGTCGGTGAGGCGCCTGGCCGGCCCCTGTGCGGGGGCGGGCCGGGCGCCGTCGTGTTCCGCGGCGCCGCGCCGGTGGCCCGGCAGCGCCCGTCGGTGCTCGCTCAGTGCTTCGTCGGCTTCGAGGCCGGCGCCCTCTCGGGGTCCGGGGTGCCGCCGATGAAGTTCTCGAACTTGCGGCGCGGGGCCGCCCAGCGCCGGTCGTGGCGGAAGGCCCGCAGCCTGGCCTTGGCGCGGGCCCGCGGGCGGTTCTCGTAGAACCTCTTCGCGTACGGGGAGCCGGGTCGGGCCAGCCGGACCGCCCCGATCAGCGCCACGAACGGGACGACCATGCCGAAGAGCGCGGTGCGGGCCTTGCCCTTCCACAGGGCGATCAGGGCCAGGAAGAAGTTGGTGGCGGTGTTCATGATGATGAGACCGCGGCTCTGGCGCTCCTCGGAGGTCAGGTCGTTGACGCCGAAGGGCAGGAAACCGCCCAGGACCAGCGCCACCAGCGCGGCCGTCAGCACCACGATCTCCACGCTCTTGCGGCCCTGCTCGCTCCAGTAGACGTCGTCGAGGTGCAGGATCAGCGCGAACTCGTCCAGCACCAGGCCCGCGCCCAGTCCGAAGATCACGGCGGAGAGCATGGCGCCGAACCCGCGCCCGCCGCTGCCGACCGCCCCGAACCCGCCGATGATCACGAGGACGACGCCGGGCACCACGTGGTGGATGTGGATGCCGCCCGGGGTGATGTTCTTGAAGGGCCCGCGTCCCGCCCGGATCATCCGGGTGATCACGCGGGTGATCAGGAACGACAGGACGAACGAGAGCAGCGCGAGGAGCAGCGGCAGTTTGCCCGGCTCGACGATGTTCCGGTACCACCAGTGACCCATACCGCCGGCTCCCCTGCTGTGGCAGCTCCCCCGATTTTTCCCGTATGGGGCAATTTACCGCCCGAGGCGAGCAGGTAGCGTTCGCGCCGATGAAAGATTCGTTCGACGACCAGCCCCCCGAGCCGCCCGAGCCGCCGCTGACGCCGCCCGACGAGCGCGCCTCGCTGCGCGACGGCGTGCGCTTCGCGTTCGGCACGCTCACCGTGCTGCCCGCCCGCATCACCCGCTGGGACCGCCCCGCGGCCCGTACCGGCATGGCCTGTGCCCCGCTGGCCGGACTCGTCGTGGGCGTACTCGCGGCCGTGCCGGGGGTGCTCCTGCTGGTGCTGGGCGGCGGCCCGCTGCTCGCCGCGGCCGTCACCGTCGCCGTTCCGGCCGCCCTGACGCGGGGGCTGCACCTCGACGGGCTCGCCGACACCGCCGACGGGCTGGGCAGCGCGAAGCCCGCCGCGGCGGCCCTGCGGATCATGAAGCAGTCCGACATCGGCCCCTTCGGGGTGGTGGCGCTCCTGCTGGTGCTGCTGGTCCAGGCCGGGGCGCTGGCGGACCTCTACGCCGAGAGCTGGGTCCACGGCGCCCTGGCGACGGTCATCGCGGCCGTCACCGCCCGGCTGGCCATGACGATGGCCGCCCGGGACGGCGTACCTCCGGCCCGCCCCGAGGGGCTGGGGGCGGCCGTCGCCGGGGTGCTCCCCACGCGCTCGGCCGCCTGGATCGCCGCGCTGGTGGCCGCCTCGGCCGGCGCTGCGGCCCTGCCGGTGGGCCCGGGCGCCGCCGTCCAGTGCGCGGGCGCGGTCCTGATCGCGCTGGCGGCGGCGGAGTCCCTGCTGCGCCGGTGCGTGCGCCGCTTCGACGGGGTCACCGGTGACGTGTTCGGCGCCCTCGCCGAGATCGCCGCGACCACGGCCCTCGTGGTCCTGGCCCTGGGCTGAGCTCCCGGGCGGCATCCGCGTAGGGTGCGGGCGTGGAAGAGACGCCGACGACCATCAGGGTGCTGCTCGCCGACGACCAGGCGCTGCTGCGCAGCGCGTTCAAGGTGCTGGTCGACTCCGAGCCCGACATGGAGGTCGTCGGCGAGGCCTCCGACGGGGCCCAGGCCTACGCGCTCGCCCGGGAGACCCGGCCCGACGTGGTCCTCATGGACATCCGGATGCCCGGCACGGACGGGCTCGCCGCCACCCGCATGATCAGCGCCGACCCCGAACTCGCCGCCGTCCGCGTCGTCATGCTGACGACCTTCGAGGTCGACGAGTACGTCGTGCAGTCCCTGCGGGCGGGCGCCTCCGGGTTCCTCGGCAAGGGCGCCGAGCCCGACGAGCTCCTCAACGCCATCCGCGTCGCCGCCGCCGGGGAGGCGCTCCTGTCCCCGGCCGCCACCAAAGGGCTCATCGCCACCTTCCTCGCCCAGGGCGGCGGCGCCGACCCCGGCGCCCCCACCGCGCACGCCGAAC
The DNA here is from genome assembly GCF_008704935.1 of Streptomyces vinaceus. Taxonomy (NCBI): domain Bacteria; kingdom Bacillati; phylum Actinomycetota; class Actinomycetes; order Kitasatosporales; family Streptomycetaceae; genus Streptomyces; species Streptomyces vinaceus. The sequence goes on from NZ_CP023692.1 coordinate 5,314,586, forward strand.
GGCTCGCCGCGCTGACCGTGCGCGAGCGCGAGGTCCTCGTACACGTCGCCGCGGGCCTGTCCAACGACGAGATCGCCGGACGGCTCGAAGTCAGCCCGCTCACCGTCAAGACCCACGTGAACCGCGCCATGGCCAAGCTGAGCGCCCGCGACCGGGCCCAACTGGTGGTCATCGCCTACGAATCGGGCCTGGTCCGGCCCCGCGTCGACTAGGGGTGTCCAGACGGAAGGCAGTCGGGGGCGGGGCGGTGGAGTACGGCCGCGTACTGCGGACGCGGTATGCGGCGCATAAAGACGCGGCACCTGGGGGCGACGCAGCGCCGCCCCCGCGTACGGAAGGCTGAAGGCCCGCGGCCTTCAGGCCCAGCCCAGCCCCGCGCACGCCACTGCAGAGAGATCCCACACCCATGTCCTGGCTGTCCCGCTTCAGCCTGGCCCAAAGAGCGCTGATCGGCCTCGTGTCGATCACCGCACTGCTCTTCGGCGCCATAGCCATCCCGCAGCTCAAGCAGCAGCTGCTGCCGTCCATCGACCTGCCGATGGTGTCCGTGCTCGCGCCGTACCAGGGCGCCTCGCCCGACGTGGTGGAGAAGCAGGTCATCGAACCGATCGAGGCCACCCTCAAGGGCGTCGACGGCATCACCGGCATCACCTCCACGGCCAGCGAGGGCAACGCCCTCATCATGGCCACGTTCGACTACGGCGACAGCGGTACCAAGCAGCTCGTCGCCGACGTCCAGCAGGCCGTCAACCGGGCCCGCGTACGGCTGCCCGCCGAGGTGGACCCGCAGGTCGTGGCCGGCTCCACCGACGACATCCCGACCGTCGTCCTCGCCGTCACCTCGGACAAGGACCAGCAGGCCCTGGCCGACCAGCTCAGCCGCTCCGTCGTCCCCGTCCTGGAGGACATCGAGGGCGTCGGCCAGGTCAGCGTCGACGGGGTCCAGGACCTCCAGATCGCCGTCACCCCCGACAACGCCAAGCTGGCGGCGGCGGGCCTCGACGGGGCCGCCCTCGCGCAGGCCCTCCAGGCGGGCGGCGCGACCGTACCGGCCGGCTCCTTCGACGAGGCCGGCAAGAACCGGACCGTCCGCGTAGGCGGCGGCTACACCTCCCTCGCCCAGCTCCAGGAGCTGCGCCTCGGCGGCGCCGGCGGCAAGCCGGCCGTGCGTCTGGCCGACGTCGCCACCGTCACGCAGGAGCCCGCCAAGGCCGTCTCCCTGACCCGGACCAACGGCAAGCCCAGCCTCGCCCTCGTCCTCACCATGGACAAGGACGGCAGCGCCGTCGCCATCTCCGACGCCGTCAAGGACAAGCTGCCCGAGCTGCGCTCCGCACTCGGCGCCGGCGCCGAACTGACCGTCGTCAGCGACCAGGGCCCGCCCGTGGCCAAGTCCATCTCCAGCCTCACCACCGAGGGCCTGCTCGGCCTGCTCTTCGCGGTGCTCGTGATCCTGGTCTTCCTGGCCTCGCTGCGCTCGACGCTGGTCACCGCGGTCTCCATCCCGCTGTCCGTGGTCCTCGCGCTGATCGTGCTGTGGACCCGCGACCTCTCGCTCAACATGCTGACCCTGGGCGCCCTCACCATCGCCATCGGCCGCGTCGTCGACGACTCGATCGTGGTCCTGGAGAACATCAAGCGCCACCTCGGCTACGGCGAGGAGCGCGAGGCGGCCATCATCGCCGCGGTCAAGGAGGTCGCCGGCGCGGTCACCTCCTCCACGCTCACCACCGTCGCCGTGTTCCTGCCGATCGGATTCGTCGGCGGCATGGTCGGCGAGTTCTTCGGCCCGTTCTCCCTCACCGTCACCGCGGCCCTGCTGGCCTCGCTGATCGTGTCCCTCACGGTCGTACCGGTGCTCTCGTACTGGTTCCTGCGCGCGCCCAAGGGCGTGGCGGCGGGCGACCCCGGGAGCGCGGCGAAGGCGCGGCGCGAGGCCGAGGAGAAGGAGGCCAGGAGCCGCCTCCAGGGCTTCTACGTACGGGCGCTCGGCCTGGTCACGCGCCGCCGGATCGCCACCCTCGCCGTCGCGGTGGTCGTCCTCGTCGCCACGTTCGGGATGGCCCCGCTGCTGAAGACCAACTTCTTCGACCAGGGTGAGCAGAGCGTCCTGACGGTCAAGCAGCAGCTGCCCCCGGGCACCTCGCTGGCCGCCTCCGACGAGGCGAGCCGGAAGGTCGAGAAGGCCCTCACCGAGATCAAGGGCGTCAAGGACTACCAGGTCACCGTCGGCTCCTCCGGCTTCCTGGCCGCCTTCGGCGGCGGTACGGGCTCCAACCAGGCCTCGTACCAGGTCACCCTGGAGGACTCCGGCGACTCCGAGGGCGTCAAGCAGCGCATCGAGGACGCCCTGGGCAAGCTCGACGGCATCGGCGACACCAGCATCTCGGCGGGCGGCGGCTTCGGCAGCCAGAACCTGAGCGTGGTCGTCAAGGCCGGGCAGGCCGACGTCCTCGCCCAGGCCGCGGAGCAGGTCCGGGCCGAGATGGCCACGCTCGACGACGTCACCGACGTGCAGAGCGACCTCTCCCAGTCCGTGCCCCGGATCTCGGTGACCGCCACCCCGAAGGCCGCCGAGGCGGGCCTGAACCAGGCCGCCCTCGGGGCGATCGTCGCCCAGGCCGTACGGGGCACCCCGGCGGGCAAGGCCGTACTGGACGGCACCGAGCGGGACATCGTCATCAAGTCCGCGCACCCGGCCACCACCCTGGCCGAGCTCCAGGCGCTCCCGGTCGGCCCGGTCAAGCTCGGCGACGTCGCCGAGGTCAAGGAGGTCCCCGGCCCGGTCTCGATGACCCGGATCGACGGTGCCCGCGCCGCGACCGTCACCGCGAAGCCGGTCGGCGACAACACCGGCGCGATCGGCGCCGAACTCCAGACGAAGATCAAGGCGCTGGACCTGCCCGAGGGGGCCACGGCCACCATCGGCGGCGTCTCCTCGGACCAGGACGACGCGTTCGCCTCCCTGGGCCTGGCCATGCTCGCGGCCGTCGCGATCGTGTTCATGCTGCTCGTGGCCACGTTCCGGTCGCTGGTCCAGCCGCTGGTCCTGCTGGTCTCGATCCCGTTCGCGGCGACCGGCGCGCTCGGCCTGCTGCTGGTGACCGGCACCCCGCTGGGCGTCCCGGCGATGATCGGCATGCTGATGCTCATCGGCATCGTCGTGACCAACGCGATCGTCCTGATCGACCTGGTCAACCAGTACCGGGCACAGGGCCTCGGCGTGGTCGAAGCCGTCATCGAGGGCGGGCGGCACCGCCTGCGCCCGATCCTCATGACGGCCCTCGCGACGATCTTCGCGCTGCTCCCGATGGCGCTCGGCGTCACCGGCGGGGGCGGGTTCATCTCGCAGCCGCTCGCGGTGGTGGTGATCGGCGGCCTGGTCAGCTCGACGCTGCTGACGCTGCTCCTGGTACCGACCCTCTACACGATGATCGAGCTCCGCAAGGAGCGCCGCCGCGCGAAGCGCGAGGCCAGGCGCACGGCCCGCCTCACGGTGGTCCCGGCCCCGGACGAGTCCTCCGACGAGGGGTCCCCGGTCAAGGTCTGACGTACGGTCCGGCGAACGCCGAAGGGCCGCTCCCTCGAACGAGGGGGCGGCCCTTCGGGCGTACGGCGGGGGCTACGGGAGGGCGAGCATGCGCTCCAGGGCCAGCTTCGCGAAGCTCTCCGTCTCCTTGTCGACCTGGATCTGGTTGACGAGGGTGCCCTCGGCCAGGGACTCCAGGGTCCACACCAGGTGGGGGAGGTCGATGCGGTTCATCGTCGAGCAGAAGCAGACCGTCTTGTCGAGGAAGACGACCTCCTTGTCCTGCGCGGCGAATCGATTCGCCAGGCGGCGGACGAGGTTCAGCTCGGTGCCGATGGCCCACTTGGAGCCGGCCGGGGCCGCCTCCAGCGCCTTGATGATGTACTCCGTCGAGCCGACGTAGTCCGCGGCCGCGACGACCTCGTGCTTGCACTCGGGGTGGACGAGCACGTTCACCCCGGGGATGCGGGCGCGGACGTCGTTGACCGAGTCGACCGAGAAGCGGCCGTGCACCGAGCAGTGGCCGCGCCACAGGATCATCTTGGCGTCCCGCAGCTGCTGGACGGTCAGGCCGCCGTTCGGCTTGTGCGGGTTGTAGAGCACGCAGTCGTCCAGGGACATGCCCATGTCGCGGACGGCGGTGTTGCGGCCCAGGTGCTGGTCCGGCAGGAAGAGCACCTTCTCGCCCTGCTCGAAGGCCCACTCCAGGGCCTTCTTCGCGTTGGACGAGGTGCAGATCGTGCCGCCGTGCTTGCCGGTGAAGGCCTTGATGTCGGCGGAGGAGTTCATGTACGAGACGGGGACCGTCGCACCGGCTATGCCGGCCTCGGTCAGCACGTCCCAGCACTCGGCGACCTGCTCGGCGGTGGCCATGTCGGCCATCGAGCAGCCGGCGGCCAGGTCCGGCAGGACCACCTTCTGGTCGTCCGAGGTCAGGATGTCCGCGGACTCCGCCATGAAGTGGACGCCGCAGAAGACGATGTACTCGGCCTCCGGCTTGGCGGCCGCGTCCTTGGCCAGCTTGAAGGAGTCGCCGGTGACGTCGGCGAACTCGATCACCTCGTCCCGCTGGTAGTGGTGGCCGAGGATGAAGACCTTGTCCCCGAGCTTCTCCTTGGCCGCGCGGGCTCGCGCGACCAGGTCCGGGTCCGACGGCGACGGCAGGTCGCCGGGGCACTCCACCCCGCGCTCGCTCTTGGGGTCGGCCTCACGGCCGAGCAGCAGCAGGGCGAGGGGCGTCGGCTGGACGTCCAAAGGCTGGGCGGTGGTCACGACACGCACCCTTTCTGTTCCGCGACAAGGGCTTCGAAGCGGGGCTTCCGAAGCAGAATTCGACTTCTCGTCTATTTGACGTTATCTATCATAGCCGCTTCACGTCACTTTGACGATGCCGATAGTGTCGATGTGACGAATTCGCCCGGGACGGAGTGCCGGGTCCGTCAGGTCCACCTCCCCGCGACGGTGTGCGAGCATGGAAATCTGAAACATGCGTCGGGTCCGGAATGAATCCTCGGCCCCGCTCGTTGCCATCGACGGCAAGAGTCCGACGTTTCCCCGCCATGGGTGGGGAGCCGCCCACTTCGGGAGTGAATGCAGATGTCCGTACAGGACGACAAGACCACTGTGAGCGACGGCATCCTCCTGTCCGACGCCGCCGCCGAGAAGGTCAGGACCCTGCTGGAGCAGGAAGGCCGCGATGACCTGGCGCTCCGCGTCGCCGTCCAGCCCGGCGGCTGCTCCGGCCTGCGCTACCAGCTCTTCTTCGACGAGCGCTCCCTCGACGGCGATGTCGTCAAGGACTTCGACGGCGTGAAGGTCGTCACGGACCGGATGAGCTCCCCGTACCTGCACGGTGCCTCGATCGACTTCGTCGACACCATCGAGAAGCAGGGCTTCACGATCGACAACCCCAACGCCACCGGCTCCTGCGCCTGCGGCGACTCCTTCAGCTAAGCCTGGAGCGAGCAGGGACACACGGGAGGCCCCCGGCGCCATCGGCGCCGGGGGCCTCCCGTCGTGCGGGCCGGGCTACTGCCGGGGGAGCGGCTTGCCCGACGTCGCGTCGATCACCTTGCGCTCGCCCAGCGGCTGCTGGAGCGTCGCCGACACCGTCATCTCCTGGGCGAGCATGATGCAGGCCCGCCCCGGCTCCTTCGGGGTGTCCGTGATCCGCACGGTCACCGATCCGGCCTCCTCCCGCGCCTCCAGGGCGTACGTGCTGCACACGCTGCCCCAGAAGTTCACGGTCAGCTTCCGGTCGGAGTCCTGGTACGCGAACCCCGGAACGGTGCGCCCGCCCTTGGGGGCCGAAGGCGTCCCCGCGGCGTCCTCACCGGCCGGCTGGACCACCGTACGGGCGGGGCCACCCCCGCTCCCCGCCACCTCGAACAGCCACGCCGGGACCAGCCCGCGCGCCCCGTCCACGGTCCCCGGGGCCAGCCCGAGCACCGCACCCTTCACCGTCTCGGTCCGCGGCGGCTTCATCGGCCGCGGCTCCGGGTTGCAGGGCGGGGTGTCCCCGGGGCCGACCGGGGTGTCCGGGGACAGCGGGACCGCGCTGGCACAGCCGCTGGGCCCGGTGTCCGCGGCCCCGGATCCGCCCGAGGCCCGGTTGAGCCGGGCCAGCGCCTCGGCGGCACCGACCACCGGCTGCTCGGCCGCGCGCACGGGCGCCTTGAGCTCACCGCTGCCCGCCACCACCCGGGAGTCCGCGCCCACGCTGATCTTCGTGGACCAGCCCTGGGTGGGCAGCCCGTCGATCACCGGGTCGGCCGTCACCACGCGTACGGAGCCCTGCGTGAGCCGGGCGTCCAGCTTGGCCCCGCTCTGGCCGAGCGCCGCGAGCACCGGGGCGGCGGCGGCCTTGGCGGCCTCCTCACTCACGGGGGCGCCGCCCTGGGCGGCGTCCGCACCGCCGTTGCCGTCCGCCTGGGGGAGAGTGGCCGGGCCGCAGGTGTCCTTGCCGCGCTTGCAGTCGTCACCGGCCCCGCCGCTGCCCTGGCCGCCGGCCCCCTGGAAGCGAGCGAAGTTCCACGTCCCGGGGGCCTTGTGGTTCACCGTGAGCCGGGGCCCCGAGCCGTCGCCGCCCTCCCCGGCCTGCCAGGTCTCGCCGGTGAGCCGGGGGGAGCCCGGGAGGCCGAGGGCCGTCGCGAGCCGGGCCGCCTCCTCCGGGCTCACCTCGCCGGTCGCGGCGTAGGACGGCGCGGTCGCCGCGGGGGCGTCGGGGAGCTTCACGTCGGCCCGGTAGGTGACCCCGCTGCCGTGCGGGTCCGGCTCGCCGGGGGCGATGCCCGGCCCGGAGGGGCTCGGCGCCACCCGGGGCGCCGAGGCCGCGCTCTCACCCGTACGGTCGCCCCGCCCGCCGTCACCGGAGGCCGCGGCCGCCCAGTACGCCGTACCGCCGCCCGCGAGCAGGACGGCGGCCGCGATCGAGCCGATGGCCCAGGCCGGCCGCCGCCGTGTGCCGCGTGATGTCTCGGGTTGTTCGCTGGTCACCGCTTGCTCCTTCGCCCTCGCCGTAGTGGCTGACGGGGCTGTGACGGAACAGACGGCGAACCGGTTCCCCGGCCCCCCTCGGCTCTCAGTCCCCGTACTCGGCCGTCGAGGCGATCAGGCGGGCCGAGGCCGGCGGGACGCTGATCCCGTGGATCTGGGAGGGCGCCACCCGGGCCGGCCGGGGGTCCGCCGCGACCGCCCAGTGCGGGGCCATCCTGGCGCAGTCGCCCAGCAGCCGTGCGAGGCCGGGCCGCGTGGCGGCGGGGCCCTTCCCGGTGCCTTCCCTGGTCGTGCCCGCGTACCCGAAACCATCGGTGTAGGTCATGGGGGCACGGTAGGCACGGGGCGGCGGGCGAAGAAAGACCTACTACGGGGTAGTTTCGTGCGGTCGGCGGCCGGGCAGCGACCGGGTAGTTTTGACTGTCCCCCTCGCCGTCCTCCGCAGGAGCGTCCACGCCGTGCGTATCGCAGTCACCGGCTCCATCGCCACCGACCACCTCATGACCTTCCCCGGCCGCTTCGCCGACCAGCTCGTCGCGGACCAGCTGCACACGGTCTCCCTCTCCTTCCTCGTCGACAACCTCGACGTACGGCGGGGCGGCGTCGGCCCGAACATCTGCTTCGGCATGGGTCAGCTCGGCACCCGCCCGATCCTGGTGGGCGCGGCCGGCTACGACTTCGACGAGTACCGCGCGTGGCTGGAGCGGCACGGCGTCGACACCGACTCGGTGCGGATCTCCGAGGTGCTGCACACCGCGCGCTTCGTGTGCACCACGGACGCCGACCACAACCAGATCGGCTCCTTCTACACGGGCGCGATGAGCGAGGCCCGCCTGATCGAGCTCAAGGCGGTCGCGGACCGGGTGGGCGGGCTCGACCTCGTCCTCATCGGAGCCGACGATCCCGAGGCGATGCTGCGCCACACGGAGGAGTGCCGCACGCGCGGGATCCCGTTCGCGGCGGACTTCTCGCAGCAGATCGCCCGGATGGACGGCGAGAACATCCGCACCCTGATGGAGGGCGCGACGTACCTCTTCTCGAACGAGTACGAGAAGGGCCTGATCGAGTCGAAGTCCGGCTGGACGGACGCCGAGATCCTGGGCAAGGTCGGCACGCGCGTGACCACCCTCGGCTCGCGCGGCGTGCGGATCGAGCGGGCCGGCGAGGCGCCGATCGTCGTCGGCTGCCCGGACGAGACGGCGAAGGTGGACCCGACGGGCGTCGGCGACGCGTTCCGCGCGGGCTTCCTCACCGGCCTGGGCTGGGGCGTGGGTCTGGAGCGGGCGGCGCAGGTCGGCTGCATGCTGGCCACGCTCGTGATCGAGACGCTGGGCACGCAGGAGTACACCCTGGCCCGCGCCCACTTCATGGAGCGCTTCACCAAGGCGTACGGCGAGGACGCGGCCGCCGAGGTCCGCGCCCACCTGGCGGCGTAACCCTCCCGCGCACCGGACGCCGGCGGGCCGCTCTCAGACCCGCCGGCGGACCGTGTACGCGACCCCCGCCGGGCGCGGGGCCTCGCCCACGTAGGTGTGGCCGCGCATCGTGCACCAGGCCGGGATGTCCAGGCGGGCCACCTCGTCGTCCGACAGGACGGTGACGGTGCCCCCGACCGGGACCGTGCCGATCGCGCGGGCCAGCTCGATCACCGGCTGGGGGCAGCGCAGGCCCAGGGCGTCGATCTCCAGCGCGTCCGACACCGGCTCCGCGGCGGGCGGCGCGCCCACGCCGAGCGTGGCGCGGACCCCCGCCACCACCCCCGGCAGGACCTCCAGGAAGCCGTTCACCTCCTGCGCCGTCGTCCCCGGCGGCAGCGAGACCCGTACGTTCCCCTCCGACAGCACGCCCATGGCCCGGAGCACATGACTCGGGGTCAGCGTGGAGCTGGTGCAGGAGGAGCCGGAGGAGACGGAGTAACCCGCCCGGTCCAGCTCGTGCAGCAGCGTCTCCCCGTCGACGTACAGGCAGGAGAACGTGACCAGGTGCGGCAGCCGCCGCTCCGGGTCCCCGACCACCTCCACGTCCGGCACCAGCCGGGCCACGCGGCGCCGGATGCGGTCGACCAGGGTCCGCAGCCGGGCCGCCTCCGCCTCGGCCTCGGCCCGTACGGCCCGCAGCGAGGCCGCCGCGGCCACGACGGCCGGCAGGTTCACGAAGCCGGGGGAGCGGCCCGACTCCCTTTCGTCCGCGGGGAATTGGGGAGAAAACCGCACTCCCTTGCGGACCGCCAGCAGCCCGACTCCCGCCGGACCGCCCCATTTGTGCGCGCTCGCCGTCAGCACCGACCAGCCGCCCTCCACCGGGCCCCAGCCCAGCGACTGCGCCGCGTCCACCAGCAGCGGCACCCCGGCCGCCGCGCAGACCTCGGCCACCTCCGCCACCGGCTGGACCGTGCCCACCTCGTGGTTGGCCGACTGGAGGCAGGCCAGGGCCGTGGAGGGGTCCAGCACGGAGGCGTACCCGGACGGGGAGACCGCGCCCGCGCGGTCCACCGGTACCTGGGTCACCGTCCCCCCGGCGGCCTCGTGCGCGTCCGCCGCGTGGAGTACGGAACTGTGTTCGACCGCCGATACGACCAGATGACCGCCGACGCGCCGGCGCCCGGCGAGGGCCCCCGCGACCCCCGTGTGAACCGCGTGCGTCCCCGAAGGAGTGAACACCAGCTCGTCGGGGCGGCAGCCCACGGCCTCCGCCGCCGCCTCGCGCGCCGCGTCCAGCAGCAGCCGGGCGCGCCTGCCCTCCCGGTAGAGCCGGGCGGGGTCCGCCCAGCCCTCGTCCAGGGAGGCCTGCAACGCCTGCCGGGCCACGGGGTGCAGGGGGGCGGCGGAAGCGGTGTCGAAGTACGGCATCGGGCCACGCTAACCGGCGGCCGGGTGCGTTCGAGGTCAGGGGCCGTCAGATGCTCTCCGGAGGCCGCCATTCAGGGGGTGTTGGGCCGTCCCCCGTACGGCGGATCCATCCCTTCGGGGGCAGTAGCGGCGCGTTGGGCACCCTCCCCGCGCGACCCCAAATAGCGTCCAGTAGGGTTTGGTCCGCATAAACATCCAAACCCCTGCCTGCGTCAGGGCCGGCGACCGACCCGAATACGGCCGCGGCCGGCCGCGCGGGCCGAGACTCTCGGGAAGGCGCTACGTGAGTCCCTACGGCTCCGACCGCTCGCCGCGGCGCCCGATGCGGCGGAAGCTGCTGCAGGCGCTGACTGCGGGCGCGGTCCTGGCGACCGCCACTGGTTGCTCGTACAACTGGCAAGACTTCCCCCGGCTCGGAATGCCCTATCCGGTCACGGAGGAGGCGCCTCGCATCCTGTCCCTGTGGCAGGGGTCGTGGGCAGCTGCCCTCATCACGGGCATCCTGGTCTGGGGCCTGATCATCTGGAGCGTCATCTTCCACCGGCGCAGCCGGACGAAGGTGGAGGTCCCCCCGCAGACCCGGTACAACATGCCCATCGAGGCGCTGTACACCGTGGTCCCGCTCATCATCGTCTCGGTGCTCTTCTACTTCACCGCGCGTGACGAGTCGAAGCTGCTCGCCCTCACCCCGAAGCCGGCGCACACGATCAACGTGATCGGCTTCCAGTGGAGCTGGGGCTTCAACTACGTCGAGAACGTCGACGGAGACGCGGCGACCCCCAAGGCCGGCGCGGTCCCCAAGGAGCTCGCCAACATCCCGGACCGCTTCACCAAGGAATTCCCCGCGGGCGCCGAGGGCGTCTACGAGAAGGGCGTTCCCGGTGACCGGAACCTGGAGACGGGCAACCCCGGGCCGACCCTGTGGCTGCCCAAGGGTGAGAAGGTCCGTTTCATCCTGTCGTCGAACGACGTCATCCACTCCTTCTGGGTGGTCCCCTTCCTGTTCAAGCAGGACGTGATCCCGGGCCACACCAACGTTTTCGAGGTCACCCCCTCCGAAGAGGGCACCTTCGTGGGCAAGTGCGCCGAGCTCTGCGGCGTCGACCACTCCCGGATGCTCTTCAACGTCAAGGTCGTCTCTCCCGAGGCCTACCGGGCGCACCTCAAGGAACTGGCCGAGAAGGGGCAGACCGGCTTCCTCCCGGCCGGCATCAAGCAGACTGACCCGGCCCGGAATGCGGAGACGAACAAACTGTGAGCATCCTCAACGAATCTCAGGGTGCCGCCGCCGACTCGTATGAAAACGAGCTGCCGGTGCGGCGCAAGCAGCCGGGCAATGTCGTCGTGAAGTGGCTGACCACTACCGACCACAAGACCATCGGCACGATGTACCTGGTCACGTCGTTCGTGTTCTTCCTCATCGGCGGTCTGCTGGCGCTCTTCATGCGCGCCGAGCTGGCTCGTCCGGGTACGCAGATCATGTCGAACGAGCAGTTCAACCAGGCGTTCACCATGCATGGCACGATCATGCTGCTGATGTTCGCCACCCCGCTGTTCGCGGGCTTCGCGAACTGGATCATGCCGCTGCAGATCGGCGCGCCCGACGTGGCGTTCCCGCGGCTGAACATGTTCGCGTACTGGCTGTACGTCTTCGGCTCGACCATCGCGGTGGCCGGCTTCGTGACGCCGAACGGCGCCGCCGACTTCGGCTGGTTCGCCTACTCCCCGCTGTCGGACGCGGTCCGCTCGCCGGGCATCGGCGCCGACATGTGGATCATGGGTCTGGCCTTCTCCGGCTTCGGCACGATCCTCGGCTCGGTCAACTTCATCACCACGATCATCTGCATGCGCGCTCCGGGCATGACGATGTTCCGCATGCCGATCTTCACCTGGAACGTGCTGCTGACCGGTGTCCTGGTCCTGCTCGCCTTCCCGGTCCTGGCCGCCGCGCTCTTCGCGCTGGAGGCCGACCGCAAGTTCGGCGCCCATGTGTTCGACGCCTCCAACGGCGGCGCATTGCTCTGGCAACACCTCTTCTGGTTCTTCGGACACCCAGAGGTGTACATCATCGCGCTGCCGTTCTTCGGAATCGTCTCCGAGATCATCCCGGTCTTCTCCCGCAAGCCGATGTTCGGTTACATCGGTCTGATCGGTGCGACGATCGCGATCGCCGGCCTTTCCGTGACCGTGTGGGCCCACCACATGTACGTCACCGGCGGTGTGCTGCTGCCGTTCTTCTCCTTCATGACCTTCCTGATCGCGGTACCGACCGGTGTGAAGTTCTTCAACTGGATCGGCACCATGTGGAAGGGCTCGCTGTCCTTCGAGACCCCGATGCTCTGGACGATCGGCTTCCTGGTCACCTTCACCTTCGGTGGTCTGACCGGCGTCATCCTGGCCTCGCCCCCGATGGACTTCCACGTCTCCGACTCGTACTTCGTCGTCGCGCACTTCCACTACGTCGTCTTCGGCACCGTGGTGTTCGCGATGTTCGCCGGCTTCCACTTCTGGTGGCCGAAGTTCACGGGCAAGATGCTGGACGAGCGCCTCGGCAAGATCACCTTCTGGACGCTGTTCATCGGCTTCCACGGCACGTTCCTGGTGCAGCACTGGCTGGGCGCCGAGGGCATGCCGCGCCGTTACGCGGACTACCTCGCGGCCGACGGCTTCACCGCCCTGAACACGATCTCGACGATCAGCTCCTTCCTGCTGGGCATGTCGATGCTGCCGTTCATGTACAACGTCTGGAAGACGGCGAAGTACGGCAAGAAGATCGAGGTCGACGACCCGTGGGGCTACGGGCGTTCGCTGGAGTGGGCGACGTCCTGCCCGCCGCCGCGGCACAACTTCCTCACCCTGCCGCGCATCCGTTCCGAATCGCCTGCGTTCGACCTGCACCACCCTGAGATCGCAGCCCTCGACCACCTCGAGGACCACAGCGTCGCCGCCAAGGCCGTCACCGGTGGCAAGGAGGCCGGCAAGTGAAGATCCAGGGCAAGATGTTCCTCTGGCTCTCCTTCTTCATCCTGATCATGGCCGTCGTGTACGGCGTGTGGTCGAAGGAGCCCGTCGGAACCACCGCGCTCTTCCTGGCCTTCGGCCTGAGCGTCATGATCGGCTACTACCTGGCCTTCACGGCCAAGCGCGTGGACGAGATGGCCCAGGACAACCTGGAGGCCGACGTCGCCGACGAGGCGGGCGAGCTGGGGTTCTTCTCCCCGCACAGCTGGCAGCCGCTCTCGCTCGCCATCGGTGGTGCCTTCGCGTTCATGGGCGTCATCTTCGGCTGGTGGCTCATGTACTTCTCGGCCCCGATCATCCTGATCGGCCTGTGGGGCTGGGTGTACGAGTACTACCGCGGTGAGAACCAGAACCAGTAGGACCGCAGCACCGAGACAGGACCTGGGGCCCGGACACCTCCAATGGAGGAGTCCGGGCCCCTCGTTTGCAGTCACCCCGCGCGCAGTAATGGTCATACCTTCATAGCGTGGGCTCCATGAAGCACTCACCGCGTCTTCGGACGGTACTCAGCTGCTCCGTGCTGGTGGCGTCCCTCGGGGCCGGAGCCACCGCCTGCGGGCCCGGAGACAACCCGCTGTCAGCCCGCCCGTACGACGCGGGCGACCAGGTCGTCTTCAACCAGCCGCCCGGTGGACGGCCCGTCGACCCCGAGAAGCCCCTGGAGATCACCGCCAAGGGCACCGGCGGAAGCCGGATCACCGACGTGTCCGCCGTGGACGCCCAGGGCCGCCGTCTCGCGGGCGAGCTGAGCGCCAAGGGCGACCGCTGGCACAGCACCGCCCCGATGGCCGCCGGCGTCCATTACACGGTCCTGGTGAACACCGAGGACGAGCGGGGCGCTCCGGGGCAGCGCAGGCTGACGTTCGAGACCACTCCGGCCCAGAAGGTCCTCAAGGTCGAATTCGGCCCGGACGAGGGCAAGTACGGCGTCGGACAGCCCCTTACGGCCGTGCTCAACGAGCCCATCGCGGACAAGGCCGCCCGGGCGATCGTGGAGCGGGGCCTGGTCGTCAGCACGCCGCCCGGCGTCGAGGGCGCCTGGCACTGGGTGGACGACAAGAACCTGCACTTCCGCCCGAAGGATTACTGGCCCGCGCACTCCACCGTCTACGTACGGAGCAATCTGGAGGGCATCAAGATCAACGACGAGCTCCACGGGGCCGCTTCCACGCCGTTGACGCTGGAGATCGGGGACCGGGTCGAGGTCACCACCGACGCGTCCTCGCACTACCTGACGTTCGAGCGCAACGGAGAAGTGATCAATACCATTCCGGTGACCACCGGAAAGCCCGGATTCTCCACCCGCAACGGGGTCAAGGTGGTGCTCGGCAAGCAGTACTTCGTCCAGATGCGCGGCGACACCGTCGGCATCGGCGGCAGCGAGTACTACAACCTGCCCGTCTACTACGCGACCCGTGTCACCTGGAGTGGTGAATACGTGCACGCCGCGCCGTGGTCCGTGAGCTCACAGGGATCCGAGAACGTCAGCCACGGCTGCACGGGCATGAGCACCGGCAACGCCGCCTGGTTCTACGAGAACATCACCGAGGGCGACATCGTCCGGGTGATCAACAGTATCGGCGATGACATGGAGCCCTTCGGCAACGGCTTCGGCGACTGGAACCTGGACTGGAAGGAGTGGCGCGACGGCAGCGCCCTCCTCAAGGGCACCCAGGAAGGCCGCAGTCCGATCGACCAGGCCCGGCTGCGCCCGCAGGTCTGAGACCGGCCGGCCCCCGCTCCGGGGCCGGGCGGACCCGCACCGTCCTCCGCCGGCGCGCCGCAGTCCGTACGGACTCCCGCGCGCCGGCGGACATCGTCTAGGCGGCCGAAGACAGCCGCGAACGCACCAGGGCCGCCAGGGTGTCCGCGAACTCCACCGGATCCACCGGCAGCGTCACTGCCGCGTCCGCGCGGCTCCAGGTGGCCAGCCAGGCGTCCTGCGGACGTCCCATCAGCAGAAGCACCGGCGGGCACCGGAAGATCTCGTCCTTGATCTGCCGGCACACCCCCATGCCGCCGGCCGGGACCGCCTCGCCGTCCAGTACGCACACGTCGATCCCGCCCGCGTCCAGCTCGCTGAGGACGGCCGGGAGGGTGGCGCATTCCACGAACTCGACGGGCGGCAGGTCCGCGGCCGGCCTGCGCCCGGCCGCCAGCCTCACCTGCTCGCGGGTGCCCGCGTCGTCGCTGTAGACCAGAACCCGTGCAGTCGACCGCATTTCGTTCCTCCACGGTGCCGTGAATCACGTTGATGTTGCGCGGGATGCTACTCCGTCCGCACCCGTGTCAACATCGGTTCGAACAGCCTCGCCGATGAAGGTCCGGGGCCGATCTGATGGGCCGTTCGGGCCTTGCACACGCCCCTGACACTCCGAACGGCACCCCCCGGGGTGAGGGCGGGATAAGCGACCGACATAATGTCGGTCGTGGCGACAGCAACGACAGTAGATACCGGGCACGCGCACCCGACGGTCAACCGGCCGAACCTCGTCAGCGTCGGAACCATCATCTGGTTGAGTTCCGAGCTGATGTTCTTCGCGGCCCTCTTCGCGATGTACTTCACCCTGCGATCCGTGACAGGCGCCGAGTACTGGACAGAGCAGGCTTCGGCCTTGAATCTGCCCTTCTCGGCGACGAACACGACGATCCTGGTGCTTTCCTCCCTCACCTGCCAGCTCGGCGTATTCGCCGCGGAGCGCGGTGACGTGAAGAAGCTCCGGTCGTGGTTCATGATCACATTCGTCATGGGTGCGATCTTCATTGGCGGCCAGGTGTTCGAGTACACCGAGCTGGTCAAGCACGAGGGCATGTCTCTCAAGTCAGGTCCGTACGGCTCGGTGTTCTACCTGACCACCGGCTTCCACGGTCTGCACGTGACGGGCGGTCTCATCGCCTTCCTGCTGGTCCTCGGCCGGACGTACGCGGCCAAGAGGTTCACCCACGAACAGGCCACGTCGGCCATCGTCGTGTCCTACTACTGGCACTTCGTCGACGTCGTCTGGATCGGCCTCTTCGCGACGATCTACCTGATCAAGTAGCGAACACGTCACCGGGCCCAGACCCGGCACTCCATCCAGACACACCGACGCAGAAGATCCTGACACCGGGGTAATCCGTGAAAAAGCTCTCCGCACGACGACGCCATCCGCTGGCGGCGGTCGTCGTTCTACTCCTCGCGCTGGCGGCCACTGGGGGGCTGTACGCCGCCTTCGCCCCCGCGGGCAAGGCGCAGGCCGATGAAACCGCCCAGTCCCTCGCCATCGAGGAGGGCAAGAAGCTCTACGCCGTGGGCTGCGCAAGCTGCCACGGAACCGGCGGTCAGGGTTCCACTGACGGCCCCAGCCTGGTCGGCGTCGGCTCCGCGGCCGTCGACTTCCAGGTGAGCACGGGCCGCATGCCCGCCCAGCAGCCCGGCGTGCAGGTGCCGAAGAAGCCGGTCATCTACGACCAGGCGCAGATCGACCAGCTCGCCGCCTACATCGCCTCCCTCGGCGCCGGCCCCATCGTGCCGACCGAGAAGCAGTACGACCCGGCGGGCGCCAACGTCGCCAGGGGTGGTGAGCTCTTCCGCAACAACTGCGCGCAGTGCCACAACTTCACCGGCGAGGGCGGCGCGCTGACGAACGGCAAGTACGCCCCGAACCTTGAGGGCGTCTCGCCGAAGCACATCTACGAGGCCATGCTCACCGGCCCGCAGAACATGCCCTCCTTCCCGGACAGCACCATGCCGACGAAGGAGAAGAAGGACATCATCGCGTACCTGCAGCACGTGAACGGCGATGAGTCGACCAGCCCCGGTGGTCTCAAGCTCGGCGGCCTCGGCCCCGTCTCCGAGGGTCTGTTCGGCTGGATCTTCGGTCTGGGTGCGCTGATCGCTGTCGCCGTCTGGGTCGCGGCCCACACCGCTAAGGCCAAGAAGTCATGAGTAGCCAAGACATTCCCGAAGAGAAGCACCTGCCGAGCGAGCAGGGCGACGCGCACCACGGTGGCGTAGCAGTCGCGGACGATCCGTTCGCCGACCCGGGCCTGCCGGTCCACAAGCCCCGTATCCAGGACATCGACGAGCGGGCCGCGAAGCGCTCCGAGCGCACCGTGGCGATGCTGTTCACGCTGTCGATGCTGGCCACGATCGGCTTCATCGCCTCCTACGTGACCCTCCCGGTCGACAAGATCGTCTACATCTTCCCGATCGGGAAGGTGAGCGCGCTGAACTTCGCGCTCGGTCTGACCCTGGGTACGGCCCTCTTCTGCATCGGCGCGGGCGCGGTCCACTGGGCCCGCACCCTGATGTCCGACGTCGAGGTCGCCGACGAGCGCCACGAGATCGCGGCGTCGCCGGAGCTCAAGGCCAAGGTCATGCAGGACTTCGCGGACGGCGCGGAGGAGTCGGGCATCGCCCGCCGCCCGCTGATCCGCAACACCATGCTGGGCGCGCTGTCGATGCTGCCGCTGTCCGCTCTCGTGATCATGCGCGACCTGGGCCCGCTGCCCGAGGAGAAGCTGCGCAAGACCGTGTGGAGCCGGGGCAAGCTGCTCATCAACGACAACACGAACGAGCCGCTGCGTCCCGAGGACGTGCAGGTCGGTTCGCTGACCTTCGCCAGGCCCGAGGGCCTGGAGGAGGAGCAGCACGACTTCCAGACGCAGATCGCCAAGGCCGCCCTGATGATCGTCCGCATCAAGCCGGAGGACATCAAGGACAAGCAGGAACTCGAGTGGTCCCACGAGGGCATCGTGGCCTACTCGAAGATCTGCACCCACGTCGGCTGCCCGATCAGCCTGTACGAGCAGCAGACCCACCACGTGCTCTGCCCGTGCCACCAGTCCACCTTCGACCTCTCCGACGGCGCCCGAGTCATCTTCGGTCCGGCCGGCCACGCGCTTCCGCAGCTGCGGATCGGCGTGAACGGTGAAGGTTTCCTCGAAGCGCTCGGCGACTTCGAAGAGCCCGTCGGTCCTGCATTCTGGGAGCGCGGATGAGCACTGCCACTGACACAAAGCGCTCGGCGCCCTCCAAGGGCGAGCGGGTAGCGGACTGGGCCGACGGCCGCCTGGGCATCTACAGCCTGGCCAAGTCCAACATGCGCAAGATCTTCCCGGACCACTGGTCCTTCATGCTGGGTGAGATCTGCCTCTACAGCTTCATCATCATCATCCTCACGGGTGTGTACCTGACGCTGTTCTTCCACCCGAGCATGAACGAGGTCGTGTACCACGGCTCGTACGTGCCGATGCAGGGCGTCCAGATGTCCGAGGCCTTCGCCTCGACGCTGGACATCAGCTTCGACGTCCGCGGTGGCCTGCTGATCCGTCAGATCCACCACTGGGCGGCGCTGATCTTCGTCGCGGCGATGCTCGTGCACATGATGCGCGTGTTCTTCACCGGCGCGTTCCGCAAGCCGCGCGAGGTCAACTGGATCTTCGGCTTCCTGCTGCTGGTCCTCGGCATGTTCACCGGTTTCACCGGTTACTCCCTGCCGGACGACCTGCTCTCGGGCACCGGTGTCCGCTTCATGGAGGGCGCGATCCTGTCCGTGCCGATCGTCGGCACGTACCTGTCGTTCTTCCTCTTCGGCGGCGAGTTCCCCGGCAGCGACTTCGTCGCCCGGTTCTACTCGATCCACATCCTGCTGCTGCCCGGCATCATGATGGGCCTGCTGGTGGCCCACCTGATCCTGGTCTTCTACCACAAGCACACCCAGTTCGCGGGTCCCGGCAAGACGAACAACAACGTCGTCGGCATGCCGCTGCTGCCGGTCTACATGGCCAAGGCCGGAGGCTTCTTCTTCCTGGTCTTCGGTGTCATCGCGGCCATCGCGGCGATCGCCTCGATCAACCCGATCTGGGCGCTCGGCCCGTACCGGCCGGACCACGTGTCCACCGGCGCGCAGCCCGACTGGTACATGGGCTTCTCCGAGGGCCTCATCCGTGCGATGCCCGGCTGGGAGATCAACCTCTGGGGCCACACGCTGGTCCTCGGCGTCTTCATCCCGCTGGTGATCTTCCCGCTGGTGCTGGCCACGATCGCGGTCTACCCGTTCATCGAGTCCTGGGTCACCGGGGACAAGCGCGAGCACCACATCCTGGACCGCCCGCGCAACGTCCCGACCCGTACGGCCTTCGGTGTGGCCTGGCTGACGTGGTACGTCATCCTGCTGATCGCCGGTGGAAACGACATGTTCGCGCAGTACTTCCACCTGTCGATCAACAACATCACCTGGTTCGCCCGCATCGGCTTCTTCGTCGGTCCGGTCATCGCCTTCGTCATCACCAAGCGGATCTGCCTCGGCCTCCAGCGCCGGGACCGGGACAAGGTGCTGCACGGTCGCGAGACCGGCATCATCAAGCGCCTGCCGCACGGTGAGTTCGTCGAGGTCCACGAGCCGCTGACGCAGGGCAAGCTGCACACGCTGACCGCGCACGAGCAGTACAAGCCGGTCGAGATCGGCCCGACGGTCGACGAGAACGGCGTCGAGCGCAAGGTCGGCCGCGCCGAGAAGCTCCGCGCGAAGCTCAGCAAGGGCTACTACGCGCAGGACAACCAGATTCCGAAGCCCACGGTGGAGGAGTACAAGGAGATCCAGAGCGGCCACGGCCACCACTGATCCCGCTTGAGGGACTGATCCAGGTCAGTCCTCGTGTCGCCACGGCGAGAGCCCCGTCCAGTGTCCGGACGGGGCTCTTTGCCGTCCCCGGGGCTGGATAGGCTGAACCCCTTCCCATTCGAGTGGGCCCCGAAATCGGGTGGCCGATCAACAGCAGGAGCGGACCATGAACGTTGCGACCCCGGCAGGCGGCGACAGCGTGGCGGCCCGCGGCTGGCCGGGCGTCCTCGATGCCCTGCTGTCCGGCCAGGACCTGCGCGCCGACGAGACCGCCTGGGCCATGGACCGGATCATGCGCGGAGAGGCCACCGACGCCCAGATCGCGGGCTTCGTGGTGGCGCTGCGGGCCAAGGGGGAGACGGTCTCGGAGATCAACGGCCTCGTTCGGTCCATGTACGACCACGCCAACCTGATCGAGGTCCCGGGCCGGACGGTGGACATCGTCGGCACGGGCGGCGACGGGGCCAAGACGGTGAACATCTCGACGATGTCCTCGATCGTCGTGGCCGGCACGGGCGCCAAGGTGGTCAAGCACGGCAACCGGGCCGCCTCCTCCGCGAGCGGGTCCTCGGACGTGCTGGAGAAGCTCGGCGTCAACCTGGACCTCACCCCGGCGCGGGTGGTCGAGGTCGCGGAGGAGGCCGGGATCACCTTCTGCTTCGCGGTGAAGTTCCACCCGGCGCTGCGGCACGTGGCGGCGGCCCGCAAGGAGCTGGGCATCCGGACCACGTTCAACTTCCTCGGCCCGCTGACCAATCCGGCGCGCGTACGGGCGCAGGCCACGGGCGTCGCGGACGCGCGGGTCGCGCCGATCGTGGCGGGCGTGCTGGCGGAGCGCGGTTCCTCGGCGCTGGTGTTCCGCGGTGACGACGGCCTGGACGAGCTGACGACGACGGCGACCTCCCGGGTGTGGTGGGTCCGCGACGGCCGGGTGGACGAGCAGCCGTTCGACCCGCGCGACGTCGGCATCCCGCTGGTCGACGTCACGGCGCTGCGGGGCGCGGACGCCTCGTACAACGCGGACGTCGCCCGTCGGCTGCTGGCCGGCGAGAGCGGCCCGGTGCGCGACGCGGTCCTGCTGAACTCGGCGGCGGCCCTGGTGGCGCTGGACCCGGGCGCGGGCTCCCTGGAGGACGAGATCCGCGCCGCGATCGCCCGGGCGGCCGAGTCCATCGACTCGGGCGCGGCCAAGGCGGCGCTGGACCGCTGGGTGGCGGCCAGCAACGCGTAGCGGTCCGTCGCCAACGCGTAGCCGCTGATCGTTTCCGGCCCGGCCCCGGTTCCCGCGTATCACCATGCGGACCGGGGTCTTGCGCGCGGGGGATCTTGTGGCAGGATGCTGACCAGGTCACGAGTGACAGCGTTTTGGCCCCGGCTTGCTGTCCGGCAACCCTCCTTCCGTGGCGGGGTGCCCCGGGTGATGACCAGGTCGTAGGCAGAAAGGCCTGCGGCAAGCGCGGATCCCTCGACACCAGGGGTCCTGGTCTCTCGAGGAGCTTTTCCGTGAGCAAGCGAATGCGATAGGGCGTCTCCGCCCCTTCTTCACCCTCCGTGCGGCCCCGAATCGTCCGCGCGTCGAGGCAATTCCCGTACCGCCGGCACGTGTGCCACCGCGCAGTCGCGCACGCACGTCCGGGCACCCGCGTACGGGCCTTCCGAAGCCATTCAGCCTGTCCTGCCGGGGAGATACCGCCATGTCCACGTACCCGAACGCCGCCGTCGCCTCCGCCTGCGCCCCCGTCTCCGTCGCCCCCGCCTGTGCCGAGCCGCTGCCGGTCCTCGGCCGGGAGGTCACCGTCCCGCTCGTGACGGGCGGCGAGGTCACGTACGCCGCCCTCGACTACGCGGCCAGTGCTCCGGCGCTCCAGCGGGTCTGGGACGACGTCGCCGCGTACGCCCCGTACTACGGAAGCGTCCACCGCGGCGCCGGCTACCTCTCCCAGCTGTCCACGGACCTCTTCGAGCAGAGCCGGACGACGGTCGCCGAGTTCCTCGACTGCCGTCCGTCCGATCAGGTGGTCTTCACCCGGTCCACCACCGACTCGCTGAACCTGCTCGCCGCCGTGCTGCCCGCCGACTGCCAGGTGTTCGTGTTCGAGACCGAGCACCACGCCTCGCTGCTGCCGTGGGGGGACGCGCAGGTCACGTACCTCAACGCCCCCCGCACCCCGGACGAGGCCGTCGCCACCTTGGAGCGGGCCCTCGCCGACCGGGAGCCCCACTGCCCGGCCCTGGTCTGCGTCACCGGCGCGTCCAACGTCACCGGCGAGCTGTGGCCGGTGAAGGAGCTCGCCGCCGCGGCGCACACCCACGGCGCGCGGATCGTCCTGGACGCCGCCCAGCTGGCCCCGCACCACCCCGTCTCCGTGCAGGAGCTGGACGTGGACTGGGTGGCCTTCTCCGGGCACAAGCTGTACGCGCCGTTCGGCTCGGGCGTGCTGGCCGGCCGGGCGGACTGGCTGCAGGAGGCGGAGCCGTACCTGGCCGGCGGCGGCGCCTCGCGCAAGGTCGCCCGCCGCGCGGACGGCGGCGTCGACGTTGAGTGGCACACCACGGCGGCCCGCCACGAGGCCGGCTCCCCGAACGTGATCGGCGTCTACTCGATCGCCTCGGCCTGCAGGGCCCTGACCGAGGCGGGCTTCGAGGACCTCGTCGCCCGCGAGCGGCACCTCATCGCGAAGGTCCGCGAGGGTCTCGCCGAGGTCCCGGCGGTCCGGATCCTCTCCCTCTTCGGCGACGAGGCCCCGCGGGTCGGCGTGATCTCCTTCGTGGTGGACGGCTGGAACAGCTCGCACTTCGCGGCGGCGCTGTCGGCCGAGTACGGGATCGGCGTCCGCGACGGCCTGTTCTGCGCCCACCCGCTGGTCCGCACCCTGCTGGGCAGCGAGCCGCAGGCCCAGGGCGAGTGCGGAGCCCCCGAGGCGGCACCGGGCGAGCGCTCCCTGAACGCGATCCGCGTCAGCTTCGGCGCCGGCACCCCGGACGAGCACGTCGACCGCTTCGTCGGCGCCGTGAAGGAGCTGGTGGCCGAGGGGGCCAAGTGGCAGTACCGCACCGAGGAAGGCCGCTGCGTCCCGGCCGTGTGAGACGCTGCGGATCATGACGTACTGGGACCCGATGCCGACGCTGCGCGCCTGTGCGGAGGGTGAGCCGCTCCCGGGCCTGGCGCAGTGGGTGCCCGCATACAACGCGACGTGGGGTGCCCGGCCCCACGCGTGGTCCGAGCGCAACTGGCGCAACGTGCCCGGACCGTTCTACGGGGCGGCGACCGACACGTGCTGGGCGGGGCGCGGGGTCGCACCGGATCACGTCCTGTACGACGACGAGTACGGCCAGGAGTTCGTCTACCGCCGGCCGCGCACGCCCGAGGAGACCCACCGGGTCATGGCCGCCGCCTGGCAGGACCCGATGGCCGGCTTCGAGTGCGACGGCGATGCCCACTGGACCCCGGAGCTGGTCCGGGACTGGTGGCGCGACCGGGGGAGGCCCTGCCCGGGCTGTGAGGGAGGGTCCGCTACGCGTCGAGGCCGATCGCGAAGGCGGCTTCGAGGTCGTGCTGGGAGTACGTGCGGAAGGCCACGTGGGTGTCGGTCGCCTCGACGCCCGGGATCTTGCTGATGCGGCCGGGGATGATGTCCGCCAGGTTCTCGTGGCGGGCCACGCGGACCAGGGCGATCAGGTCGTACGTCCCGGTGACGGAGTAGACCTCGCTGACGTTCTCCAGCGCGGCGATCGACTCGGCGATCTCGGGGATGCGGTCCACGCTGGTCTTGATGAGCACGATCGCGGTGATCACGGCTGGCTGTCTCCCTCGGTGGCCGTCGCTGGTCGCCTCACTCTAGTCGTACGCCGATAGCGCACCCACGCGTAGACGAAGCCCAGCGAGAAGCCCACCAGGTGGGCGAGGTAGGCCACCCCCGGGCCGCTGCCCGCGCGGTGCGCGGCCACCCACTGGAGGGCGAACCAGAACAGCAGGACCAGCCACGCCGGGAAGCGCAGCGGCAGGAAGAGCAGGAACGGGAACAGGCTGGTCACCCGCGCCCGCGGGAACAGGCACAGGAAGGCGCCCAGCACCGCCGAGATCGCGCCCGAGGCACCCACCAGCGTCTGCGCCGAGGAGGCGTTGGCCGCCGCGTACGCCGCCAGCGCCAGGTAGCCCGTGCAGACGTAGAACGACAGGAACTCCGGCCGCCCCATCCGCTCCTGCGTCATCACGCCGAAGACGTACAGGAACAGCATGTTGCCGAGCAGGTGGAGCCAGCTGCCGTGCACGAACAGGGCGGTGAGCGGGGTCAGCAGGGCCCGCGCCGAGCCGGTGAAGAGCTCGTCGGGGACCACGCCCCAGCGCCGGAAGTACGCGGTCCCCGTCTCCAGTAACCGCTCGCCCGTCCCGTACGAGGGATTCAGCCCCGAGGCCGGGCCGAGCAGGAACACCACGCAGCAGCCGGCGATCAGCGCATGGACGACCACCGGGCCCCGGGCGGCCTCCCGGAGGGCCTGCCACCTTACGATCATGCGATCGAGCATGACCCAAGCGGACCCGCCCCGAGCACCGGCAGGCCGTAGGGTTACGTGCTGCGGTCCGCCGATTGACGCGGACGGCGGCTTTAATTGAATGAGCTACGAAGGAGAGAGCGGCCTGATGACGGTTCCCCTGCCGACCGACACCACCCGGTGGCGCTGCACGCTGTGCGGCAACCTCACGCGTTTCGACGTCACCCGTTCGTCGAAGGTCGTGGAGTACGTCCACCTGGATCTCGCCGGGGAGCCCAAGGTCGAGGAACGCGAGGTGGTCAATGAGACCATCGAGTCGGTCCGCTGCCGGTGGTGCAACGCGGTGGACCAGATCGAGCTCGTGGACAGGCCGGGTGCGGACTCCTGACGGAGCCCCGCCCACAGGTGAATGACGGTAGGGGTGACGGATTGTGGAGCCAGCAAGCGGCGCTGAGCCGGCCGACGCGGCCGGCGACGCCGCCGAGGTGCTCGACCGCCCGCTGCCGGAAGGCGTGCGGCGCCGGGTCGTCGCGCTCGTCTCGGACGCCTTCGGCGCACTGACGGTCGCGGACCTCCCGGCGCAGCTGCGCCAGTACGCCCGGTTCACCCCGACCCGGCGCGCCAAGTTCGCGGGCAACGCCATGGCCGCGGCGGTGGAGACGGACGCCGTGTTCCGGGGCCGCGTCGCCGAGAAGCTGCGCGAGGCGCAGGCCGAGCTGGCCGGTGCGCTGGAGTCGGGCGCCCCGCCCGCCGCGGCGGACCCGCTGGACGTGGCGGCCGCCGCGTACGTACTGCGCCCGGTCGGCTGGGTGAAGCTGGTGGCCGCCGCGGGCGAGGAGGCGCAGCGCGCCGACGCCGAGCGGGTCGACGAGGAGACCCGGCGCGAACTGGACCGCCTGCGCGAGGAACTGGCCCACGCGCGGGACGCGCAGCGCCTGGGCGGTGAGCAGGTGCGGGCCGAGCTGGACGCGGCGCGCAAGGAAGCGGAATCGCTTCAGCGCAAGCTGCGCAGCGCGCAGAGCGACGTGAAGCGCGGCGAGGCGGCCCTGCGCAAGGTCACCGCCGAGATCGACGGGATCCGGGGCGACGCGGCCGCGCAGGTCGCCGCCGCCGAGAGCGAGACCCGGCGCCTCAAGTCCCGCCTCGCGGAGGTGGAAACGGCGCTGGAGACCTCCCGCCGCGCCACCCGCGAGGGACGCAGCGTGGAGGACATGCGGCTGCGCCTGCTGCTGGACACCGTGCTGGACGCGGCCCAGGGGCTGCGCCGCGAGCTGGCGCTGCCGCCGGTCTCCACGCGTCCGGCCGACACCGTGGACGCGGTGGAGCCGGGCCGGATGACCCCGAAGGACATCGCGGCGCGCGCCCTGTCGGAGACCGATCCGGCGCTGCTGGACCAGCTCTTGGCGCTGCCCCAGGCCCATCTGGTGGTCGACGGGTACAACGTGACCAAGACCGGCTATCCGACGATGCCGCTGGAGAAGCAGCGGCTGCGGCTGCTGGGCGGGCTGTCGATGCTGGCCGCGCAGACGGGCGCGGAGATGACGTGCGTCTTCGACGGCGCGGAACTGGCGGCCCCGGTGCTGCTCGCTCCGCCGCGCGGCGTGCGGGTGCTCTTCTCCAAGCCCGGCGTGACGGCGGACGAGCTGATCCGCCAGCTGGTGCGGGCGGAACCGCCCGGCCGGCCGGTGGTCGTGGTCTCCACGGACCGCGAGGTGGCCGATGGGGTGGCGAAGGCCGGCGCCCGGCCGGTGACGTCCGCTTTGTTGCTGAAGCGGCTTTCGCGCGTTTCGTAACTCCTCGGTGGAATGCCCGATTTAGCGGGGCGGGCAGGGAACGTACCGTCAAGTCCCCTGCACAGAGCGTGGGCTGTAGGTAAAGAACCTGGTCGGCAGCCAAGTTTTTTGCCGACAGGATTTGAACTGATCACAGCGAGGTCACTAGGGTCGGCTCAAACCTTCGTGCGGTAGGTCACCCATTCGGGGTGCCGGCGAAGGTGTCGCCGAGTCGCGTTCCTTCGGCGGCTCTAGGAAGAAGGAGCTCGCCTTCGTGGCGTCCCACCGTCGACCCAAGCAGCCGACCCGCACTCGTGTGACCGTGCTGACCGCCACGGCCGCCGCGGCCGTCGCCCTCTCCGCACACGGCGCCTCCGCCGCTCCGGCCCAGCCGAGCAAGGACGAGGTCAAGGCCAAGGTCGACGCCCTCTACGAAGAGGCGGAGCAGGCCACCGAGAAGTTCAACGGCGCCAAGCAGCGCCAGGAGACGCTCGAAAAGGAGATAGGCCAGCTCCAGGACCAGGTCGCCCGCGGCCAGGACGAGCTCAACCAGCTGCGCACCACGCTGGGTTCGATGGCCAGCGCCCAGTACCGCACCGGCGGCATGGACCAGTCCGTCGCCCTCTTCCTCTCCGGCGACCCCGAGACCTACCTCGACAAGGCCTCTACCCTGGAGCAGTTGAGCGGCAAGCAGGTCGAGGCGGTCCAGAAGATCCAGGCCAAGCAGCGCTCGCTCGCGCAGCAGCGCCAGGAGGCCTCCGGCAAGCTGGCCGACCTCGACGCCACCCGCAAGGAGCTCGGCGAGAAGAAGAAGGCCTCGCAGGACAAGCTCGCCGAGGCCCAGGCCCTCCTCAACACCCTCACCGCGCAGGAGCGCGCGTCCATCAAGGACGACGACGCCCGCGCCAGCCGCAGCGAGAGCGACCGCGCCGACCTCGGCAACGTCAAGGCCTCGGGCCGCGCCGGCGCCGCCCTGGCGGCCGCCAAGACCAAGCTGGGCAGCGCCTACGTCTCCAGCGCCACCGGCCCGAACGCATTCGACTGCTCGGGGCTGACCCAGTGGGCCTACAAGCAGGCCGGCGTCAGCATCTCGCGCACCACCTTCACCCAGGTCAACGACGGCACGCGCATCGGCATGAGCCAGCTGCAGCCCGGCGACCTGGTGTTCTTCTACTCGGACCTGCACCACGTCGGCCTCTACGCGGGCAACGGCCAGGTCCTGCACGCCTCCAACCCGCGCGGCGGCGTCAAGTACGAGGCCATGGGCAACATGCCGTTCCAGTTCGGCGTCCGCGTCGGCTGACCCCTCCCGCGGGCCGCGAGCCCGCCGAGGGACGCGCCGCACACCGCCCATCCGGGCGAATTCCGCGGCCCCGTTGTGACCACACGCCCCGCCGGTGACCTGCGTCAGAGGCGGGGCGTCGTCGTGTCCGCTCCCCGGGGGTCGTTGGCCGGTGCGTGGTGGCGCGGTTACTGTCTGCCAGCGCGGAACCCGGCACACGGCCGTCCACGGAGGGCGGACCCGGTCCCGCGCAGCGGAAGGGAGCGGTTCCAGTGGCGTCCCATCGTCGGCCCGGGCTCGGCAGCCTCGACAGGAACACCAAGGTCACCGTCCTGACCGCCGCCGCGGCCACCGCCGTGGCAGCCCTGACGGGCGCGACGGCCAGCGCGGCCCCCACCCTGCCGCAGGAGCCCGCGGGCGGCGCCCGCGCCCAGGTCGACCGGCTCTTCGAGGAGGCCGAACAGGCCACCGAGCGTTACAACCAGGCGGGCGAGCGGGCCGCGCGGCTCCGGGGCGAGATCGACCGGGCCCAGGACGCGCTGGCCCGCGGCCAGGACCGCATCAACACCATGCGCGGCCTCCTCGGCACCTTCGCCGGAGCCCAGTACCGCTCCGGAGGCATCGACCCCGCCGTCGAGCTGATGCTCTCCGAGAACCCGGACGAGTACCTCGACAAGGCCGCCCAGCTGAACCGGCTGACGGACCGGCAGACCCGGCAGCTCGACGAACTGCGCAAGGAGCAGCGCCGGCTGGCCCAGCAGCGCCACGAGGCCTCCGAGAAGCTGGCCGAACTCGACGCCGTACGCGCCGACGTGGCCCGCCAGAAGCGTGCCGTCACGGCCAAGCTGGCCTCCGCCCGCCGGCTCCTGGCCGCCATGCCCAGCCAGGAGCGGGCCGACTTCGAGCGGGCCTCGCGCTCCGGCGAGCGCCCCGCGGGCCTGCCCGAGCCGAACTCGCTCGGCCCCTCCTCGGGCCGCGCCGCCACCGCCGTGATGGCCGCCCGCTCCGCCGTGGGGCGCCCGTACATCTGGGGCTCCACCGGGCCCTCCGGGTTCGACTGCTCCGGGCTGATGGTGTGGTCGTACCGGCAGGCGGGCGTCTCCCTGCCGCGCACCTCGCAGGCCCAGCGGTACGCGGGCCGCCAGGTCCCGCTCTCGCAGGCGCAGCCGGGCGACCTGGTCACCTACCGTTCCGACGCCAGCCATGTCGGCATGTACGTCGGCAACGGCCAGGTGGTGCACGCCCCGTACCCGGGGGCGCGGGTGCGCTACGACCCGGTCGGGATGATGCCGGTGTCCTCCGTGACCCGTCCCTGACCCGTCCCTGCCCCCGGCGCCCCGCGGGGCGTGCGTACGATCGTCGGATGTCCCCGGTCCGTCGGCCCCTCCTCGTACGCGTCCTGCCGCTCCTGCTGAGCGTGCTGCTCGCGGGGTGCGGGGCGCCCGCGGTGCGGGACCCCGCCGAGCGGGACGTCCGGGAGGCCGTCGCCGCCTGGTCGCGGACCCCGCCCGCGCGGCTCGCCGGGATCCCGCTGGAGGGGTGGGCGTACGAGGTCACCGCGGTCCGCCGGGACGGCGACCGGGCCACCGCCCGCGCGGAACTGCGCTACCGGCTCGCCGGCTACGACGCGGCCCCGGCCGGCTCGGCGCGCGAGGTGCGGCTGAGCCGGGACGGCGGGCCCGGCGGGGCGTGGCGGGTCACCGGGGACGCCGCGGCGCCGGGCGCGCAGCCGCAGCTGTGGGACCAGGGGCCGGTGGAGGTGGTCCGGGGCGCGCACGCGCTGGTGCTCGGGGTCGGCCGGCCCGCGCAGGAGCTGTCCGCCGTCGCGGCCGAGGCCGAGCGGGCGGTGCCCGCGGCGAGCGCCGCCTGGCCGGGGAAGTGGGCGGGCCGCGTGGTGGTGCTGGTGCCGGGCTCCCTGGAGCTGATGGCGCGGCTGCTGGGGCGGCCGGCCGCCGAGTACCGGGGCATGGGGGCCGTCACGACGGGCCGGGTGGGCGCGGCGGCGGCCCCCGCCGACCGGGTCGTCGTCAACCCGGAGGGCTGGGCCGAGCTCAGCGCCGCGGGGCGGGGCGTGGTCCTGACCCACGAGGTCACGCACGTGGCCACCCGGGCCGCGACCACCGCGAAGACCCCGCTGTGGCTGTCGGAGGGCTTCGCGGACTGGGCGGCGTACCGCGGCGGGGCCGCCACCGCGCAGGAGGCCGCTCCGGCGCTGGGCCGGGCGGTCCGCCGCGGCCGGCTGCCGGCCGCGCTCCCCGCCGACGGGGAGTTCGCCTTCGGGGGCGACCCGGAGGCGCTGGCCCGCGCGTACGAGGGCGCCTGGCTGGCCTGCCGGCTGATCGCGGCCAAATGGGGGGACGCCACCCTGGTCCGCCTCTACGAACGGGCGGGCCGCGAGCCCCTGGCGACCGCCCTGGCGGACACCGTCGGCGGCGATCTGCCCGGCCTGACCCTGGCCTGGCAGGCGAGCCTGCGCCAGGAACTGGGCACGGAGTAGGACGGCCCGCGGCCGGGGCGGGGCCCGGTGGGGGGTGTCCGGTACTGTCGGCAGGCGATGCACAAGACCCTGATCGTGACCAACGACTTCCCGCCGCGCCCGGGCGGCATCCAGGCCTTCCTGCACAACATGGCACTGCGTCTGGATCCCGACCGGATCGTCGTCTACGCCTCCACCTGGAAGCGCGGTGCGGAAGGCCGCGAGGCCACCGCCGCCTTCGACGCCGAACAGCCCTTCCAGGTGGTCCGCGACCGTACGACCATGCTGCTGCCGACCCCGCGGGTGACCCGGCGGGCCGTCGGACTGCTGCGCGAGCACGGCTGCGAGTCCGTGTGGTTCGGGGCGGCGGCCCCGCTGGGGCTGATGGGCCCGGCGCTGCGCCGCGCCGGGGCGAAGCGGATCGTGGCCACCACCCACGGGCACGAGGCGGGCTGGGCGCAGCTGCCGGCGGCGCGGCAGCTGCTGCGCCGGATCGGCGAGGGCACGGACACGCTGACGTACCTGGGCGAGTACACGCGATCGCGGATCGCCTCGGCGCTGACGGAGCAGGCGGCGGCGCGCATGGTGCAGCTCCCGCCGGGGGTGGACGAGAAGACCTTCCACCCCGGGTCGGGCGGGTCCGGGGTCCGGGCCCGGCTGGGGCTGACGGACCGGCCGGTGGTGGTCTGCGTCTCGCGGCTGGTCCCGCGCAAGGGCCAGGACACGCTGATCGAGGCGATGCCGCGGATCCTGGCCGCGGTGCCGGACGCCGTGCTGCTGGTGGTCGGCGGGGGCCCGTACGAGGAGGACCTGCGGGCGCTGGCCGCTTCCACCGGGGTCGCGGACTCGGTGGTCTTCACGGGCGCCGTCCCCTGGTCCGAACTGCCCGCGCACTACGGAGCCGGGGACGTCTTCGCGATGCCCTGCCGGACCCGGCGGGGCGGCCTGGACGTGGAGGGCCTCGGCATCGTCTACCTGGAGGCCTCGGCGACCGGCCTGCCGGTGGTCGCGGGCGACTCGGGAGGGGCCCCTGACGCGGTGCTGGAGGGCGAGACGGGCTGGGTGGTCCGCGGCGGCGTCCCCGAGGACGCGGCGGACCGCGTGATCGCCCTGCTGCGGGACCCGGAGCTGCGCCGCCGCGTGGGGGAGCGGGGCCGGGCCTGGGTCGAGGAGAAGTGGCGCTGGGACCTCCTGGCCGAGCGCCTGCGCGCCCTGCTCTGACCGGGGCGGCATCCGGAGCCGGGTCCCGGGTGGCGTCATGCGTGATGCCGTGACGCGCGATGCCGTGATCCTCCGCCACACCTGACTGTTCCTCAGATGTCTGTCAACACCGCCTCTGGGTGGACGGCCCGATTCCGCCCATGATGCGGCCATGACACCTCAGCTGACGCGCCGTCACTTCCTGGGTATCGGCGCCCTCCAGACCGCCGCGGCCCTCGGGTTCACCCGCATCGGACTCCAGTCGGCCTCCGCCGCCGAGCCCCCCGCCGCCCAGTACGCCCCCGCCATCGTCGTGGGCTCCGGCTACGGCTCGGCCGTCGCCGCCCTCCGGCTGGGACAGGCCGGCGTACGGACCGTCGTCCTCGAAATGGGCCGGCTCTGGAACACCCCCGGCCCGGACGGCAAGGTCTTCCCCTCCACCTCCGCGCCCGACCAGCGCTCCATGTGGTTCCGCACGCGCACGGAGGCCCCGCTCGCCCAGTTCCTCTGGCTCGACGTCGTCAACCGGGACATCAGCCCCTACCCCGGCGTCCTCGACCGCGTGAACCACGGCGACATGTCCGTCTACCTCGGCCGCGGCGTCGGCGGCGGATCCCTCGTCAACGGCGGCATGGCCCCCACGCCCCGGCGCTCCTACTTCGCCGAGGTGCTGCCCCAGGTCGACGCCGACGAGATGTACGGCACGTACTACCCCCGCGCCCGCGCCATGCTCGGTGTCAACGACATCGACCCGGCCTGGTTCGAGTCCACGGAGTGGTACCGCTTCGCCCGGATCTCCCGCAAGCACGCGCAGAACACCGGCCTGAAGACCACCTTCGTGCCCAACGTGTACGACTTCGGGTACATGCAGCGCGAGGCCGCCGGCACCGCCACCCGCTCCGCGCTGGCCGGCGAGGTCATCTACGGCAACAACTTCGGCAAGAAGAGCGTCGACAAGACCTACCTCGCGGCCGCGATCGGCACCGGCAACGTCACCATCGAGACCATGCAGCGCGTCGTCGGCGTGCGCCAGGACCCGGCCGGCGGCTACGTGGTGACGGTGCAGACCAGCGATCTGACGGGGAAGGTCACCCAGGTCAGGGAACTCGGCTGCACACAGCTCTTCCTCGGCGCCGGCAGCCTCGGCACCACCGAGATCCTGCTGCGCGCCCGCGAACGCGGCACGCTGCCCGGGCTCAACGAGAAGGTGGGGCAGGGCTGGGGGCACAACGGCAACGTCATGACCGCACGCGCCAACCACCTGTGGGACACGGTCGGCTGCAACCAGGCCACCATGCCCGCCCTGGGCATCGACGACTGGGACAACGCCGCCCACCCGGTGTTCGCCGAGATCGCCCCGCTGCCGATGGGCTTCGAGCACTGGATCTCGATGTACCTGGCCATCACCAAGAACCCCGAGCGCGGGCACTTCACGTACGACGCGGCAACCGACTCGGCGCGGCTCAACTGGCGCCGCGACCAGAACACCCCGTCCGTCCAGGCCGCCAAGAACCTCTTCGACCGGATCAACCGGGCCAATTTCACGATCTACCGGTACGACCTGTTCGGCGACAACAAGAACTTCGCCGACAACTTCACCTACCACCCGCTCGGCGGCTGCGTCCTCGGCCAGGCGACCGACGACTACGGCCGCGCCAAGGGCTACCAGGGGCTGTACGTGGTCGACAGCTCCCTGATCCCGGGCTCGCTCGGGGTGAACCCGTTCGTCACCATCACCGCCCTCGCCGAGCGGAACATGGCGCGGATCCTCGCCGAGGACCCGCGCTAGCGCGCGGAACCGCATCCGCTCACTGCAGGGTTGCCGCCATCAGGGTGACGTTCCCGCCCCCGTGGTTGCTTTCGAGCGTGATGGCGACTTCCAGGAGGGAGGGCTCAGGGGTCCGGAAGGTCATCTCGTACACCCGGAAGTAGTTCTCGTTCGGTGGTCCGGACGCGGTGTCGGCGGAGGCCGAGTAGGCGGGTGCTCCGCCGTTCCTGAGGGACGCGGAGAAACGGATCGAGCCCTGGCGGTAGGAGACGTACAGGCGGAACACCCGGGTCGTGTCCTTGGAGGGGACCAGGATGCGGAACCCTGCGCCGGGGCCGCCCTGGTAGACCACCGAACGGACGCCGGTCGCCGACTCGTGCGGGGCGGCGCCCCCGGTCCACGAGAACGACACGGGCTGCCGGCTCGCGTGCAGCCTGAACGGGGGCTCGGTGCCGAGCGCGGTGAAGTCCCCGATGACGAAGGCGTCCGCTCTGCGGGTGACGCACGTGATGTTCGTCTGGCGGCATTCCGACTCCGCGGGCCCGCCGGTGAACTCGGCCGTGACGCCGCGGTCCTTGGGGAGGTAGCCCCACTGCACCCAGTCGGTCCTCCCCTCCCGCGACAGGTCGACGTTCCCGGTGAAGCCGCTTGCGGAAGCCCGGAGCAGACTGCCGGCGGCGGGCGGGGACGCGGACTTCCCGCCGGCCTTCGAACCCCCGCCGGCGAAGGGGTCCAGCGCCAGGACGGTGACTGCCGCGAGGACCGTCACGGCCGCGGCCAGGCCGCGGGTCGGCCTGCGTGGACGCGGCCCGGTCGCGGCGGCGGTCCGCTCCGCTGCCGACGGCCCGGGCGGCGGCTCCCGGTACTGCCGGTTGCGGGCGAGGGCGAGCTCGGCAGGGAGGCCCGAAGAGCTCAGCTGCGGACTGGTCCTGTTGCGCTGCCGCATCCTGCCGTAGAGCTCGCGGTACAGGGTGTCCAGGTCCAGGTACCGGCGATCGTTCGCGATCCCCTCCCACAGGACGGACACGAGTTCGGCGGTGAAGTCGGTCAGCGGCTGCCCCTGGGGGGCCTTCGCCTGCTCGTTGCGCTTCGTGGCGGTCAGGAGGAAGACGCCCTCGGCCGGTGGCTCTTCGGGTGGTAACCGCTTCCTCCCCATTCTCCCGCCCGAAGCCGCGCCGCTGTAGCAGCAGTCCAGGATGACGAGGTTGCGTCGGGCCCTGGACCGCGGGTCCTGGAGGGCGTCGACGACGGATTTGTAGCGGACGGCCCGGTGCAGGAGGTCCGGGGAAGACCGGGGCATCGCCAGGTGTAGGCCCTTGCCGTGCTCCAGGTCGAGCAGACCGTGCCCCGCGTAGTACAGGACGAAGGTGTCCTCGGCCCGCTTCGTGAGGGAGTGGACGGCGTCGAGCACTTCCTCGGCGCCTGCGGGGCGGAGGATGACGCAGTGCTGCTCCGGCAGTCCCCACACCTCGGGGTCCATGAGCACGGCCCGCAGCTTTTCGAGGTTGTTCGCGACCGCGGGCAGGTCGTCCATGCCCTCCTCGCTGTACGCGGACACTCCGACCAGCAGGCACCGTGACGAGGCCGGATCGGGAAGCACGGCCATGGCCGTGGCGGCTACTCGCCGCCCGGCCCGGGGCCGGGACCGCCGGCAGGTCTCGTGTCCACGGTGTCCACCGCGTCCGGCGAGGCCGTCCCGTCCGTCCCGTCCGTCGCATCCGGGATGCCGAGGGCCCCGGCGATCTCGGCCACTTGCCGGGGCGAAGCCCGTTCGATGGCGACCGCGGTATCGCCCCTCGTGATCCGCACGGTCGCGGAGCGCCGGCGCATCTCCATCCACGCGGCGATCGCCGCCGCCAGGCTGCCGAGCGCGCTGACGTCCTGGATGACCACGCTGATCGCGTCCAGCCCGGACCCCATGGACCCGGCCTCGGGCCGTGCGTACACGGGAGCGGGCCGGCAGTGCCTTCGTACCGCCGAGTCGTAGGACAGCCACTTGAGCAGTGAAGCCGTGGACTTCTCGCCCTCACCAAGATCAGTGGTCGATACAACCAATATGGCGTCCAATGGGACTCCCGTGGTCGCGGAGCGGCAGATGGCCGAGCGGCTCAAGTATGGCGTGAACTCGGCCCCCTTGTCCGGGAGTTACCGCGTCCTTCAGCCCCGGTACAGGGCCTCGATCTCGTCCGCGAAGTCCTTCGCCACCACATTCCGCTTCAGCTTCAGCGAAGGCGTGATGTGACCCGACTCCTCCGTGAACTGGGAGGGCAGAATGCGGAATTTCCGCACCGATTCCGCCTTGGAAACCGCCGCGTTGCCGTCGTCCACGGCCTGCTGGACGGCGGCGATGAGGTCCGCGTCCTCGCGCAGCTCCGCCGCCGTGACCCCGGCCGGCTTGCCGTGCTCCGCCGCCCAGCGGCCCAGGAACTCCTCGTCGATGGTGACCAGCGCGGCCACGAACGGCCTCGCGTCGCCGACCACCATGCACTCCGCGACCAGCGCGTGCGCCCGGATCCGGTCCTCAATCACCGCGGGGGCCACGTTCTTGCCGCCCGCCGTGACGATGAGCTCCTTCTTGCGCCCGGTGATCGCGAGGTAGCCGTCCTCGTCGAGGGTGCCGACGTCGCCGGTGTGGAACCAGCCGTCGGTCAGCGCCTCGGCGGTCGCCGTCTCGTTCTTCCAGTACTCCTTGAAGATGTGCTCGCCGTGCAGCAGCACCTCGCCGTCGTCGGCGATGCGCACCACGGAGCCCGGCAGCGGCTGGCCGACCGTACCGATCTTCGTACGGTCCCATGGGTTGAAGGCGGTGGCCGCGCAGGACTCCGTCAGGCCGTAGCCCTCCAGGACCGTGAAGCCGATGCCGCGGAAGAAGTGCCCGAGCCGCTCGCCCAGCGGGGCGCCACCGGAGATCGCGTACTCGCCGCGCCCGCCGAGGACCGTGTGCAGCTTGCTGTAGACCAGCTTCGAGAACACCTTGTGCTTCAGCTTCAGGCCGAAGGACGGGCCGCCCGGGGTGTCCAGCGCACGGCTGTACGCGATCGCCGTCTCGGCCGCCGCGTCGAAGATCTTGCCTTTGCCGTCGGCCTGGGCCTTGGCGCGCGCCGAGTTGTAGACCTTCTCGAAGACGCGCGGCACGCCGAGGATCAGCGTGGGCCGGAAGGACTGGAGCTCGTCGGTGAGGTTCTTGATGTCCGGTACGCAGCCCAGGCGGATCGGCGCCAGTACGGCCGCCACCTCCACCAGGCGCCCGAAGACGTGCGCGGCGGGCAGGAAGAGCAGCACGGAGCACTCGCCGGTGCGGAACAGCGGGCTCAGGCGTTCCACCACGTTGCCGCACTCGGCGAAGAAGTTGCGGTGGGTCAGCACGCAGCCCTTGGGGCGGCCGGTGGTGCCCGAGGTGTAGACGATGGTGGCCGGGTCGTCGGCGTTGGCGAGCGAGCTGCGCCCGTCCACCTCGGCGTCGGTGACCTCGACGCCCGCGGCGTTCAGCGCCGCGAGCGCGCCCCGCTCGATCTCCCAGACCTCGCGCAGCTCCGGCAGCCGGTCGCGCAGGGAGGCCACGGCCGCGCTGTGCGCCGGGCTCTCGACGATCACGGCGACGGCGCCGGAGTCCCCGAGGATCCACTGGATCTGCTCGGGCGAGCTGGTCTCGTACACGGGGACGGTGACGCCGCCCGCGCTCCAGATCGCGAAGTCGAGCAGCACCCACTCGTAGCGGGTGCGGGAGATCAGCGCGACGCGGTCGCCCGGCCGGATCCCCGACGCGATCAGGCCCTTGGCGGCGGCGCGCACCTCGGCGAGGAACTCGGTCGCCGTCACGTCCTGCCAGCCGCCGTCGACCTTGCGGCCCATGACTGCGGTGTCGGGATGCTGAGCGGCGTTGCGGCGGATGAGATCCGTCAGGTTCCCGTCCGACGGGACCTCGTACAGGGCCGGAAGGCTGAACTCGCGCAAGACTGCTGCTCCTCTGGGCGCCATCGCCACCATGTGGACCGACCGGACGTTACCCACCGGTAGTGGGTTCCGGATAGAGGGAACCGGCCAGATGTTCCGTGCGTCACATGACGCGGCCGTGCCATGCCGACAGTAGTCGACCCCGTCGACGACTCGGAAGTAACCGCAGGTAGGCAGCCTGTGAAGGTTCCTCTACCCGCCGCACCCAAGCCCCCCTAGGGTGGGGCGCATGGGTGGCAGGAAGAGCAGTACGAGAGTCCACGTCGTCAGCGACGTCCACGGCAACGCCGAAGCGCTCGCCCGGGCCGGAGACGGCGCCGACGCGCTGATCTGCCTCGGTGACCTCGTGCTCTTCCTCGACTACGCCGACCACTCGCGCGGCATCTTCCCCGACCTGTTCGGCATCGAGAACGCCGACCGGATCGTCGAGCTGCGCACCGCCCGCCGGTTCGACGAGGCGCGCGACCTCGGCCGTCGGCTGTGGGCCGGACTGGACCGGGAACAGCTGATCGAGGGCGCCGTGCGCCGCCAGTACGCCGAGATGTTCGCCGCGTTCCCGCAGCCCACGTACGCCACCTACGGCAATGTCGACATCCCGGGTCTGTGGCCCGAGTACGCCGGCCCCGGCATCACCGTCCTCGACGGGCAGCGCGTGGAGATCGGCGGCCGCGTCTTCGGCTTCGTCGGCGGCGGACTGCCCTCCCCGATGCGCACCCCGTACGAGGTGGACGAGGAGGAGTACGCCGCCAAGGTCGAGGCGCTCGGCGAGGTGGACGTCCTGTGCTCCCACATCCCGCCGGAGGTCCCGGAGCTCTGCTACGACACGGTCGCGCGCCGCTTCGAGCGCGGCAGCGAGGCCCTGCTCGCGGCGATCCGGCGGACCCGGCCGCGGTACGCCCTGTTCGGGCACGTGCACCAGCCGCTGGCGCGGCGGATGCGGATCGGCGGCACGGAGTGCGTGAACGTCGGGCACTTCGCCGCCACGGGAAGGCCGTGGGCCCTGGAGTGGTGAGCCGGGCCCTGGAGTGGTGACCTCCGCACGCACGGTAGCCTGCACGCGGCGGCCGCAGGCCGCACACTTCCTCGAAAACTCCCTGGAGGGGCGACCGCCATGGCCGAACACACCAGCTCGAGCATCACGATCGATGCGGCGCCGGCCGACGTGATGGCCGTGATCGCCGACTTCGCGCGCTACCCCGAGTGGACCGGCGAGGTGAAGGAGGCCGAGGTGCTGGCCACCGACGCCGAGGGCCGCGCCGAGAAGGTCCGGCTGCTGCTCGACGCGGGCGCGATCAAGGACGACCACACCCTCGCCTACTCGTGGAAGGGCGCCGACGAGGTCAGCTGGACCCTGGACAAGTCGCAGATGCTGCGCCAGCTCGACGGCTCGTACCGGCTCGCCCCGCTGGACGGCGGCAAGCGCACCGAGGTCACCTACCAGCTGACCGTGGACGTCAAGATCCCCATGCTCGGCATGATCAAGCGCAAGGCCGAGAAGGTCATCATCGACCGCGCCCTGGCGGGCCTGAAGAAGCGCGTCGAGTCGGCCTGACCGATGCGCATCCTGCTCATCACCGGCCCCGGAGGGGCGGGGCGGACCACGGTGGCCGCCGCCACCGCCCTCGCCGCCGCCGGGAACGGTGCACGGGTGCTGCTGGTCTCCGGCGCCCCCGCGGACCATCTCCACGCACTGGTCGGCGAGGTGCCGGGGGAGCCCGCCCCGGCCGCGCCCGGGCCGGCCGCCGGGGTCCGCGTGGCCCGGGTGGACTCCGGAGAGGAGTTCCGCGAGGAGCTCGTCGCCCTCCAGGAGCGCGGATCGGCACTCCTCGGCATGGTCGGGGCCCGGCCGCTGGGGGCCGAGGAGCTCACCGAGCTGCCCGGCGCCGAGCAGTTCGCCCTGCTGCGCGCCCTGCGCCGGGCCGCGGCCGCGCCCGGCACCGACCTCGTCGTCGTCGACCTGCCCCCGCTCCCGCAGGCCGTGGCCGCCCTCGCCCTCCCCGCCCAGCTGCGCCGCTACCTGGCCCGGCTGCTCCCCGCCGAGCGGCAGGCGGCCCGCGCCCTGCGGCCCGTACTGGCCCAGCTGGCCGGCGTACCCATGCCCGCGCAGTGGCTGTACGAGGCCGCCGCACGCTGGGACGAGGAGCTGGCCGCCGTCCAGGCCGTCATCGAGGCCGGCACCACCTCGCTGCACGTGGTCGCCGAGCCCGGGCCCGGCGCGGACGCCGCGCTGCGGACCGGGCTGCTCGGGCTCGCCCTCGAACAGCTCCCGGTCGCCGCGATCGTCGCCAACCGGATGGTGCCCCAGGGCTCGCCCGACCCCTGGCTGGCCGGGCTCGCCGCCCAGCAGGAGAAGTACGCCGCCCAGTGGGCCGGTACCGGCCGGCCCGGGAGCACAGCGGCCGGGGACGTCCCCGTACTGCCGCTCGGCCACCTCGGGCGCGACCCTGCCGGGCCGGACGACCTGATCCGGCTCGCCGGGGCGCAGGGGCTGGTCCCGCGCGATCCGGAGGACTCCCGCGCCCGCTGCGCGTGGACGGTCGAGGACCGGCTCGCCGACGACGGGGTACTCGTCTGGGTGGTACCGCTGCCCGGCGCCCGCAAGTGCGATCTCGACCTGGTCCGGCGCGGCGACGAGCTGCTGCTCGCGGCGGGCCCGTACCGCAGGATCGTTCCGCTCCCCTCCGTGCTGCGCCGCTGCACGGTCTCCGGCGCCGCGCTCGCCGACGGGGTGCTCCGCATCCGCTTCACGCCCGACCCGGACCTGTGGCCGCGCCGGGGCTGAACGGCGCGCGGGGCGGTACGCGGGCCTGAACCGCGTACCGCCGTTCGGGTACCGTCGAAGGTAGTACGTACCGCACGCCCAGCAGCTGCCGCAGGAGAGTCCGCCATGAGCGAGGCCACCGACCGTCCCACCGACGACGCCTGGGCCAAGGCCTGCGCCGAGGACCTCGCCGCGGAGCAGGAGCGCCG
This sequence comes from Streptomyces vinaceus, assembly GCF_008704935.1. Taxonomy (NCBI): domain Bacteria; kingdom Bacillati; phylum Actinomycetota; class Actinomycetes; order Kitasatosporales; family Streptomycetaceae; genus Streptomyces; species Streptomyces vinaceus. The sequence continues at coordinate 5,354,004 of NZ_CP023692.1, forward strand.
CCGGGCCCGCGAGGGCGCGGGCGACGCCGGCGGCGGAGCCGGTACCGGGACCGCCGCCGAAGAGCTGTTCAAACTGTTCGAGGCCGTCGCCGACAAGGTGTCCGCGCTGAACAACCCGCTGCTCGGCGCCGCCGCCCAGGGCGCCGTACGCCAGTTCGTCAATCAGGCGAAGGCCGCCGCCAAGCCCGTCGTCGAGCGCAACCCCGAGGTCTTCGACCACCTCGCGGCCGCCGGCTCCGAGCTGCTCGCCGCGTACCGCTCGGCCGTCGAGGGCCACGAGCGGCGCTGGACCCGCGACGAGCCCGCGCCCGGCACTCCCCCGGACCGTCCCTCCGGCGACCACACCGACCCGCGCGACGAGGGTGGCGGCGGTCCCACCCAGCGGATCGATCTCGACTGAGACCGCGCCGCCCTCGGGTACCGTTGGCCGTGGCGGGGTTTGACCGGAAACCGAGGGACTAATGGGACTCACCATCGGCGTCGACATCGGCGGCACGAAGATCGCGGCCGGCGTGGTCGACGAAGAGGGCACCATCCTTGAGACGTACAAGGTGCCCACCCCGCCGACCGCGGACGGCGTGACGGACGCGATCTGCGCCGCAGTGTCCGAAGTCAGCAGCAGCCACAGCATCGAGGCCGTCGGCATCGGCGCCGCCGGATACGTGGACGACAAGCGCGCGACCGTCCTCTTCGCACCGAACATCAACTGGCGCCACGAGCCGCTCAAGGACAAGGTGGAGCAGCGCATCGGCCTGCCGGTCGTCGTCGAGAACGACGCCAACTGCGCCGCCTGGGGCGAGTACCGCTTCGGCGCCGGCCAGGGCCACGAGGACGTCATCTGCATCACGCTCGGCACGGGCCTGGGCGGCGGCATCATCATCGGCAACAAGCTGCGCCGCGGACGCTTCGGCGTGGCCGCCGAGTTCGGGCACATCCGGGTGGTCCCGGACGGCCTGCTGTGCGGGTGCGGCAGCCAGGGCTGCTGGGAGCAGTACGCCTCCGGCCGCGCGCTCGTCCGGTACGCGAAGCAGCGCGCCAACGCCACCCCCGAGAACGCGGTGGCGCTGCTCGCGCTCGGCGACGGCACCCCCGAGGGCATCGAGGGCAGGCACATCAGCGAGGCCGCGCGGGCCGGTGACCTGGTGGCCGTCGACGCCTTCCGCGAGCTGGCCCGCTGGGCGGGCGCCGGTCTGGCCGACCTGGCCTCGCTCTTCGACCCGTCGGCGTTCATCGTCGGCGGCGGGGTCTCGGACGAGGGCGACCTCGTCCTCGACCCGATCCGCAAGTCCTTCAAGCGCTGGCTGGTCGGCGGCGCCTGGCGCCCGCACGCCCAGGTGCTGGCCGCGCAGCTCGGCGGCAAGGCCGGGCTCGTCGGCGCGGCGGACCTGGCCCGCCAGGGCTGACACCCGCTGTTGACCGAACTGCCCGCCGCGCCCTCTGTGGCACGGCGGGCAGTCTGGCTATGTTGCGGTGCATGCTGCCGAACTCTGTGACGGAACCCGACGGTTCCGCGGTGATCCGAGCCCTCAGCTACAACGTCCGCTCGATGCGCGACGACGAGGAAGCCCTGGCCCGGGTGATCCGCGCCTGCGCCCCCGACCTGGTGTTCGTCCAGGAGGCCCCGCGGTTCTTCCGCTGGCGCAAGCACGCGGCGCGGCTGGCCGCGAAGACCGACCTGGTGGTGCTGAGCGGGGGCGCCACGGCCGCGGGCCCGCTGCTCCTGTGCTCCCTACGGGCCTTCGTGGAACGGACCGAGGACGTCCTGCTCCCGCGGACCCCGGGCCTGCACCGGAGGGGCTTCGCTACGGCGGTGGTCCGGTTCGGGGCCGCACGGGTCGGGGTCGTCAGCGCCCACCTGTCCCTGGACCGGGCGGAGCGGGCCGCCCAGGCGGGACTGCTCGCCCAGCGGGCGGCGTCGCTGGGGGCGCCGCACGCGATCGTGGCGGCGGACGTGAACGAGGCCCCCGGCGGGCCGGCCTACGGGCGCCTCACCGAGAGCCTGCGCGACTGCTGGACGGTGTCCCCGTGGGGCGGCGAGCGTACCTTCCCGGCGGCGGCGCCGGACCGGCGGATCGACGCCGTCTTCGCCTCGCCGGGGGTGGAGGTGCTGGCCTGCGGCGTTCCCGAGGGCCTGCCCGGAGTCACCCCCCGGGACCTGCACGCCGCCACCGACCACCTCCCGGTGCTGGCCGCCCTCCGCCTCCCGGCACAGGCCGGCGTCTGAGACGCGGGTCCGGGGCGGGTGCTGAGACGCGGGATCCGGGGCGGGAGCGCACCCGGCGCCCGGCCCCGGCGGGTGCGCCCGGACCACGGCGTTCCCACGGCGGCGTTCCCGCCGCGGCTCCTACACCGCGGCACTACACCACGGCGCCGCGCCCCGGATCGTCGTCCTCGTCATCGTCGTGCGACATCCGGGCGACGAGCGTCGCGAAACCGCCCAGGAAGCCGCCGATCCCCAGCGTCGTCAGCCACCACGTCATGTCCCACTGCAACAGCACCGCCACCAGCAGCAGCACCGGCCCGCCCACCACCGCGAGCCACGCGAACTTCGCCGTCGTGTCCGCCGGCGGCAGCTCCGGCTCCGGGGGGACGAAGTGGCCCTCGTCCTTCTCGTCCGGCTCCGCCGGAGTGTGATCGCGCGGCCCGCTCCCGGGCCCCGTGGCGCCCGGACCCACCCCCGGCGCGAACACCACCGAGCTCCCGAGCACCGTCGGCGCCGGCGGCGGCGCGGCCGGAGCCTCCGGCGGCTCCGCGGACGACGCGGCTGCCGGAGGCTCCGGTTCCACGTCCTCCTCCGGCAGCATCAGGTTCTCGATCGGCCGGAACGGCCTCGCCCCCGGCGGGTCCGGCGGCTCCTGCCCGTACCCGGCGACGATCGCCGCCCAGGCCGCCTCCTCGTCCAGCGGGGGGACGCCCCCCGGGGACTCCTCGTGCTCAGCCACCGCTGGCCGCCCCCTCCCTGCCGACGCTCTCCGCGAGCCGTCCGACGAACGCAAAACTGTCCGCGAAGATCCGCTCCGCGTCATGGTCCAACGTCGCGACGTGGTAGCTCTGTTCCAGCAGGGTCTCGGTGACGTCCGTCGACGAGATCCGCGCGAGGATCCGCGCCGAGTCGGCCGGGTTCACGACGTGGTCCTGCACGCTGTGCAGCAGCAGCACCGGCTGCGTGACCTGCGGGAGCTCGGAGTCGACCAGCTTCAGGAACTGCCGCAGCGAGGCCGCCGCCCGGGTCGGGACCCGGGTGTAGCCGATCTCGGAGACGCCCGGCTTGGCGATGTCGCTCGCGATGCCCGGGGTGGACCGCAGGAAGTGCTGCGCGACCGGAAGCGCGAAGGCCATCGGGTCGTTGATCTTGTTGACCGGGTTGACCAGGACGATGCCGCGCACCGCGTCCCCGTGCCGGGCCGCCAGCCGCAGCGTCAGCGCCCCGCCCATCGACAGCCCGAAGACGAACACCTGCGCGCACCGCTCCAGCAGCTCCCGCAGCGCCCGGTCCACCTCGGCGTACCAGTCCTGCCAGCCGGTGAGCTGCATGTCCTGCCACCGCGTCCCGTGCCCGGGCAGCAGCGGCACGGAAACCGTCAGACCCTGCTCGGCCAGGTACTCCGCCCACGGGCGCATGGACTGAGCGGTACTGGTGAAGCCGTGGCAGAGGAGGACACCGACCTCTCCGCCCTCGTGGCGGAACGGCTCGGCTCCAGGGAGGACGGGCACCAGGGTCTCCTTCGACGGGTGGGGGGTGCGTAGCGCTGTGTGACTTCACCGTACGCGACGGGGGTGACACCGACCAGGGTCGTCGCCCCCTCCGCCCCGAGCCAGGGGATATGGTCTGTTCGACAGACACAGGAAGGCGCATCAGTTGATCTACGGCGCAATGAAGTTCTCCATCGGGGGGTCCCTGAAGCTCGCCTTCAGGCCGTGGGTGGAGGGCCTCGAGAACATTCCCGCCGAGGGGCCGGCGATCCTCGCGAGCAACCACCTGTCCTTCTCGGACTCCTTCTTCCTGCCGGCCGTGCTGGACCGCAAGGTCACCTTCATCGCGAAGGCGGAGTACTTCACCTCCCCGGGCGTCAAGGGCAAGCTGACGGCCGCGTTCTTCAAGGGCGTCGGCCAGCTCCCCGTGGACCGCTCCGGCGCGCGCGGCGCGGGCGAAGCGGCGGTCAAGAGCGGTGTCGAGGTCATCGAGCGCGGGGAGCTGTTCGGTATCTACCCGGAGGGGACCCGGTCACCCGACGGCCGCCTCTACCGCGGCAAGCCGGGCGGCCTGGCCCGCGTGGCCCTGGCCACCGGGGCGCCGGTGATCCCCGTCGCGATGATCGACACCGAGAAGATCCAGCCCCCCGGCAAGGTCGTCCCCAAGCTGATGCGCCCCGGCATCCGCATCGGCAAGCCGCTGGACTTCAGCCGCTACCAGGGCATGGACGGGGACCGCTTCATCCTGCGCTCGGTGACCGACGAGGTCATGTACGAGATCATGAAGCTGTCCGGCCAGGAGTACGTCGACATCTACGCGACGGCCGCCAAGCGCCAGATCGCCGACGCGGAGAAGGCCGAGAAGGCCGCGAAGGCCTCCGCCGAGAAGAACGCCGGCAAGAGCGCCGAGAAGGCCGCGGAGTAGAACACGGGCGGCATCGCCCGCACGGGGTGGGTGGGGGAGATGGCGAAACGCGAGCGCGTCGTGCGCATGTCGGTCGAGCAGCCGCTGTGGCGGGCTCTGACCGCCTACCGGCTGCTCACCATGGTCTACGCGGTCCTGCTGTTCGCCTCGGCGTACAGGGACTTCGACCGGCCCTGGATCGCGGCCGGCTACCTCGCCGTACTCTCCGGCTGGACCCTGGCCACCCGCCGCCGGGTGGCGAACGCCGCCAGCTGCACCAAGCGGTTCCTCGGCGCCGACCTCACCGTCGCGCTCGTCGGCGTCCTGCTCACCCCGCTCGCGGACACCCACGAGCGGATCGCCGCGGGCGGCCCCACGCTCCCCTCCATCTGGACGGCGGGCTCCGTCCTCGCCTTCGCCATCAAGGGCGGCTGGCGCTGGGCCGGCTTCGCCTCCACCTTCGTGGCCGTGGCCAACATCGTCGTCCACGGTGGCCGGCCCACCCGCGACACCCTGCACAACGTGCTGCTGGTCTGGGTCGCCTCCATCGCCATCGGATACGTCGTCGAGGTCGCCCGGGCCAGTGAGGCCACCCTGGCCCGCGCCCTGGAGATCGAGGCCGCGACCCGCGAGCGCGAGCGGCTCGCCCGCGACATCCACGACGGGGTCCTCCAGGTCCTCGCCATGGTCCAGCGGCGCGGCACCGAGCTGGGCGGCGAGGCCGCCGAGCTCGGCCGGATGGCCGGGGAACAGGAGGTGGCACTGCGCACCCTGGTCTCCAGCGGGCTGGTGCCCACCTCCCGGATCTGCCGTGACGAGTCGCTCGGCGCCCTGGTGGACGCGTACGAGGTGGAGGAGCCCGGCGGCGACGGGGGCGAGCTGGACCTGCGGAGCCTGCTGGCCCCGCACGCCGGATCCCGGGTCAGCTTCGCCGAGCCGGGCACGCCCGTACCGCTGCCGGTGCCGGCGGCGAAGGAGCTGGCCGCGGCCGTCGGGGCGGCCCTGGACAATGTGCGCAAGCACGCCGGCGAGGGGGCCAGGGCCTGGATCCTGGTCGAGGACTGGGGTGACGAGGTGATCGTGACCGTCCGGGACGACGGTCCGGGCATCCCGGCCGGCCGCCTCGACCAGGCCGTGGGCGAGGGCCGGATGGGCGTGGCCCTGTCCATCCGCGGCCGGCTGCGGGACCTCGGCGGCAGCGCCGAGCTGGTGTCCGTCCCCGGGCAGGGCACCGAAGTGGAACTGAAAGTACCGAGGGGGAGGACCCAGTGAGCCAGACCGCCGAGCCGCAGCAGCAGGCGCAGCCGCAGCCGCACGAGATCAAGGTGATGGTCGTCGACGACCACCCGATGTGGCGGGACGCGGTCGCCCGCGACCTCGCCGCCGCCGGCTTCGACGTGGTCGCCACGGCCGGCGACGGCCCCGAGGCCGTCCGCCGGGCCGTGCCCGCCGCCCCCCACGTGCTGGTGCTGGACCTCAACCTGCCCGGCATGCCCGGAGTCCAGGTCTGCAAGGAGCTCGTCGGCGCCAACCCCGCGCTGCGCGTCCTGGTCCTGTCCGCGAGCGGCGAGCACGCCGACGTCCTGGAGGCGGTGAAGTCCGGCGCCACCGGCTACCTGCTGAAGTCCGCGGGGGCCCAGGAGCTGATCGACGCCGTCCGCCGCACCGCCGCCGGCGACCCGGTGTTCACCCCCGGCCTGGCCGGGCTCGTGCTCGGCGAGTACCGGCGCCTGGCCACCGACCCGGCGCCCGCCGCCCCGGACGAGCCGAAGGCCCCCCAGCTGACCGACCGGGAGACCGAGGTGCTGCGGCTGGTGGCCAAGGGGCTCTCGTACAAGCAGATCGCGGAGCGCCTCGTCATCTCGCACCGCACGGTGCAGAACCACGTGCAGAACACCCTCGGCAAGCTCCAGCTGCACAACCGGGTGGAGCTCGTCCGGTACGCGATAGAGCGCGGCCTCGACGACGCCTGAGGGGGCGTCCACCCTCCCGTACGTCGCACTCATGTCCTCGTACGAGTGAACGGGAGGACGCAACGCCCCTTGAATCCGCCGGAATTGACCCTTCCCGGGCACTTGCTGTGACCTGAGTCACCACTAGCGTGACCGCCATGCGGGCTCAGTCTGCTCAGTGGGCCCTGTGGCGAAGGGAGATTCCATGAAGGTCGGAGTGCTGACGGGCGGCGGCGACTGCCCCGGTCTCAACGCGGTCATCCGGGCCGTCGTCCGCAAGGGCACCCAGGAGTACGGGTGCGAGTTCGTCGGGTTCAAGGACGGCTGGCGCGGCGCGGTCGAGGGCGACACCGTCCCGCTCGGCATCCCCGCCGTCCGCGGCATCCTGCCGCGCGGCGGCACCATCCTCGGCTCCTCGCGGACCAACCCGTTCAAGCAGGAGAACGGCGTCCGGCGGATCAAGGAGAACCTCGCCAAGTACGAGGTCGAGGCCCTCGTCGCGATCGGCGGCGAGGACACCCTGGGCGTGGCCGCCAAGCTGTACGGGGAGTACGGGATCCCGTGCGTCGGCGTCCCGAAGACCATCGACAACGACCTGTCGGCCACCGACTACACCTTCGGCTTCGACACGGCGGTGGGCATCGCCACGGAGGCCATCGACCGGCTGCACACCACCGCCGAGTCGCACATGCGGGTGCTGGTCGTCGAGGTGATGGGCCGCCACGCCGGCTGGATCGCCCTGCACTCGGGACTGGCCGGCGGCGCCAACGTCATCCTCATCCCGGAGCAGCGCTTCGACCTGGACCAGGTGTGCGCCTGGGTGACCTCCCGGTTCAAGGCGAGCTACGCGCCGATCGTGGTGGTCGCCGAGGGCGCGATGCCCAAGGACGGGGAGATGGTGCTGAAGGACGCGACCACCGACTCGTTCGGGCACGTCCGGCTGTCGGGCGTGGGGGAGTGGCTGGCCAAGGAGATCGAGGCGCGCACCGGCAAGGAGGCCCGGACCACGGTGCTCGGGCACATCCAGCGCGGCGGTACGCCGAGCGCGTTCGACCGGTGGCTCGCCACGCGGTTCGGGCTGCACGCCATCGACGCCGTGCACGAGGGCGACTTCGGGAAGATGGTCGCGCTGAAGGGGACGGACATCGTGCGGGTGCCGATCGCCGACGCGACGGCGAAGCTGAAGACGGTGGACCCCGCGCTGTACCAGGAGGTCGGGGTCTTCTTCGGCTGAGCCGGAGTGGGTGGACGGACCATGGCACCACGCGGCCGGGCGGAGGTCGCAGAACACGCTCGTCCCGAGTGACGCGAGTTCGCCCCGAGTTCAGGCCGCGGCCATGTGTCCGGCGCGGGCGCATGGCATAGGTTCGCCCCCGTGGACATACCTTCCGCGGCCCGCTGGCTCCTGCTGGCCGCCGCCGCCGCGCAGTTCGTGTACGCCGTACGGGCCCTGCGGCCCGCGCTCCGATCCCGGCCGGGAGCGCGGCTGGACGCATGGCTGGCGTTCGCGGACCCGGCGGTGGGCGTCCCGGTGACGCTGGCGCTGGCCTTCGGGAACCTCCCGGCGTTCCTCGCGGGCATGGCGGTGCTCGGCCCGGTGCTGGCCTGGCAGCTGGTCCGCAGGGTCCTCGCCCGCCGCGGAAAGCCCGGTGAGCCGGCCCCGGCGTAACGACCCCGCCGCGCGGAGCCGGTACGCCGGGCGGCATGCGGCCGGGCCGAGGCCCGCCGGCCCGGGCCGCCTCGCGCCGCCTCGCGCCTAGACCGCGGCCGGGGTCATGCCGAGCAGGAGGTCGCGGAGCAGGGCCGGGCCGTTCAGGGTCAGCACGGACTCCGGGTGGAACTGGACGCCCGCGAAGGCGGGGGACCGCAGGGCGTGGACCTCGCCCGTCACCGCGTCGCGGGAGACCTCCACCCCCTCCTGCGACAGGCGGGCGGCCACGGCGTCGGAGCAGTGCGCCGTGTACGTGTTGTAGAAGCCCACCATCTCCGGCCTCCCGAAGAAGCCGATCCGCGTCTGCGCCCCCTGCGCCGGCTCCGCCTTGCGGATCAGCGGCAGACCCAGCTCCGCCGCCAGCAGCTCGTGGCCCAGGCAGACGCCCAGCAGCCCGTGCCGGTGACCGGCCAGGAGCTCCGCCGCCAGGGCGCGCAGCATCCGCATCTTCGGGTCGGCCGCGTCCGCCGGGTTCCCCGGCCCCGGGCCCAGGACGACCGGGCCCGCCCAGGAGAGCGCCGCCTCCCGCAGCCCGGGATCGTCGTAGCGGCGTACCGTCACCTCCAGCCCGGTCACCCGCAGCACGTGCGCCAGCATCGCCGTGAACGTGTCCTCGCCGTCCACCACCAGCGCGTGCCCGGCCGGAGCCGCCGGCCGCTCCTGCATCCGCAGCCAGAACGGCGCCAGGTCCGTCCGCCGCGCCGCCAGGGCCGCCTGCACCCGGGGGTCCTCGCCGAGGCGCGCCCCCGCGAAGGCCGCCCGCGGCGCCGCCGGGCGCACCCCGAGCGCCGCCAGCACCCCGGCCGCCTTCGCGTGCGTCTCCGCGACCTCCCCGGCCGGGTCCGAGTGCCGCACCAGCGTCGCCCCGACCGGCACCCGCAGCGCGCCGTCCGCCGCGATGTCCGCGGTCCGGATCAGGATCGGCGAGTCCAGCGTCTGGGACCCCGAGGCGTCCACGCCCAGCAGGGCCAGTGCCCCCGCGTAGTAGCCGCGCCCGCCCGCCTCGTACCGCTCGATCACCCGGCAGGCGTTCTGCACCGGCGATCCCGTCACCGTCGCCGCGAACATGGTCTCGCGCAGTACCTCCCGCACGTCCAGCGAGGACCGGCCGCGCAGCTCGTACTCGGTGTGCGCGAGGTGCGCCATCTCCTTCAGCCGCGGTCCGACGACGACCCCGCCCCTGTCCCCGACCGTGCACATCATCTTGAGCTCCTCGTCCACGACCATGGACAGCTCCTCGGTCTCCTTGCGGTCGCCGAGGAAGGCGAGGAGGGACTCGGCCGTCGGGCCCCCGGCCGGGTAGCGGTACGTCCCGCTGATCGGGTTCATCACCACCGTGCCGCCGGACATCCGTACGTGAACCTCCGGGCTGGCCCCCACCAGCGTGCGGTCCCCCGTGTGGACGACGTACGTCCAGTACGCGCCCCGCTCGCCCACCAGCAGCCGCCGGAACAGCGCGAGCGCGTCGGCCCGGCCGAAGCCCTCGATCCGGCCCTCGTAGGTGCGCCGGATGACGAAGTTCGCCCCCTCGCCGCGGCCGATCTCCTCCCGGATCACGCGCTCGACGGTGGCCGCGTACTCCTCGTCGGGCACGTCGAAGCCGCCGCCGACCACGCGCACCGGGTGCTGCGGCAGCGCGGCCAGCGCCTGCGCGAGCGGGACCTCGTACGCCTCCTCGGCGGCCAGCACGGCGAGCGGCGTGCCGTCGTCGCGCACGTCGAACCCGCGTTCGCGGATCTGCCGGAACGGGACCAGGGCGAGGGTGGGAAGCGATCGTACGGGCAGCTCGGCGAGGCGTCCGGCCTCGTGCACCGGACCGATCAGCACCTCGACGGTGTCGTGGTCGCGGCCGGGGGTGCGGCGGCGCAGCAGGGCGAACGGGGGGCAGGACTCGTCGAGCAGGCGGCTGAGCGGGTCGGGCGTGCTGCTGGGTTCCATGGCTGGCGTCCTTCTCCGTGGGGCGGGGTGAAGGAGGGGCGGCCGGGACCGGAAAACGCCGAAGGCCGCCCCTCGGGCGGCCTTCGCGTCGTGCGTGTCAGTGGGTACGCGCGAGAAGTGGGCCGCCGGGAGCGGGCCACCACCAGTTCTGGTTCGAGGGCGCGTACATACGGGCGACCATAGCCCACCGGCGAGGCGGCCAGCGAGCCCCGACGCGTTTCCAGAGACACCTGTCTCACAAAGTGGGCACCGGGCTGGACGTGGCGCAAGACGCCGTAATGTGTACGAGGTGACCGTGAACGCTGAAACCCAAGCCCCCGCCGCCAAGGCGGCCTGGCGAGACCTTCCCGCGGCGCAGCAGCCTTCGTACCCCGATGCCGAGGCACTGCGCGCTGTCGTCGCGGACCTCGAATCGTATCCTCCGCTCGTTTTCGCGGGCGAGTGCGACCAGCTGCGCGCCCGTCTGGGAGCCGTCGCCAAGGGCGAGGCGTTCCTGCTTCAGGGCGGCGACTGTGCCGAGGCCTTCGACGCCGTGTCCGCCGACCACATCCGCGCCAAGCTGAAGACGCTGCTCCAGATGAGTGCCGTCCTGACGTACGCGGCCTCCGTGCCCGTCGTCAAGGTCGGCCGCATCGCCGGCCAGTACTCCAAGCCGCGCTCCAAGGACACCGAGACCCGCGACGGCGTCACCCTGCCGACCTACCGCGGTGACTCCGTCAACGGCTTCGCCTTCACCGAAGAGGCCCGGATCCCGGACCCCGAGCGGCTGAAGCGCATGTACCACGCGTCGGCCTCGACGCTGAACCTGGTGCGCGCCTTCACCACCGGTGGCTACGCCGACCTGCGCCAGGTGCACGCCTGGAACCAGGACTTCGTGAAGTCCTCCCCCTCCGGGCAGCGCTACGAGCAGCTCGCGCGGGAGATCGACAACGCGCTGAACTTCATGAAGGCCTGTGGCACCGACCCGGCCGAGTTCAAGGCCGTCGAGTTCTACGCCTCCCACGAGGCGCTGCTGCTCGACTACGAGAGCGCGCTGACCCGTACCGACTCCCGCACCGGGAAGCTGTACGACACCTCCGGCCACTTCGTGTGGATCGGCGAGCGCACCCGCCAGCTGGACCACGCGCACATCGAGTTCTGCTCGCAGATCGCCAACCCGATCGGCATCAAGCTCGGCCCGACCACCACGGTCGACGAGGCGCTGACGTACATCGACCGCCTGGACCCCGAGCGCGAGCCGGGCCGGCTGACCTTCGTGGTCCGCATGGGCGCGGACAAGGTCCGCGACAAGCTCCCCGGGCTGGTCGAGAAGGTCACGGCCTCGGGCGCGACGGTCGCCTGGGTCACCGACCCGATGCACGGCAACACCTTCGAGGCCGCCTCCGGTCACAAGACGCGCCGTTTCGACGACGTGCTCGACGAGGTCAAGGGCTTCTTCGAGGTCCACAAGGCGCTGGGCACCCACCCGGGCGGCATCCACGTCGAGCTCACCGGTGACGACGTCACCGAGTGCGTGGGCGGCGGCGACGAGATCTTCGTCGACGACCTGCACCAGCGCTACGAGACGGCCTGCGACCCGCGGCTCAACCGCAGCCAGTCCCTGGACCTGGCCTTCCTCGTGGCCGAGATGTACCGCGACCAGTAAGCGGATCAGTACGTAGGTACCTACGACGGTGGGGCACGGATCGATGTGATCCGTGCCCCACCGTCGTGTCCAGGGGTTTTAGGCAAGCCTCACTTTAGGTACGGTTAGGTAAGCCTCACCGAATAGGGGATGGCTGCAAAGACCATTCCTGTCAGGGAGGTGAACCGCGTGTACGTCTGCTCTTGTTTCGGGATCACCGACAAGCAGGTCAAGGACCACGCGGCCGCCGGGGCCTGTACCCCCCGCCAGATCGCCTCCGTCACCAAGGCCGGCACCGACTGCGGATCCTGCGTGCGGACCATCCAGGGCATCCTGGGCCGCGGGGCCTGCCCGCGCCGGGAGCTGCTGGAGAAGGGCAACGCGGCCGCCGTGCTCGCCGCCGACCCGGAGCTCGCGGAAGCCGCGTAGGGCTCGCGGAAGCCGCGCCGAGGGGCGTGGGCTCAGCTCTCCGGCTGTTCGATCAGCTGCGCGATGTAGAGCGGCTCCCCGATGCTCTCGATGAGCTCCAGCTGGGTGTCGAGGTAGTCGATGTGGTGCTCCTCGTCGCCCAGGATCTCCTCGAAGAGGCGCGCCGAGGTCACGTCGCCCTTGCCGCGCATCACCTCGATACCGCGCTTGAGGCGGTCGATGGCCTCGACCTCGACCTGCCGGTCCGCCTGGAACATCTCCGTCAGGGTCTGGCCGACCCGTACGTGGAAGAGTCGCTGGTAGTTCGGCAGCCCGTCCAGCATCAGGATGCGCTCGGTGATCTTGTCCGCGTGCTTCATCTCGTCGATGGACTCTTCACGCGTGTACTTCGCGAGCTTCGTCCAACCCTTGTTGTCCTGGATCCGGTAGTGGAGCCAGTACTGGTTGATCGCCGTGAGCTCGCCGGTCAACTGCTCGTTCAGAAACTCGAGGACCTCGGGGTCGCCCTGCATCGCAGAGGCTCCTTCCAGGCAATGTCAGCTACGTGACGGGGCTGGGGGGTATCGCGGATGTCGCCCCAGCCGCGACTGGGGGAGTGCGCGCATCCTTGCACCGCCGCAGGGGGCCGTCCAGTAAGTGCCTCCTTAGTGTGAGTTGGTGTGAGTTGCCCGTATAGGGCCTACCTGGTCGTGACCACCCTGCGGCGTCTGTCACCATGGAGTCATGGGTCAGCCGGAAAGCCGGGAATCTCCGGGAGCAGAGCAACTGGAGCTTCCTCCGGGGCAGCGGCTGCAGCGAGGCTGGCCGGTCACCCACTACGGCCCGGTCCCCAAGTTCAAGCCGGACCGCTGGGAGTTCCGTGTCTTCGGGGCCACCGCCGACGGTGACAAGCACTGCTGGAACCACGAGGAGTTCACGGCGCTGCCGTTCGCCTCGGTCGTAGCGGATCTGCACTGCGTGACGAAGTTCAGCATGCCGGGCGCCGAGTGGGGCGGGGTCCTCGCCCGGGACATACTCGCCCTGGCGCCGCCGTCGCCGCAGGTCACGCACGTGATGGTGTGGGCCGAGTACGGCTTCAGCTCCAATCTGCGCCTCGCCGACTTCGCCTCCGACCGGACCGTGTTCGCCACCCACGAAGGCGGCGAACTGCTCACCGCCGAGCACGGTTTCCCGGTCCGGCTCGTGGTCCCGCACCTGTACGCGTGGAAGGGCCCGAAGTGGGTCCGGGGCATCGAGTACATGACCGCCGACCGCCGCGGCTTCTGGGAGGAGCGCGGCTACCACAACATCGGCGACCCCTGGCGCGAGCAGCGCTACTCGTACCAGGAGGAACCGGGGGACGGCCCCGAGCTCTAGGGCGTGTCCGGCGGATCAGTGGTACCGGTGGACGACGGCGTGGCCCTTGCCGCGGCCGATCATCCACTTGTTGACCGGGGTCGTCACCACGAAGGCGAGCGCGAGCGAGAGCGCCAGCGCGATCCAGAACAGCGCCTCCGAGAGGTGCGCGTCCATCGCTCCGGGCCAGAGCGCGATCACTCCGTTGTCGATCAGCTCCATGACGGCGATCGAAAGAGTGTCCGCCGCCAACGCCACCCGGACGGCCGTGCGCAGGTCCACGCCGGCGGCGAGGATCCCGCGCAGGGTGAGCGCGTAGCCGAAGAAGAACGCCAGGGCGATCGCCAGGACCGCCGTCGGTACGTTCCCCCAGCCCAGTGCCGTGCCGATGACCATGCCGAGCACCTCGCCGACGGCGCATCCGGTCAGGCAGTGGAGGGTGGCCCGGGCGGCCGTGGCCCAGCTCGGTCCGTCGTGGCCGCCGTGGCCGCGGCCGTCGTCGTGGTGCCGGTGGTCCGGCTGGTGCTCTTCGTGTGCGTGTGCGTGTGAGTGTCCGTGTACGTGGTCCATCGCGACCCCCTGGGGAACGCCGGAAAGCGGCCTGCCTGCGTACAGCAGAACCGTATACCCCCTAGGGGTATTCCCGCCGTGGTCAGCGGAGCTCGCGCAGTTCCTTCAGCAGGGCCACGTCCGCCGCCTGGCCCTCCTTCCCGCCCGGCGTCTCGGTGATCAGCGGTACGCCCTCCATCGCGGGGTGCGCGAACAGCTCGGCGAACGCGTCCCGGCCGATGCGGCCCTGCCCGATGTTGGCGTGGCGGTCCTTGTGGGAGCCCACGCCCTCCTTCGAGTCGTTCGCGTGGATCAGCTTCAGCCGACCCTCGCCGACCGTGTCCACCAGCAGGTCCAGCGTCCGCTTCGTCCCGCCCGCCTCCGCCAGGTCGTGCCCGGCGGCGAAGACGTGACAGGTGTCCAGGCAGATCCCCAGCTTGGGATGGTGGTCGAGCGCCTCGAAGTACGGACCGAAGTCCCAGGTCCGCGAGCACAGCGAGGAGCCCTGCCCGGCCGTGGACTCCAGCAGCAAGAAGGGGTCGTCCTCGTGCGTCAGCTCGTCCAGCAGCGGCAGCACGTACTCCCTGACCTGCGCGTACGCCGCCTCGCGCGGGCGCCCTCCGGTCGCCGAGCCCGTGTGCACGACCACCCCGAGCGCGCCGATCTCCCGGCCGCGGCGCAGCGAGTGCCGCAGCGACTCCACCGACTTCTCCACCGTCGCCTCGGTGTGCGAGCCGAAGTTGATCAGGTACGGGGCGTGCACGTACGCCGGGATCGCCCCCTCGGCGCACTGGCTGCGGAACAGCTCGTCCTGCGCCGGGTTCCCGACCGGGGTGGCCCAGCCGCGCGGATTGGCGACGAAGACCTGTACGGCCTCGGCGCCCATCTCGCGCGCGTACGTCAGCCCCACCGAGGCGAGTCCGCCGGCGACGGGGACGTGCCCGCCCACGGGGTTGCGCATGGCCCGTTCCATCCCCTACAGCCCCTTGGTCCGCACGACGATCGTGCTGCCCTCGGGCGCGCTCTGGCCGCCCGGCACCGACTGGGCGTCCACCGTGTTGCTGAAGGAGATGAGCGGCCGCTCCACCTTCACCTTGAAACCGGCCGCCTCCAGCGTCTTGCGGGCCACGTCCGCCTCCTGGCCGACCACCGGCGGGACGGGGACCAGCCGGGGTCCCTTGGACACGGTGAGCGTCACCGTGTCGCCGGTCGCGGCCTGGGAGCCGGCGCCGACCGACTGGTTGGCGACCGTACCGGCCGGGAACGGCGAGTTGACCTGCTCGGGGGCCGTCTCGACCTTGAGGCCGAGATCCTGGAGGGCGGCCCGCGCCTGGTCCAGGGGGCGTCCGACCACGTTCGTCACCTGGAGCGGTCGGCCCTTGCTGACCACGATCGCGACCGCCGTGTCCGGCGAGCGCTTCTGGCCGCCCGCCGGATCGGTGGAGATCACCGAGCCCTGGGCGACGTCCTGGCTGAACGCCTGCGTCACCAGCCCCGGCGCCAGACCGCTCTTGACCAGCTCGGCCTTCGCGTCGTCCAGCGGCTTGCCCTTCACGTCGGGGACGAAGACGACCTCCGGGCCGCGCGAGACCGTGAGCACCACCGCGCCGTTGCCGCGGATGCGCTTGCCGCTCTCGGGGTCGGAGTTCATCACCGTCCCGCGGTCGAAGGCGTCGCTGAACTTCCGGTCGATCCGCTTCACCCCGAGGCCGGCCGCCGACAGCTCCGACCTGGCCTGGGCCTCGGTCTTCCCGAGCAGGTTGGGGACCTTGGTGAACTGGCCGGAGTTGATGTACCAGACCCCGGTGCCGATGCCCAGCGCGAGCAGCACGCCCACGACGACGAGCAGGGTGGCGCGGCGCGGTCGGCGCGGGCCGCGCGAGCGCGGCGGGAGCGGCGCCTGGGCGTGGCTCTGCGCGGGCGCGGCGGCTTCCGGGCGCTCCAGCCGGGACGTCCGGTCGACGGGCGGCTGCGCCGCGAGGGGCCGCGGGATCACGCTGGTGCGGTCCTCGGCGGCGTTCCGCTGCTCTGCCCGCGCCTGCGGCGGCACCGCGTCCAGCTCGGCTTCGCCGAGCAGCGCGCGGGCGTCGAGCGTCAGCCCGAGCAGCCCGGCGGCGTCGGTGGGCCGCAACTCCGGATCGCGGGCGGTGGCGTACGTGACGAGCTGGTCCAGCACGCCGGGCAGCCCCGGGACCGCGGCCGACGGCGGCGGCACGTCCTCGTGGAGGTGCTGGTAGAGCACCTGGGCGGGGGTGCCGCCGGTGTGCGGCTTGCAGCCGGTGAGCATCTCGTACAGGACGACGCCGCAGGCGTAGACGTCGACGCGGGTGTCGGTGACGCCGTTCTCGATCTGCTCGGGGGCGAGGTAGGAGACGGTGCCCAGGACGGCGCCGGTGGTGCTGGTGACGGTGTCGACGCTGCGGACCAGGCCGAAGTCCGCGACCTTGACCCGGCCGTCGTCGCCGATCAGGACGTTCTCGGGCTTCATGTCACGGTGGACGAACCCGGCGCGGTGGGCGGCGCCGAGGGCGGCGAGGACCGGCTCCAGGATGTCGAGGGCCGCGCGCGGCTGGAGCGCGCCGCGCTCGCGGAGCACGTCGCGCAGCGTGCAGCCGGAGACGTACTCCATGGCGAGGTACGTGTACGGCCCGTCGGTGCCCTGGTCGAAGACGGCGACGACGTTGGGGTGCGCGAGGCGGGCGACGGACTTGGCCTCGCGGATGAAGCGGTCGACGAAGCCGGCGTCGGCGGCGAGCGCCGGGTGCATCACCTTGAGGGCGAGCACGCGGTCGAGACGGGTGTCGACGGCCCGGTAGACCGTCGCCATGCCGCCGGCCGCGATGCGCGCGTCGACGCGGTAGCGGCCGTCGAGTGTCTGCCCGACGAGGGGGTCATCCAGGGTCGTGTCCACCCGGCGATTCTACGAGCCGGGCCGTTCGGGCCGTCCGGGGCGTCCACGCTTGCAGCGCAGCCGTGACATGAACGGCCCGCACGAGGCCCGCGGTGCGGGCCCCGTGCTCCGCCCGCCCTCCTCAGAACGCCGGGCGTTCCGGGTCCAGGGTGGCTCGGCCCTCGGTCGGGGAGGAGGCTTGCGCGAAGCGGCGCTGGGGGATGCGGCCCGCGCGGTGCGCCAGCCGGCCCGCCGACACCGCGTCGCGCATGGCCGCCGCCATCAGGACCGGGGACTGCGCCCGGGTCACCGCCGAGGCCAGCATCACCGCCGCGCACCCCAGCTCCATCGCCAGCGCCACGTCCGAGGCCGTGCCCGCGCCCGCGTCCAGGATGACCGGGACCCCGGCCCGCTCCGCGATCAGCTCGAAGTTGTGGGGGTTGCGGATCCCCATCCCCGACCCGATCGGCGACCCCAGCGGCATGATCGCCGCGCAGCCCACGTCCTCCAGCTTGCGGGCGAGGACCGGGTCGTCGTTGGTGTAGGGCAGGACGGTGAAGCCCTCGTCGACCAGGGTCTCCGCCGCGTCCAGCAGCTCCACGCCGTCCGGCAGCAGCGTCCGCTCGTCCGCCACCACCTCCAGCTTGATCCAGTCGGTGCCCAGCGCCTCCCGCGCGAGGCGCGCCGTCAGCACCGCCTCGCCCGCGGTGAAGCACCCCGCCGTGTTCGGGAGCACGGAGATGCCCAGCCTCGTCAGCACCGACAGGACCGAGCCCTGGACCGACGGGTCCAGCCGCCGCATCGCCACCGTCGTCAGCTCCGTACCGGACGCGACCAGCGCCCGTTCCAGGACGTCCAGGCTCGGCGCCCCGCCCGTCCCCATGATCAGACGGGACGAGAAGGTCCGGCCGGCCAGCACGAAAGCGTCGTCAGCCATCGCGCTCAGCCCCCCTGTACCGCGGTGAGGACCTCGACCCGGTCGCCCTCGCCCACCGGCGTGAGCGGCCACTGTCCGCGCGGGACCACGGTCTCGTTCAGTGCGGCCGCGACGCCGGACGGCGCCGCGGTCAAGGTGGCGACCACCGCGTCGAGGGTGGTGCCGGCCGCGATCTCGCGCGGCTCGCCGTTGACGGAGATGGTCATGCGTACGACTCCTGACGTGCGGCGGAGAACCGGCGGGGGGTGAACGGGCGGGCGATCTCCGGCACCGTGCCGGTGGTCAGCAGCTGCGCCATCACGTCGCCGGTGAGCGGGGTCAGCAGCACCCCGTTGCGGTAGTGCCCGGTGGCCACGTGCAGGCCGGGCAGTTCGGTCGGGCCGAGCAGAGGGGCGTTGTCCGGGGATCCGGGCCGAAGCCCGGCCCGGGTCTCGGTCAGCGGCAGTTCGGTGATGCCGGGCACCAGCTCGTGGGCGTCGCGCAGGAGTTCGTACACCCCGCCCGCGGTGACCGTGGTGTCCCAGCCGAGTTCCTCGCTGGTGGCCCCGATGACGAGCTCGCCGTTCTCGCGCGGCACCAGGTAGACGTGGCTGCCGCGGACCACCGCCCGTACGGTCCGCGAGAGGAAGGGCGCGTACGCCGCCGGCACCGCCAGCCGCAGCACCTGGCCCTTCACGGGCCGTACGGGAGGCAGCGCCCGCGCCGGTACCCCGGCCAGCTTGCCGCTGAGCGAGCCCGCGGCCAGCACCACCTGGTCGCCGCGCAGCTCCGTGCCGTCGTCGAGCCGTACGCCGACGGCCCGGTCCGCGGCGGTCAGCAGGCACTGCGCGGCCGCCCGGCGGATCTCCACCCCGGCCCTCTCGCAGGCGGCGAGCAGCGCGGCCGCCAGCCGGCGCGGATCGACCTGGTGGTCGCCGTCCACGCGCAGCCCGCCCCGTACGCCGGGGGCCAGCATCGGCTCCAGGCGGCGGCACTCGCGACCGGTGAGCCACTCGGACTCCAGGCCGCAGCGGCGCTGGAGGGCGTGCAGTTCGCGCAGGTGCAGCCGGTCGTCGGCGTCGAGGGCGACGGCGAGCGTGCCGCAGGCGCGGTAGCCGATGTCCATCCCGCCGCTGGCCTCGGCCAGCTCGGCGGCGAACTCCGGGTAGCGGGCGGCGGAGGCGAGATTGAGCCCCAGCAGGGTCTCCTCGCCGTAGTGCAGCTCCGTGACGGCGGCGAGCATGCCGGCGGCGACCTGCGCGGCGCCGCCGCCGGGCGCCGGATCGGCGAGTACGGTCCGCAGCCCGTGCCGGGCCGCCCGCCAGGCCGTGACCAGGCCGATGATCCCGCCCCCGACGACGAGGACGTCGGCCCCCGGGGACCCGGGGGATCCGTTCCGAGATGAGTGCATGGGCGTCCAGCCCCTCCCTTCGCCGGCATGACCCGGATCAGGTTCGTACGGTCGGAGGCCGCTCAGCCTCCCTCTCAGCCCGGTCCGCCCGGACTCCCGCGATAGGTACGGGCGCCAGCCTAACCCCGCCGCCGGGGGCGGGTAAGGCTGCCTCCCCGGCCGCCGCGCCGGGCCACTGTTCCTGACGAGGTGTCAGATCGCTAGGCTGGGCGGTGTGAGCGAGCAGACGGAACAGACTCAGAGCGGCGTCGTCATCGTCGGCGCCGGAATGGCCGGGGTGCAGACCGCGGTCGCGCTGCGGGAGCAGGGGTGGCGCCGCCCGATCACCCTGCTGGGCGCCGAGCCCCACCAGCCGTACGACCGGCCCCCGCTGTCGAAGGCGGTGCTGCTCGGCAAGGCCGAGGACTCCGCGTTCGACGTGGACTTCGAGGGGCTCGACATCGTGCTCCGGCTCGGGGTGGAGGTGACCGGGCTGCGGGCCGCCGAGCGCGAGCTGGACACCGAGGCGGGCCCGGTCCCGTACGACCTCCTCGTCCTGGCGACCGGCGCCGAACCGCTGACCCTGCCCGGGTCCGAGGGCGTCCCCGGCGTCCACCTGCTGCGCACCCTGGACGACGCGGCCCGGCTGCGGCCGGTGCTGGCGCGGACCCCGGCGACCGTGGTGGTCGGGGCGGGCTGGATCGGCGCCGAGTTCGCCACCGCGGCCCGCGAGGCGGGCTGCGCGGTGACCGTGGTCGAGGCGGCCGACCGGGTGCTGGCCGGGGCGCTGCCCGCGGAGGTGGCGGCCCCCATGGCCCACTGGTACGAGGAGGCCGGGGCCGCCCTGCTGACCGGCGCCAAGGTCTCCTCGGTGGAGTCCGGGCGGGTCCTGCTCGCGGACGGGCGGGAGCTGCCGGCGGGCGCGGTGGTCGTGGGCATCGGGGCCCGGCCGGCCACCCGGTGGCTCGCGGACTCGGGGGTCGAGCTCGGGCCGGACGGCGCCGTCGCGGCGGACGAGTACCTGCGGACCGGACTGCCCGGGGTGTACGCGGTCGGCGACTGCGCGTCGTTCCCCTCGGCCCGCTACGGGGCGCGGCTGCTGGTCCACCACTGGGACAACGCCCTCCAGGGGCCCCGGGTGGTCGCGGCGAACATCGTGGCGGGCAAGGCGCTCCAGGTCTACGACCCGGTGCCGTACTTCTGGTCGGAGCAGTTCGGGCGGTTCGTCCAGTACGCGGGGCACCACGCGGACGCCGACGAACTGCTGTGGCGCGGGGACCCCGCCGAGGCGGGCTGGTCGGTGTGCTGGCTCCGGGGCGGCGCGCTGGCCGCGGTCCTGGCGGTGGGGCGGCCGCGTGACCTGGCGCAGGGGCGGAAGCTGATCGAGACGGGCGCGCCGGTGGACCCGGCCAAGGTCGCCGATCCCGCGGTCCCGCTGAAATCGGCGCTGGTCTAGGTGCCGGTCCAGGCGCCGGTCCAGGCGCCGGTCTGGGGGTGCCCTGCCGATCGGGCCGGATCAGGGGTGCGAGCCCGGCCCGAGCCCGGCCCGCGATCGGCGAGGCGCCAGGCGCCAAGCGCCCCCAGCCCTTCAGGGGGCCGGGCCCGTCCGGCCGGGTGCGGGGACCCGGACGGGTCGGCTCGGGTACCGGGTGTCGGTCCGAGGTGGCAGGCTTGTGCCCGTGACCGAGATTGACGCAAAGATCGACGCCCTTGTCCCCGCCTGGCTGTACGTACCCGACATCGCCGAGATGCTCGACATCGAAGTGACCCGGGTCCGCCAGCTGGTCAAGGAAGGTCAGCTGATCGCCGTACGCCGGGGCGAGAACCGTTCGCTCCAGGTGCCCGCCCCCTTCATCGACGGCGACAAGATCGTCAAGGGCCTGCCCGGCCTCCTGACCGTGCTCCGCGACGACGGCTTCTCCGACGAGGAGATCCTGGAGTGGATGTTCACCCCGGACCCGACCCTGCCCGGCACCCCCGCGCAGGCGCTGAGCGAGAATCGCGGCACGGAGGTGAAGCGCCGCGCTCAGGCGCTCGCCCTCTGACCCGAGCCGCCTGATCCCACCGCGGTGCGCGGGCCCCGGACGGCCCGTGCACCGCATCCACCCCGGGGGGTACCCATGTCCGCCATCGTCTCCGCGAGCGCACGGCTGCCCGACGCCCGGCTCTACCTGTGCACGGACGCCCGCAAGCGGCAGGGGGACCTCCCCGAGTTCCTCGACGCGGTCCTGGCCGGCGGGGTGGACATCGTCCAGCTGCGCGACAAGGGCATGGAGGCCGGTGAGGAGCTCGAACACCTCCAGGTGTTCGCGGACGCCGCGCGCCGCCACGGCCGGCTCCTCGCGGTGAACGACCGCGCCGACGTCGCGCACGCCATCGGCTCCGACGTCCTGCACCTGGGCCAGGGCGACATCCCGGTGCCCGCCGCCCGCGCGATCCTCGGCGAGTCCGTGCTCGTCGGCCGGTCCTGCCACGCCGAGTCCGAGGTCGACGCCGCCGTCGCCGAACCGGGCGTGGACTACTTCTGCACCGGCCCCTGCTGGCCCACCCCCACCAAGCCCGGCCGGTACGCCCCCGGGCTCGGACTGGTCCGGTACGCGGCCTCGCTGGCCCCCGCCCGCCCCTGGTTCGCCATCGGCGGCATCGACGCGGGCAACCTCGACGAGGTCCTCGACGCCGGAGCCACCCGCATCGTGGTCGTCCGCGCGCTGACCGAGGCCTCCGACCCCGGCGCGGCCGCCGCCGACCTGGCCAAGCGGGTCCGGGACCGCGTTTCCGCCTAAGGCTCCGCCGGCCGTCCGTGCAGGTGTCCAAAAACGTGTCCAAAAGGCGGACACGGCTTCGGAGACCGCGAAGGCACGTCTAACCTGCCCGTATGGCCCTTGGTACCGCTTCCACCCGCACGGACCGCGCACGCACGGTCCGCGACATGCTGGCGTCCGGGAGCCCGTCGTACTCCTTCGAGTTCTGGGCCCCCAAGACGGAGAAGGGCGAGCGCAACCTCTGGAACGCGCTGCGCCGGATCGAGGCGGTGGGCCCCAGCTTCGTCTCCGTGACCTACGGGGCCGGCGGCTCCACCCGCGGCGGCACCGTCAAGGCCACCCAGGAGATCGCCGCCGACACCACCTTGACCCCCGTCGCGCACCTCACCGCGGTCGACCACTCCGTCGCCGAGCTGCGCCACGTGATCGGCCAGTTCGCCGACGCCGGCATCCGCAACATGCTGGCCCTGCGCGGCGACCCGCCCGGCGACCCCATGGCTCCCTGGGTCGCGCACCCCGAGGGCGTGCACTACGCCGCCGACCTGGTCCGGCTGCTGAAGGAGTCCGGAGACTTCTGCGTGGGCGTCGCGGCCTTCCCCGACATGCACCCGCGTTCGGAGGACTGGGACACGGACATCCGGCACTTCGTGGACAAGTGCCGCGCAGGCGCGGACTATGCGATCACCCAGATGTTCTTCGATCCGGAGAATTATCTGCGGCTGCGCGACAGCACCCAGAAGGCGGGCTGCGAGACCCCGATCATCCCCGAGGTCATGCCTGTTGTGGGCATCAAGCAGCTCGACCGGCTGCCACAACTCAGCAACGCAGTCTTCCCCGCAGCCGTGAAAGAGCGCATGCTCGCCGTCAAGGACGATGCAGCCGCTGTACGCTCCATTGGGATCGAGTTCGCCACGGAGTTCTGCGCGCGGCTGCTGTCCGAGGGTGTCCCGGGGCTGCACTTCATCACGCTGAACAATTCCACGGCGACTCTCGAGATCTACGAGAACCTGGGCCTGCACCAGCGGGCCTGATCGGCCGACCCCCGTTTCCTGGGCGGTCGGCCGTACCGAGAGGTGCCACGCATGGGAATGACGGTCCTCTACATCGCGTTCGGTTTCGTCGCGCTGTGGCTGCTTGCCGAGGTCCTGATGCAGTACAAGGCCCGGCTGCGCTGGCGGTTGCTCGCGTTCGCCGGGTTCCTCGGTGTGGTCGCCGGGGTGGTGCTGCCGTCGGTGCCGGTCATCGGCCTGGGCGCGGCTGCGTTCGCCGTGGGCCAGACCCTGGTGACGCTCTCCTTCCGCAAGGGCTTCGAGGCCGGCTGGGCGCTGCGCCGCGGCGGCGAGCCCGTACGGCAGCGGACCCGGCGCCGCCGGGCGGGCGGTGCGCGGCCCGAGCCCGCGCTGGAGGTGACCGCGCTGGAGTACGGGCCCGACGGCACGGCGCCGGACGCCGAGGCCGCCGACCGGGCCGACGCGTCCGAGCAGGCACCTCCGGAGCCCCAGTTCCGGTCCGGGGCCGAGGAGTTCTACAGCCCGGAGCCGCTGCCCGAGGACACGGGCTCGTACGGGATACAGAGTTTCGCCCCCACCGCCGACGCGGGCCGGACGGCGCCGTTCGCCTCGCCGTTCGCCACGGCCGAGCAGGACGCCCACCAGTACGCCGCCTCCTACGGCGCCCAGGGCTACGACCCGCAGGGCCAGGGCGGCTACGACTACTCCGCGGGCTATCCGGCGGGCGGCGAACAGCAGGTCTACGCCGCCTATTCGGACCCGTACATCGGCACCGGCGGGGCCGTGATCCCGCAACAGCCGTACGACTACGCCCCCTACGCCGGCTACGCGGCCGGCGACCCGTACGCGGGCGGCCAGCAGCAGTACTCGATGGACACCCCGCCCGGCGGGGTGTGGGTGCCGCAGCAGCGCTCCACCGAGGGGGGCGCCCCGGGTTACTCCGGAGACGAGCAGAACCCGTACCCGTACCAGCAGCAGCAACAACAACCGCAGCAGTACCCGTACCAGGGCACCGGCGAGTACGAGCAGTACCGCTACTGAGGCACGACGGACACCCGCGCGGCGTGCCGGCGCGCACGTGAGCCCCCGGGGGGAACTCCCCCCGGGGGCTCCGCCGTCACTGGGAGCCGCGGAACCCGGCGCCCTCCACGATCAGCCCGGCCACCAGGGCTCCGGTCATCCCCGCGTGCGCGAGGCCGCCGCCGGGGTGCGCCCAGCCTCCCGCGAGGAACAGCCCGGGCAGGGCGGTGGTGTTGGCGGGGTAGAGCATCGCGCCGCCCGCTCCGGCGAGCGCGGGCGGGGGCACCGCGCCGCCCAGCGCGCCGGTGTCCGCCTCGATGTCCGCCGGCGTGCGCTCGTGCGTCCACAGCAGCCGCTCACGCAGTCCGGGCACCGCCCGGGCCGCCAGGTCCAGCAGGGCCTCCGCGGGGGGCGCAGAGGCGCCCTCAAGGCCGCACGGGGCGCTCACGGTGATCGCCTCGTGGTCCGCGTCGGGCCGCCCGGCGGGGTCGTCGGGGCGCAGCACGGTCACCTGGGCGGCGGGGGAGTGGACCAGGGTGCGGTGGACGGCGTCCGCCGGGCGCGCTCCGCGCAGCGCGAGCAGCAGGGTGGTCCGGCCCGCCACGCCCGGCCCGCGGGCCGGGGCGCCGCCGGCGGGCAGCGGGGCCCGCAGCTGCCGCGGGTCGGCCCCGCAGACCACGAAGTCCGCGGTGGCCCCGGACCCGTCGGCCAGGACCAGCCCGGCCGCCCGGCCGTCCCGCTCCAGGACCTCCCGTACGGGCGTGTCGAAGACGAAGGCGACCTTCCGTTCGAGGCAGCGTTCGTACACGGCGGTGGCCAGGGTCCGCATCCCGCCGCGCACGTACCAGCTGCCGAAGGTCTGCTCCATGTACGGGAGCACGGCCGCCGAGGCGGGCGCGGTGGCCGGGTCGATCCCGTACGCCCGCACCCGCGCGGTGAGCAGCTCGCCGAGCCGGCCGCCCAGCTCCCGGCCGGCCACTTCGGCGAGGGTCGGCGGGCGGCGGCGCAGCAGGCCGCTCCCCCGCACCGCCGGGTACGGGTCCCTGCCCAGCACCTGCCAGTCGGGGCGCAGCGGCTCCTCCAGCAGGGGGCGGCGGGTGGCGTTCCAGGCGTCCCGGGCCCGGCCCAGGACGGAGTTCCAGCGCTCGCCGGCTCCCGCGCCGAAGGCCTCGTCGAGGACGGCGGCGGCGCCGCCGCGCGAGCCGCCGGGGAGGGTGACGGTGGTGCCGTCGGCGAGGACGTGCCGCAGGGCGGGGTCCACCTGGACCAGCTCGGCGCAGTCCTCCAGGGGCCGTTTGCCGGTCTTGACGAACAGGTCGCGGTAGACGGCGGGCAGGTGCAGCAGGCCGGGGCCGGTGTCGAAGGCGAAGCCGTCCCGCTCGTACCGGCCGACGGAGCCGCCGTAGGTGGACCCGCGCTCGTACACCGTCACCTGGTGCCCCGCCACGGCCAGCCGGGCCGCCGTAGCCATCGCGCCCATGCCGGCGCCGATCACCGCAATTCGTGCCATGCGGATGACCCTATCGAGAGGGACCGGGGCGGGCCGGAGGAGGTCGGGGGGAGGTCGGTCGAGGTCAGCGGGGGGGTACCGCGGCCCGCGCGGCGGCCTCGCGCTCCTGGGCCGCGAGCCGCTTCTCCTCGCGGTGCTGTGCCCTTCGGCGCAGGAAGCGGCGGATCCGGCTCCAGAGGAAGACGAGTATGGCCAGACCCGCGGCCAGCAGGACGGCCGCGATGACCGCGGCGGCCTGGGGGTTGAACATCGCGAAGGTGACGATGCCGGCGACGCCCAGGTCCTCGGCGCCGCTCAGCACGATGTTGCTGAACGGCTCCGGTGAGGTGTTGACGGCCATGCGGGTGCCGGCCTTGACGAAATGGCTGGCCAGCGCGGTGGAACCGCCGATCGCGCCGGCGGCGAGGTCGGAGAGCGATCCGCTCTGGCCGGCCAGCAGGGCGCCGACCACCGCTCCGGCCACCGGGCGGATCACGGTGTGCACCGCGTCCCAGACGGAGTCCACGTACGGGATCTTGTCGGCGACGGCCTCGCAGAGGAACAGCACGCCGGCGACGATCAGCACGTCGGTGCGCTGGAGGGACGCCGGGACCTCGTCGGTCAGTCCGGTCGCGCCGAAGACGCCGAGCAGCAGGACCACGGCGTAGGCGTTGATCCCGCTGGCCCAGCCGCTGGTGAAGACCAGGGGGAGCACACTCACCGGGCCATCATGCCGCAGGACCGGGCCGCGGCACGGGCGATCGGGCGGACGGGGCGCAGCGGCGCGGGAGAGCCGTGAGGGGACGGCCGCCGTACGGCGGCCGTCCCCTCACCCGTGTCTGCGGGGGGCTTCTACTACCCCTGTTCGTCGCGGCGGCGCTGCCACCGCTCCTCGATGCGGGTCATCATCGACCGACGCTGCCGGTTCCGGCCGTGGGCCGAACCGCCTGCACTGCCGGAGACGGGCTGCTCGCCAGGCTTGGGTGCCTTGCGCCAACCGGTGACCACGAGGACCGTACAGCCGAGCATGACGAGGAATCCCACCACGCTGACCCAGAGTACGTTCGGAATGATCACACCGGTCATGAGGAGCGCGATACCCACCACAATGCCTGCGACTGCCTGGTAGACCCGTCGCCGGGTGTACGTACGCAGTCCGCTTCCCTCAAGCGCTGTCGCGAACTTGGGATCTTCGGCGTACAGCGCTCGCTCCATCTGCTCGAGCATTCGCTGCTCGTGCTCCGAGAGCGGCACGGGAGTCCTCCTCATCCGTCGGTCGCGGGGGGTAGCGACCAGGGGTCCCCTTCAGGATAGGCGGGGAATCGCCCCCGTGATACCCGCCCTCTACGCGAGGTTACAAAAACACTGCCCCGAAAAGGCACCGCCCCGAAAGGCGCCGCCCGAGCAAAACCTTGCGCGAAACCGTACCGCCGGGTGGACGGTCATGAGGCGCTTATTCCCCACTGGCCCGACCACCATGCCGGTCACTGGTCACGATCATACGGGGCCCACCGGCTGAACGGAGGGTGTCCGGCGTACTCCCTGAGCGGAACCGCGCAGATCAAGCGGGCTTGCCGCCGAGGACGTGCAATTGCGTGGCGACCGCGTGGAAGGCGGGCAGCTCGGCGGCGGCCTCCTCCAGGCGCAGCAGCGCCTCGACCGCGCCCGGCTCGGTGTCGACCAGGACTCCGGGGACGAGGTCGGCGAAGACGCGGACCCCGTGCACCGAGCCGACCTCCAGGCCGGCCCCGCCGACCAGGGCGGCGAGCTGCTCGGCGGTGAAGCGGCGCGGTACCGGATCGCCCGCGCCCCAGCGGCCGGCCGGGTCGGTGAGCGCCGTACGGGCCTCGGTGAAGTGGCCGGCGAGGGCGCGGGCCAGCACCGCCCCGCCGAGGCCGGCGGCGAGCAGGCTGAGCGTGCCGCCGGGGCGCAGGGCTGCGACCGCGTTGGCCACGCCCTCGGCCGGGTCGTCCACGTACTCCAGCACGCCGTGGCAGAGCACCACGTCGTACGCGTCGCGCTCGACGACCTCCAGCAGGCCCTGGGCGTCGCCCTGGACCCCGCGGACCAGGTCGGCCACGCCCTCCTCGGCGACGCGGCGCTCCAGCCCGAACAGCGCGTTCGGGCTGGGGTCGACCACGGTCACCCGGTGGCCGAGCCGGGCCACCGGCACGGCGAACTTGCCGGTGCCGCCGCCGGTGTCCAGCACGTCCAGCACGTCCCGCCCGGTCGCCTTCACCCGGCGGTCGAGGGCCTCCTTGAGGACCTCCCACACCACGGCGGTGCGAAGGGAGGCACGGGGGCGGGAAGTGTCCGACACGGCTGATGGCTCCTCGGCGCGACAAGGGGTGGGAGATGCGAGCCCCACCCTATTGCCTGCGCGCAGCCGTGCCGGTCACCCCGCCCAGCTCAGCCCGCGTCCGGATGCCCCGGCCGGGGCTGCGGCAGCGTCGGAGCCACCGGCTGGAGGGCGAGCATCCGCTCCACCAGCCGCAGGAACATCTCCACGGCGCGCACCAGATCGTCCGCGTCCCGGTCCGTCGCCGCGTCCGGTATCCCGGCCTCGGCCCGCGCCCGGCGGTCGGCGCCGGAGGCGAACAGGGCGCTCCACTCCGACAGCTCCGGGGCTATCTCGGGCAGTACCTCCCACGCGCTGCGGATCCGGGGCCGGCGCCTCGGGCCCACCGGCTCCGGCTTCCCGCGCGCGGCGAGCACGGCCGCGGCGGTGCGCAGCGCGGCGAGGTGGGCGGTGGCGTACCGCTCGCCCGGCCGGTCCAGCTGGGCCGCCTCGGCCAGGCCGGACCGGGCCTTGGCGAGCAGGTCGAGCGCGGCCGGCGGAGCCGCCGACCTGCGCGGGACGGGGTGGACAGGGGACGGGGACGGTGTGGCCATGACGAACCTCCTGTCGTTGCGTACTGCTGTGTCTGTGTTTGTTCCTACCCACATCGTGACGGTCGCCACTGACAATCTCGCTGACCTGCGGCTTTTCCCCCGATGTCCGGTCAACTGCCCCCCTGGGCAAGCGAGGTGCGAGCGATGGTGCTAGTTTTTGAACTGACCAGTCAGTTCAAAAGAAGGAGGGGGCGGCGTGGACAGCCCGCACGGAGCGGCCGTCAGGGCCGAGGACTTCGGACTCAAGGGGCCGCGCGGCTGGGTGTTCCGGGACGTGCGCCTCGACGCCGGGCCCGGCTCGCTCATCGCCGTGGAAGGCCCCTCGGGCAGCGGCCGGACCTGCCTCCTCCTGGCCCTCACCGGACGTATGAAGGCCACCGAGGGCCACGCCGAGATCGCCGGCCACCGGCTGCCGCGGCACCTGAGCGCGGTCCGCCGGATCGCCGCCCTCGGCCCGGTCACCGGGGTCAACGAGCTCGACCAGTCCCTCACCGTCGCCGAGCAGCTGCGCGAGGGCGCCCTGCTCCAGCGCCGCTACGAGGGCCCCGTCCGCGCCCTGTTGCGCCCGCGCGGCGAGCGCCGCACGGCAGCCCGGGCCCGGATCGACACCGCCCTGGCCGCCGCCGGGCTGGACCTCGCCACCCTGCCCAAGGGCGAGCGCACTTCCGTACGGGACCTGGAGCGGCTGGAGGCGGTCCGGCTGTCCGTGGCCATCGCCCTGCTGGGCGCACCGCGCCTGCTGGCCCTCGACGACCTGGACCTGAAGCTCTCGGACGCCGAACGCGCCGAGGCCTGGACGCTGCTCCGCTCGATCGCCGCCGCCGGGACCACCGTCCTCGCGGTGTGCA
The DNA here is from genome assembly GCF_008704935.1 of Streptomyces vinaceus. NCBI lineage: Bacteria > Bacillati > Actinomycetota > Actinomycetes > Kitasatosporales > Streptomycetaceae > Streptomyces > Streptomyces vinaceus. The sequence continues at coordinate 5,383,356 of NZ_CP023692.1, forward strand.
GCGAGGCCCCGGACGACGTGACGGTCCTGCGCACCGGCGCCGCCGAGGCCGCCGCCCCGGGCCCGGGCGACACGGCCGAAGAGCCCGAAGCCGCCGAAGAGACCCAGGCCGCCGAAGCCGCCGAAGAGACCCAGGCCGCCGAGGCCACCGAAGACACCGATGCCACCGAAGACACCGAGAAGGGGGCGGACGATGCGCTCGCCGAAGCTGGCCGCGCTTGAGCTGAAGCGGTTCGGGCGGGGGAAGCTGCCCGTCGCCGCTCTCATCGCGCTGCTCCTGCTGCCGCTGCTGTACGGGGCGCTGTACCTGTGCTCCTTCTGGGACCCGTACAAGAACCTGAACAAGGTGCCCGTCGCCCTCGTCAACGCGGACACGGGGGCCACCGTCGACGGCAAGCGCCTCGACGCCGGCGACGAGATCGCCAGGAAGCTCCACGACAGCAAGACCTTCGACTGGCGCGAGGTCAGCGCCGAGGAGGCGGCCGACGGGGTGGAGAAGGGGAAGTACTACCTCTCCCTCACCATGCCCGCGGACTTCAGCACCAAGATCACTTCGAGCGCGGGTGACGACCCCACGACCAGCGCCCTGCAGGTCCGTACGAACGACGCGAACAACTACATCGTCGGGTCGATCTCGCGCACCGTCTTCTCCGAGGTCCGCTCCGCGGCGTCCGCCAACGCCTCCCGCGGCTTCCTCGACAAGATCTTCGTCTCCTTCTCCGACCTGCACGACAAGACCGCCGAGGCCGCCGACGGCGCCGACCAGCTCAAGGACGGCGCCGGCAAGGCCCAGCAGGGGGCCAAGGAGATCGCCGACGGCCTCGACACCGTCGAGGAGAAGAACGGGGAGATCACCGGCGGGCTGAAGAAGCTCGACGCGGCCGCCGGCAAGCTGGAGTCGGGTACGAAGGACATCGCCGACGGCACCCAGACCCTCGCCGACAAGGTCGGCGGCGCCGCCTCCCAGGCCAAGCCCTTCCTGAAGGACCCCCAGCAGATCACCGACACGGCCCTGCTCGTCGCGGACACCGCCAAGGTCGTCAACAACCACCTGGACACCTTCGCGAAGAAGGCCCCGGCGGCCGCCGCGGTCACCCGGCGCGTCTCCACCGGCGCCTCCGACGTCTACGCCAAGACCTGCACGGCGGGCACCACGCCGGTGCCCGCGACCTGCCCCCAGCTCAAGAAGCTCAAGGACGACGCCGCCGAGGCCGCCCTGCTCGCCGGAGACGTCAACACCCTGGTCAAGGACGCGGGCGGCGACCTCGACCAGCTCAAGCGGCAGCTGACCCAGCTGGAGAAGCAGGCCCGCGCCCTCGCCGCCGACGCCCCCGCCCTCTCCTCCAAGCTCGACGCCGCCGTCGCCCAGGTCAATGCCCTCAACTCCGGCGCCCACAAGGTCGCCACCGGCATGGGCCAGCTCCACACCGGCCTCGGCAAGGCCACCGACGGCTCCGAGGCCCTCGGCAACGGCGTCGGCAAGCTCGGCGACGGGGCCCACCGCCTCGACGGAGGCATGTACAAGCTCGTCGACGGCACCGGCGAACTCGCCGGCGGTCTGCACGACGGCGTCGGCAAGATCCCGGACTACGACCAGCAGCAGCGCGACGCCCGCACCCAGGTGATGGCCGACCCGGTCAAGCTGGCCAACCAGTCCCTGCACAAGGCGCCCAACTACGGCACCGGCTTCGCCCCGTACTTCATCCCGCTCTCCCTCTGGGTCGGCGCGATGGTCGCCTACATGCTCATCGCCCCGCTGAACCGCCGCGCCCTGGCCGCCGGCGCCTCGTCCTGGCGGATCGCCGTCGCCGGCTGGCTGCCGGTGGTGGGCATCGGCGTCCTCCAGGTCCTCGCGCTGATGTCCGTACTCCACTGGGGCCTCGGCCTGGAGCTGGAGCGTCCCGCGCTCGCCATCGGCTTCCTCGCGCTGGCCACCGCCTGCTTCGCGGCGATGGTCCAGTGGCTCAACGCGAAGTTCGGGGCCGCCGGCCGGATCCTCGTCCTCGTCGTGCTGATGCTCCAGCTGACCTCGGCGGGCGGTACGTACCCCGTTCAGACCAGCCCCGCCTTCTTCAACTGGATCCACCCGTACCTGCCGATGACCTACATCGTCGACGGACTGCGCCGGCTCATCTCCGGCGGCGACCTCACCCGGGTCTGGGTCGGATGCGCGGTCTTGGCCGCGTTCACCGTGGGATCGCTCGCCCTCACCGCGCTCGCCGCCCGCGGCAAGCAGGTGTGGACGATGGACCGGCTCCACCCCGAACTGAGCCTGTAGGGACCGGGCCCGCAGAGATCGGTTGACCTGTGAGAATCAGCGCCATGGAACGCAGCAGCACCGGTACCGCCGGCGGCCGCCGGCAGGCGACCCGCCAGAAGCTCTACGAGGCGGCCGTCACCCTCATCGCCGAGCAGGGCTTCTCCGCGACCACGGTCGACGAGATCGCCGAGCGGGCGGGGGTCGCGAAGGGCACCGTCTACTACAACTTCGCGAGCAAGAACGAACTCTTCGAGGAACTCCTGCGGCACGGGGTCGGGCTGCTGACGGCCTCGCTGCGCGACGCGGCCGAGGAGACGGAACGGCGGGGCGGCACCCGGGTGGAGGCGCTCGACGCGATGATCCGGGCGGGTCTGGTGTTCATCGACCGGTACCCGGCCTTCACCCAGCTCTACGTCGCCGAGCTGTGGCGGACCAACCGGGCGTGGCAGTCCACGCTGATGGTGGTCCGGCGGGAGGCGGTGGCCGTCGTGGAGACGGTGCTGCGCGAGGGCGTGGAGCGGGGGGAGCTCAGCGCGGAGATCGACGTGCCGCTGACCGCCGCCGCGATGGTGGGCATGGTGCTGGTGGCCGCGCTGGACTGGCAGTCGTTCCAGAGCGAGCGGTCGCTGGACGACGTGCATTCGGCGCTGTCGCTGCTGCTGCGGGGCCGGGTCAGCGGGAACCGCTGAGGGGTCTCCCGGGGGGCAGCGGCCCCGGGTGACCCCCGATCGGCGGTGCCGCGGGGTGCCGGGACCGCGTAGAACTGGGGGCGCCGTCCGCTCCGCGTGAGTACGCGTACCTAGTCGCGGAGATGAGTACGCGCGCGGATGGCCCCGACCTGCGCGAACGCCAGACTGGGGATACGGACGGGGACCCGGTCCGGACCGCCGACACGGGGCGGCCGGTGCGGACCGGGTACCTGTGCCGGTGTGCGGCGCGGTGCGGCGGGGCTCGGGGGGAACGAGCCCCGCCGTTTCGCGTCGCCGTTCCGCGTCCGCCCGCGGGGCGGGGCGGCCGACGGGGCGGGGCCCGGGCCCCGCCCCGTCAGCCGCGGCCCCTGAGGGGGAGGCGCGACAGCAGCGCCGAGACCGGGGCCAGCCGGGCCGCGAGGGCCGCCGTCACGGCCGACCAGCGGGCCGCCGCCGACCAGCGCAGGCGCGCCGCCGAGCGGGGCAGGAGCTCCGCGCGGGCCCGGGAGCGGCGGTCGAGCCCGGCCAGCAGGGCGGCGCGGGCCAGCAGGACGTCCGTCCCCAGGCCCTCGTACGCGGCCTCCGTGCCCGGCGGGGCGTACAGCGAACGCTCCACCGCTTCCGCCACCCGGTGCACCGCGTCCGCCGCCTCCGGCGTCAGCCGGCCCAGCTCCACCACCCTCGCCGCGGCCCGGCGCGGGGACAGGGCCTCGTCGGGGGGGATGCCCGCGTCCCAGGCGGCGTCGGACAGCTCGGTCCACGCCTCCAGGACCTGCCCCGTCGCCAGCCGGCGCCCCCGCAGCCGCGTCCGCCACAGCAGCGGGAGCAGCGGGAGGGCCAGCAGGGCCAGGACCGGCAGGGTCCAGCCCAGCACGCCGACCAGCGAGGGCCCGCCGCCGCCGGAACCCCCCTTCGGCTGCGGCGCCGCGACCCCGCACTCGCCCAGCTTCTTCGCTTCCGGCGGGCAGTCCTCGGCCTTCGAGGGCGCCGCCGACGGCTGCGCCGCGCCCGTCGAGGGCAGCGCCGTCGGCGCGGACGGCTGGGCCGCCGGGACCTCGGCCCGGGAGTAGTCCGGGACCGAGATCCCCTGGCGCGGCGTCGGCTCGAACCGGGTCCAGCCCACGCCCTCGAAGTACAGCTCCGGCCAGGCGTGCGCGTCCCGCATCGAGACGTTCACGCTGCCGTCCGACTGCTTCTCGCCGGGCGTGAACCCGACCGCCACCCGCGCCGGGATCCCGAGCGAGCGCGACATCGCCGCCATCGAGAACGCGAAGTGGATGCAGAACCCCTCCTTGTCGGCGAGGAACCGTGCGATGGCCTGCGAGCCCGTGCCCGAGGCCACCTTCGTGTCGTAGCGGAAGCCGCCGGTCACGGCGAAGTAGTCCTGGAGCTTCACCGCCCGTGCGTAGTCGTCCTTCGCGCCCTTCGTCACCTGGCGGGCCGTGTCGGCGACCACCGCCGGCAGATTGTCGGGGATCTTCGTGTACTCGGCCTTGACGAGCGGGTCCGGCGCCGGCGCCGACTGCAGCTGCTCCGCCGTCGGGCGCAGCAGCAGGCTGCGCACCGTGTACATCGCGCCCTGGACGTTCTGGAACCTGTCCCGGCCCAGCTGGTCGCCGACCAGGGTCCGGCCGGCCGGCTCGAACCGCCACTTGCCCGGGATGTCCACGGACGTCGCCGGGTAGGGCATCGGCAGGTAGCGCTGCGCGTACGTGTCCGCCGCGGAGATGCTCGTCCGTACCTCGACCGCCGTCTGCCGGACCTGACCGCTCAGCCCCGGCGGGGCCGGCAGCCGCTCCGGCACGTCGGTCAGGGCCCGCCCCGAGGCCTCCCACTTGACGCCGTTGAACTCGTCCAGCGCGAGGATCCGCAGGTACTGCTCGCCGAGCTGCGGGCTGTCCGTGCGGTACTTCAGCACCACCCGGTTGTCCTGGGCGTTCAGGCTGCCCTGGAGGGAGACCAGCGGGTTGACCGCCGAGATCGTCCCGCCGACCCCGGTGCCGCCGTCCCCGGCCTCGCCGCCCTGCGCGCCCAGCAGCCCGCCGCCGAGCGCGGGCAGCGCCGCCGGCACCGCCAGCGCGATGCCCAGCGCCACCGCGCCGATCCGCCGCCCGGTCCGTACGGGAGCCAGCGCCCGGTCCGAGGCCGCGCCGAGGCCCCCGTACCCCGTGCCCGAAGAGGCCCGCGGGCTCGGGGCCGCGCCGAAGACCCGGCCCCACTGGGCGAGCCGGTCGCGGCCCTCGGACAGCAGCAGCAACAGGTAGCCGCAGCCGGCCAGCAGGAAGGAGACCCACGAGGCCCCGGCCCCGCCGGAGAGCCCCGCCGCGACCGAGTACAGCGCGAGCAGCGGCAGCCCGGCCGCCGCGGCGGTCCGGAAGGTCACCGCCAGCAGGTCCACCAGTAGCCCGATCAGCAGCACCCCGGACAGCAGCAGCAGCCGGATGCCGTCCGTCAGAGGCGCCGGGATCGCGAACTCGCCGACGTCGGCGACGCCCCGCCGGAACAGGGCGCCGAAGTCCGTCACGAGGTAGGCCATCGGCCCGGACCCGGTGGACTCGCCCTTGCCCGCGAACAGGAACATCAGCACCAGCAGCGACACCAGCACCTGTGAGGCCACGGTCAGCGTGCGCCCCAGCGGCACCCGCCGGGCACCGGCCCCCACCGCCCCCTGCACGGCCAGCAGGACCCCCGCCTCCAGCACCCAGAACGAGGAGTCCACCAGCGCGGCCAGCGACCACGAGGTGAGCAGCGTCGCCAGCACCGCGAAGAGCGTCACGCGCGCCCGCCCGCTCATCCCCAACCTCCGGAGGTACCCGTGCCGAGCGGAGCGTTCCCGGCCTGCCGCCACAGCTCCCCGAACGCCACCCCGGGCGGCACGGCCAGGGCCGTCCAGCCCGTGTCGCGCAGCCGGCCCACCCGCGCCCGCGCCCGCGAGGGCCGCCCGGCCCACTGCGCGGAGTCCAGGACGAAGGCCACCGCGGCCCCGCAGCGCCCGCGCATCTTGGCCGCCACCTCGGTCTGTACGTCGTCCAGGTCCCCGAAGAAGGCGATGAGGAGCCCGTCACCGCCGGCTCCGCCGAAGCCCCCGCCCCCGTGGCCGCCGCCGCTGCGCACGGCGTCGTACGCGCGGGTCAGGCCGGCGCCGTCGGAGTGCCCGACCACCGCGAGGGTGTCCATCATCAGCCCGGCCGCCTCCGCGGACTCCTGGCCGCCGGAGGTGAAGCCGCTGCCGTCGCCGGGCACCGAGGTCCCCGAGTCGGTCAGCAGCCGCACCGAGAAGCCCTGTTCGAGCAGGTGCACCAGGGTCGAGGCGGCCCCGGAGACGGCCCACTCGAACGCGGAGTCCGGTCCGGCGCCGTCGAAGCCGGTCCCGCGGGTGTCCAGCAGGACGGTGGCCTTGCTGCGCTGGGGCTGCTCCTCACGGCGCACCATCAGCTCGCCGTAGCGGGCGGTGGAGCGCCAGTGCACCCGGCGCAGGTCGTCGCCGCGCCGGTAGCCGCGCGGGATCACGTCGTCGTCCCCGGCCAGGGCCAGCGAGCGGCGGCTGCCGTCGCCGTAGCCGGAGGTCTCGCCGGTCAGCCGGACCGGGGCCAGCGCCTCGGTGCGCGGGATGACGGTGAGCGTGTCGTACGTGCTGAACGAGCGGGTCAGCTCGACCAGCCCGAAGGGGTCGGTCAGCCGCAGCTGGAGCGGGCCCAGAGGGTAGCGGCCGCGCAGGTCGGAGCGGACCCGGTAGGAGACCTCGCGGCGCCCGCCCGGCTCGACCCGGTCCAGGACGAAGCGGGGCCGGGGGCCGAGGACGTACGGCACCCGGTCCTGGAGCATCAGCAGTCCGGTGGGCAGCCGGGAGACGTTCTCCATGCGCAGCTGGACCCGGGCCTCGGAGCCCGCGGGCACCCGCATCGGGGTCAGCCGGCGGCTGCCGGAGACCCGGTGGCGGGTGCGGTGCAGGGCGAGGACGCACAGCAGCGGCAGGACGGCGAGCAGCAGCCCGACCCGGAGCAGTTCGCCCTGGCCGAGCACGTACGCGCAGAGCGCGGCGGCGACCCCGGCGGCCAGGAAGGACCGGCCGCGGGTGGTCAGCCCCGACAGCGAGGCGCGCAGCCCGCCGGCGCCCCGGCCCGTGCTCGCGCCGCCGGCGCCGCGCGGGGCACCGGCGCTCATCAGAAGCCCCGGATGCCCGCGCCGGGCGGCATCTCGCCGCGGGAGTGCGCGGCGGGGACGGGGGTGCGCTGGAGGATGTCGTGGACGACCTGCTCGGCGGTGCGCCGGTTCAGCTGGGCCTGCGCGGTGGGCAGCAGCCGGTGCGCGAGGACGGGGGCGGCCAGCGCCTGCACGTCGTCGGGCAGCACGTAGTCCCGACCGGACAGGGCGGCGGAGGCCTTCACGGCGCGCAGCAGGTGGAGGGTGGCGCGGGGCGAGGCGCCCAGGCGCAGGTCCGGGTGGCTGCGGGTCGCGGAGACCAGGTCCACGACGTAGCGCCGTACGGGCTCGGCGACGTACACCTCGCGGACGGCCTCGATGAGCTTGACGATGTCGTCGGCGTGCGCGACGGCCTGGAGGTCGTCCAGCGGGGAGATCCCGCCGTGCACGTCGAGCATCTGGAGTTCGGCGTCGGGGCTCGGGTAGCCGACGGAGACGCGGGCCATGAAGCGGTCGCGCTGGGCCTCGGGGAGGGGGTAGGTGCCCTCCATCTCCACCGGGTTCTGGGTGGCGACCACCATGAACGGGCTCGGCAGCGTGTACGTCGTGCCGTCGATGGTGACCTGGCGCTCCTCCATCGACTCCAGCAGCGCCGACTGGGTCTTCGGCGAGGCGCGGTTGATCTCGTCGCCGATGACGATCTGCGCGAAGATCGCGCCGGGCTTGAACTCGAACTCGCGGCGCTGCTGGTCGTAGATGCTGACGCCGGTGATGTCGGAGGGCAGCAGGTCCGGGGTGAACTGGATGCGCTGCACCGAGCAGTCGATGGACTTCGCCAGCGTCTTGGCGAGCATGGTCTTGCCGACGCCGGGGACGTCCTCGATCAGCAGGTGGCCCTCGGCGAGCAGCACGGTCAGCGCGATGCGGACGACCTCAGGCTTGCCCTCGATCACGCTCTCGACGGAGCGGCGCACCCGCTCCGCCGTGGCCGTCAGATCATCCCCCAGTCTCGACTGCGCTCGACCGGGGGTGCCCCCATGGCTCGCTCGGTCGTCATACGTCGTCACCTGGTTCTCCTCGGCCCTTTCCGCAGGGCCGACGCCACTGGCGCACTCCGGCCCACCCCGATACGGACGCCGGACCGGACGGTTTTCCGGGCGACGTCTTCCCGCATTCTTGACGGCGCCCAGGCCTTGTGTCACTCACGAGGCGGGATCGATCTCCCGCAGGAGTCCGGTGTGCACGTCGAAGACGAAGCCTCGCACATCGTCGCGGTGGGGCAGGAAGGGGTTCGTCCGGACCCGCTGCATGGACTGGCGGACGTCCTGGTCCACGTCGCGGAAGGCCTCGACGGCCCACGCGGGGCGCTGGCCGACCTCGTCCTCCAGCTCGTGCCGGAAGTCCTCGGTCAGGCTTTCGAGGCCGCAGCCGGTGTGGTGGATCAGTATCACCGTGCGGGTGCCCAGCGCGCGCTGGCTGATGGTGAGCGAGCGGATGGTGTCGTCGGTGACCACGCCGCCCGCGTTGCGGATGGTGTGGCAGTCGCCGAGCTCCAGGCCGAGGGCCTTGTGCAGGTCGAGGCGGGCGTCCATGCAGGCCACGACGGCCACGTGCAGGACCGGGCGGGCGTCCATTCCGGGGTCGGTGAACTCCGCGGCGTACTCCCGGTTCGCCGCGACCAGCCGGTCCGTCACGGAGCCGCCGCTGGATGCCTGGGGGGTGGTCTCTGCGGGCAGGGATGCGGAAGTCGTCATGTCTACGACGTTAGTGGTCACCGCTGGTAAAGGCATGGAGTGAGGATGGACAAAGAACGTCAACCGACGTTGTTGTGAGCTAACCCACAGGGGTGGGGTGGGGGCGGCCATTTGGATGATTCGCGGCTTTTGCGGGTTCCGTACGAGTGGCGCGCACGGCGCGCGGGGCGGTTCGTTGACCGCGGCGACCGTTGCACTAAAGTGACGCGAACCGGCCGGAGCCCGGCCCTCACCGGCCGCCCGGCCCTGTGAAGACTGGTAAGACTCCGCGTGCGCGGCGCGGCGTATGCCTGCCGCGCCGTTATCTGAGAGGGCGCTTTGACTAGCGAGTCCCGACATGTCCCGGTGATGCTCCAGCGGTGCCTGGACCTGTTGGCCCCGGCGCTGGAGAGGCCCGGGGCCGTCGTCGTCGACTGCACCCTCGGCCTCGGCGGCCACAGCGAGGCCCTGCTGACCCGGTTCCCCGAGGCCCACCTGATCGGCCTCGACCGCGACAAGGAGGCCCTGCGGCTCTCCGGCGAGCGGCTCGCGCCCTTCGGTGACCGCGCCACCCTCGTCCACGCCGTGTACGACGAGCTCCCCGACGTGCTGGACCGGCTCGGCATCCCCACCGTCCAGGGCGTCCTCTTCGACCTCGGCGTCTCGTCCATGCAGCTCGACGAGGCCGACCGCGGGTTCGCGTACGCGCAGGACGCGCCGCTGGACATGCGCATGGACCAGACGACCGGGATGAGCGCCGCCGAGGTGCTCAACACCTACCCGCCGGGCGAGCTCGTACGGATCCTGCGCCAGTACGGCGAGGAGAAGCAGGCCAAGCGGATCGTCTCCGCGGTCGTCCGCGAGCGGGAGAAGGAACCCTTCACCAACAGCGCGCGGCTGGTCGAACTGATCCGCGACGCGCTGCCGCAGGCGGCGAAGCGGACCGGCGGCAACCCGGCCAAGCGGACCTTCCAGGCGCTGCGCATCGAGGTCAACGGCGAGCTGTCGGTCCTGGAGCGGGCCATCCCGGCGGCCGTGGAGCGCATCGCGGTGGGCGGCCGGATCGCGGTGCTCTCGTACCACTCCCTGGAGGACCGGCTGGTCAAGCAGGTCTTCGCGGCGGGCGCGGCCTCGACGGCGCCGCCCGGGCTGCCGGTGGTGCCGGAGAAGTACCAGCCCAAGCTGAAGCTGCTCACCCGGGGTGCGGAGCTGCCCACGGAGGAGGAGATCGCCGAGAACCGGCGGGCGGCGCCGGCCCGCTTCCGCGGGGTCGAGCGCATCCGGGAGGCGCGGCTGTGAGCAGAGCCGGGGGACTGGGGCGGCTGCGCGCCGGCTCCGCGGGGCAGGCGGCGCTGACGCCGTTCGTCCTGCTGGTGGTGGCGTTGCTGGCCGGCGGGCTGATCAGCCTGCTGCTCCTGAACTCGGCGCTCAACCAGGGGTCCTTCCAGCTGAGCAAGCTGAAGAAGGAGACCACGGCGCTCACGGACGAGGAACAGGCGCTGCAGCGGGACGTGGACGGGTACTCGGCGCCGGACGCCTTGCAGCGCCGGGCGCACGAACTCGGCCTCGTCCCGGGCGGCAGCCCGGTCTTCATCGGCCCGGACGGCAAGGTGACGGGCACGGCCGCGGTCGCGGAGCCCCCGCCGCCGCCCCCGAGCCCCTCCGCGCCCCCGGCCGCCGCCCCCGGCGGCGCCCAGGGCCCCGCCGGCACCCCCGGCCCCGCCCCGACCGGCGCCCCGGGCTCCGCTCCGGCGGGCGCCCCGCAGGCCGGAGCGCCCGCGCCGGGCGGAGCCCCCCAGCCCAACCCGACCCCCGGAAGGTGACGTCGTGACGCGGACCCTCCCCCCGCTCCCGCCGGGGGCGTCCCCGGCGGGACGCCGCACCGGAACCTGCGCCCCGGCCGCCGCTTCGCCGCCCTCCCTCCCCGGGGCCGTGTCCGTGCGGGCGGTGGGCGCGTGAGCCCGAGGGTGCCGGGGCCCGGACGGCCGCGGCCGGGCGGCGAGCGGGCGCGGGCCGCGGGGGCCCGGCCGGCGACCCGGCCCGCCACGCGCAGGCCCGCCCCGGCCAGGAAGCCGCACACCATCCGGCTCGGCAGCCCCAAGCCGCGGCTGCGGCTCGTCGGCGTCGGGCTGACCCTGGTCATGGTGGCCTTCGTCGTACGGCTGCTCCAGGTGCAGGCCGTCGACGCCTCCGCGTACTCCGCCAAGGCCTCGGAGAACCGCTTCGCCAGCTACACCCTCGCCGCCGAGCGCGGCGAGATCACCGACCGCAAGGGCGTCGCGCTCGCGACCAGCGTCGACGCGTACGACATCACCGCCGACCCGAAGATGTTCACCCCGCAGGACAGCAAGGCCCCGGACGCCCCCGAGCAGGCCGCCGCCCTCCTCGCGCCGATCCTCGGCAAGGACGCCAAGGAGCTCACCGCCCGCCTCAAGACGAAGAACACCCGCTACGTGATCCTGGCCCGCCGCCAGACCCCCCAGGTCTGGAACCAGATCAAGGACCTCAAGCGGGTCTTCGCCGACAAGGCGGCCGCCGACAAGAAGAACAACGGCCCCGGCGCCAACGTCCTGGCCGGCGTGTTCAACGAGGACAGCAGCAAGCGCGTGTACCCCAACGGGGACCTGGCCGCCGGGATACTGGGCTACGTCAACGCCGAGGGCAAGGGCGCCGGAGGCCTGGAGTCCTCCCTCGACAAGAAGCTGGCCGGCAAGGACGGCGCGATCACGTACGCCCAGTCCGGCGGCCGCCGCGTGCCCACCGCCGGCTCCAGCGAGAAGCCCGCCGTGCCCGGCGAGGACGTCGAGCTGACCATCGACCGCGACATCCAGTGGGCGGCGCAGAGCGCCATCAGCGAGCAGGTCGCCAAGTCCGAGGCCGACCGCGGCTACGTCATCGTCCAGGACACCCGCACCGGCGAGGTGCTGGCCATGGCCAACGCCCCCGGCTTCGACCCCAACGACCTGTCGAAGGCCAGCTCCGCCGCCATGGGCAACGCGGCCCTCCAGGACGTGTACGAGCCCGGCTCCACCGCCAAGGTGATGTCGATGGCCGCCGTACTGGAGGAGAAGAAGGCCACCCCCGAGACGCATGTCGAGGTCCCCAACCGGCTGCACCGCGGCGACCGGCTGTTCAAGGACGACATCGACCACCCGACCTGGTACCTGACCCTCAACGGGGTCCTCGCCAAGTCCTCCAACATCGGCACCATCCTGGCCACCGGCCAGCTCGGCGCCAACCAGTCCGAGGCCAACCGCGTCCTCTACTCCTACCTGGACAAGTTCGGCATCGGACGGCCCACCGGCCTGAACTACCCGGGCGAGTCCCGCGGCATCCTGGCCCGGCCCGAGGCCTGGTCCACCTCCCAGCAGTACACGATCCCTTTCGGCCAGGGCCTGTCCCTCAACGCCATGCAGGCGGCCTCCGTGTACTCCACGATCGCCAACGGCGGCGTACGCATCGAACCGACCCTGGTCCGCGGCACCAAGGGCCCCGACGGCCGCTTCACCCCGGCCCCGGCACCCGAGAAGACCACCGTGATCAGCCCGGACACCGCCAAGACCCTTTCCCGGATGCTGGAGTCGGTCGTCGACGACCAGGAGGGCACCGGCACCAAGGCCCGCATCCCCGGCTACCGGGTCGGCGGCAAGACCGGCACGTCCAACCGGGTGGATCCGGCCACCGGCCGCTACAAGGGCTACACCGCCTCCTTCGCCGGTTTCGCCCCCGCCGACAACCCGCGGATCACCGTCTACTGCGCCATCCAGAACCCCACCAAGGGCAGCTACTTCGGCGGCCAGATCTGCGGCCCGATCTACAAGAAGGTCATGGAGTTCGCCCTCAAGACCCTCCAGGTCGCCCCGACGGGAACCGCCCCGGCCGGGCTCCCCGTCACCTTCGACGCCGGCCCCCCGCCCGCCACCCAGCCCTCCGCAGCGCCCTCCGCACAGCCCAGCCGGCAGCCCGGCCAGTGACCCGGCGGGCCGGCCGGCCCGCCAGAAATCCGTGAGGCACCATCAGTGACAACGATCACCCCGAAACCCGGGAACCCGTCGGCCGACGACCACACGGCCGGGCCCTCACTTCGCGAGCGGCCCGCCGCGCCCGGTACGCTCACCGCCGTGCCCCACGCTGATCAGCCCAGAACCGCCCAGAAAGACGCCCCGGCAACGCCGCCGGGAGCGCCCCGGCCCCAGGCCGCCCGCCCGACACCCCTGGGCGAGCTGGCCGACCTGCTGGGCATCGAAGCCCCCGGCGCGGCCTCCGCGCCGAAGCCCCCGCAGATCACCGGCATCACGCACGACTCCCGTGCCGTGCGCCCCGGCGACCTGTACGCGGCCCTGCCCGGCGCCAAACTGCACGGCGCGGACTTCGCCGCCCAGGCGGCCGCCCTCGGCGCCGCGGCCGTGCTGACCGACCCGGCGGGTGCCGAGCGCGCGGCCGCGACCGGACTGCCGGTCCTGGCCGTCGCCGATCCGCGCGGCCGGATGGGCGAGCTCGCCGCCACGATCTACGGCCGTCCCGGCGAGGGCCTGCTCCAGATCGGCATCACCGGCACCTCCGGCAAGACCACCACGGCGTACCTCGTCGAGGGCGGCCTGCGCGGCGCCGGACGCTCCACCGGACTGGTCGGCACCGTCGAGATGCGCATCGGCGACGAGCGGATCAAGTCGGAGCGCACCACCCCGGAGGCCACCGACCTCCAGGCCCTGTTCGCGGTCATGCGCGAACGCGGGGTCGAGGCCGTCGCCATGGAGGTCTCCAGCCACGCCCTGGTGCTCGGCCGGGTCGACGGATGCGTCTTCGACGTCGCCGTCTTCAACAACCTCAGCCCCGAGCACATGGAGTTCCACTCGGACATGGAGGACTACTTCCAGGCCAAGGCGCAGCTCTTCACCGAGCGCCGCGCCCGCCTCGGCGTGGTCAACCTCGACGACGAGTACGGCCGGCGCCTCGCCAAGGAGGCCGCGATCCCGGTGGTCACCTTCTCCGCCGAGGGCGACCGGGCCGCCGACTGGCGCGCCGAGGACGTCGTGTTCGGGCACATGGACTCCACCCTGACCGTGGTCGGTCCGCAGGGGCAGCGCGTACGGGCCACGGCCCCGCTGCCCGGCCCGTTCAACGTCGCCAACACCGTCGCCGCGATCGTCACGCTCGCCGCCGCCGGCCTCGACCCGCAGACCGCCGCCGACGGCGTCGCCGCGGTCCCCGGGGTGCCCGGCCGGCTGGAGCGGGTGGACGCGGGCCAGCCGTACCTGGCCGTCGTCGACTACGCGCACAAGACGGACGCCGTCGAATCGGTGCTCCGCGCGCTGCGCGAGGTCACGACCGGCAAACTGCACATCGTGCTCGGCTGCGGCGGCGACCGCGACACCACCAAGCGCGCCCCGATGGGCGCCGCGGCGGCCCGCTTCGCCGACACCGCCGTACTGACCTCCGACAACCCGCGCTCCGAGGACCCCCTGGCGATCCTCGCCGCGATGTTCGGGGGCGCCGTCTCCGTACCGGCCGAAGAGCGGGGCACGGTCCTCGTCGACGCGGACCGGGCCGCGGCCATCGCCGCCGCGGTCGCGCGCGCCGAGCCCGGTGACACCGTGCTGGTCGCGGGCAAGGGCCACGAGCAGGGCCAGGAGACGGCGGGCGTCGTACGGCCCTTCGACGACCGCGCGGTGCTCCGCGCCGCGATCGAACGCCAGCAAGGCAGCAACGTCCGACAGGCCGAGGTGAACCAGTGATCGCCCTCTCCCTCGCCGAGATCGCCGACATCACCGGCGGGCGGCCCCACGACATACCGGATCCGTCCGTGCGGATCACCGGGCCCGTGGTCATCGACTCCCGCCAGGTGGAGGCCGGCAGCCTGTTCGCCGCCTTCGCCGGCGAGCACGTCGACGGCCACGACTACGCCGAGCGCGCGGTCGCCTCCGGCGCCGCGGCCGTCCTCGCCGCCCGGCCCGTCGGCGTACCCGCGATCGTCGTCGCCGACGTCGAGAAGGCCCTGGGCGCCCTCGCCCGGGCCGTCGTCGAGCGTCTCGGCACCGACGTGGTGGCCCTGACCGGCTCCGCCGGCAAGACCTCCACCAAGGACCTCATCGCCCAGGTGCTCCAGACCCACGCACCCACCGTGTGGACCCCGGGCTCCCTCAACAACGAGATCGGCCTGCCGCTCACCGCGCTGCGCGCCACGGAGGAAACCCGCCACCTGGTACTGGAGATGGGCGCTCGCGGCATCGGGCACATCGCCTACCTCACCGGCCTGACCCCGCCGCGGATCGGACTCGTCCTCAACGTCGGGACCGCCCACATCGGCGAGTTCGGCGGCCGCGAGCAGATCGCCCAGGCCAAGGGCGAGCTCGTCGAGGCCCTGCCGTCCGAGGCCGAGGGCGGGATCGCCGTCCTCAACGCCGACGATCCGCTGGTGCGTGCGATGTCCGCCCGGACCAAGGCCCGTACGGTGCTCTTCGGCGAGGCCGACGACGCCGACGTACGGGCCTCGGAAGTCCGTATGACACCGGCAGGACAGCCCTCCTTCACACTCCACACACCCACCGGGTGCGGCGAAGTGACCTTGCGCCTGTACGGTGAGCACCACGTGTCGAACGCGCTCGCCGCGGCCGCCGTCGCCCATGTACTGGGCATGTCCACCGAGGAGATCGCCACCGCGCTCTCCGGGGCGGGCACCATGTCCCGGTGGCGGATGGAGGTCACCGAGCGGGCGGACGGCGTGACGATCGTCAACGACGCCTACAACGCGAATCCCGAGTCCATGAGGGCCGCACTGCGCGCGCTCGCCGCGATGGGCGGCACGGCCAGGGCCGACGGGGGACGTACGTGGGCGGTGCTCGGTCCCATGGCCGAGCTCGGGGACGCATCGTTGGCCGAGCACGACGCGGTGGGACGGCTTGCCGTCCGGCTCAACGTGAGCAAGCTCGTCGCAGTCGGGGGCAGGGAAGCGTCCTGGCTGCAACTGGGCGCATATAACGAGGGTTCGTGGGGTGAGGAGTCGGTGGTCGTGTCCGACGCGCAGGCGGCGATCGACCTGTTGCGCAGTGAACTGCGCCCGGGTGACGTCGTGCTGGTGAAGGCTTCCAGGTCGGTCGGCCTGGAGCGGGTCGCTCTGGCTCTGCTGTCCGGTGAGGGCGAGGTCGCCGACCGATGAGGCAGATCCTCTTCGCCGGTGTCATCGGCATGTTCCTGACCGTGGTCGGCACTCCGCTGCTGATCAAGCTGCTGGCCCGCAAGGGCTACGGCCAGTTCATCCGCGACGACGGCCCGCGCGGCCACGCCGGGAAGAAGGGCACGCCCACCATGGGCGGTATCTCCTTCATCCTGGCGACGATCATCGCGTACGCCCTGACGAAGGTGATCACGGGCAGCCAGCCCACGTTCTCCGGCGTCCTGGTGCTCTTCCTGATGGCCGGCATGGGCCTGGTGGGCTATCTCGACGACTACATCAAGATCGTCAAGCGCCGCTCGCTGGGCCTGCGGGCCAAGGCCAAGATGGCCGGTCAGCTGATCGTCGGCATCGCCTTCGCCGTTCTGGCACTCCAGTTCAAGGACGCCCGCGGCAACGCCCCGGCCTCCACCAAGCTGTCGTTCGTCACGGACTTCGGCTGGTCGATCGGCCCGGTGCTGTTCGTGGTCTGGGCCCTGTTCATGATCCTGGCCATGTCCAACGGCGTGAACCTGACGGACGGTCTGGACGGTCTGGCCACCGGCGCCGCGGTGATGGTCTTCGGCGCGTACACGTTCATCGGCGTCTGGCAGTTCCAGGAGTCGTGCGCCAACGCGCAGACCCTGACGAACCCCAACGCGTGCTTCGAGGTACGAGATCCGCTGGACCTCGCGATCGTCGCCTCCGCGCTGATGGGCGCCTGCTTCGGCTTCCTGTGGTGGAACACCTCGCCCGCCAAGATCTTCATGGGTGACACCGGCTCGCTGGCCCTCGGCGGCGCCCTCGCCGGTCTCGCGATCTGCTCCCGCACGGAGTTCCTGATCGCCCTCCTCGGCGGCCTCTTCGTCCTCATCACCATGTCGGTCGTCATCCAGGTCGGCTCCTTCAAGCTCACCGGGAAGCGCGTCTTCCGGATGGCCCCGCTCCAGCACCACTTCGAACTGAAGGGGTGGTCCGAGGTCTTGGTGGTGGTCCGGTTCTGGATCATCCAGGGCATGTGCGTGATCGTGGGTCTCGGACTCTTCTACGCGGGATGGGCAGCCGACAAGTGAGCACCACCGACCTGGCCGGCCTGCTCGGCCCCGATCCCCTGGGCCGGTACGGCCTGCCGGGCCGGATCACCGTGGCCGGCCTCGGCATCAGCGGCATCAGCGCCGCCCGGGCGCTGGCCGGACTCGGCGCGACGGTGACCGTCGTCGACAGCGGCGACGGCGACGCGCACCGCGCGAAGGCCGCCGAACTCGCCGAGCTGGGCATCGAGGTCCGCCTGGGGCACCTGCCCGACGGTGCCCGGGCCGGGGAAACCCTGCCCGAGGGCACCGAACTGGTCGTCACCTCGCCCGGCTGGCAGCCCGGGAGCCCGCTCTTCCGGGCCGCCGCAGAGGCGGGCGTCGACGTCGTCGGCGACGTCGAGATCGCCTGGCGGCTGCGCGGGGCCGGTGTGGAACTGCGCGCCGCCCGCCGGGCCGCCGCGGCGGCGGACGCCGGCGGGGACGCCGACGCCGACGCCGAGCGGACCCCGGCCGGGCCCGCCGAGTGGCTGGCGATCACCGGCACCAACGGCAAGACCACCACCACCCAGATGCTCGCGTCGATCCTGAAGGCCGCAGGGCTGAAGACCGCCGCCGTCGGCAACATCGGCACCCCGATCATCGACGTGGTGCTCGGCGAGGAGCAGTACGACGTGCTCGCCGTCGAACTCTCCAGCTACCAGCTGCACTGGGCGCCCTCGCTGCGCGCCCACTCGGCGGCCGTGCTCAACCTGGCCCCGGACCACCTCGACTGGCACGGCTCGATGGACGCGTACGCCGCGGACAAGGGCCGCATCTACGAGGGCAACACGGTCGCCTGCGTCTACAACGTCGCCGACCCGGCCACCGAGAAGCTCGTCGAGAACGCCGACGTCGAGGAGGGCTGCCGGGCGATCGGCTTCACCCTCGGCGCCCCCGGCCCCTCCATGCTCGGCGTCGTCGACGGCATCCTCGTCGACCGCGCCTTCGTGGAGAACCGGCAGAAGAACGCCCAGGAGCTCGCCGAGGTCAAGGACGTCAACCCGCCGGCCCCGCACAACATCGCCAACGCGCTCGCCGCGGCGGCCCTGGCCCGCGCCTTCGGCGTCGCCCCGCGCGCGGTCCGCGACGGCCTGCGCGACTTCCGCCCCGACGCGCACCGCGTCGCGTTCGTGGACGAGGTCGCGGGGGTCACGTACATCGACGACTCCAAGGCCACCAACACGCACGCCGCCGAGGCCTCCCTGGCGGCCTTCGAGCCCGTCGTGTGGATCGCCGGCGGTCTCGCCAAGGGCGCGACCTTCGACGAGCTCGTCGCCACGTCGGCGAAGCGGCTGCGCGGCGTCGTGCTGATCGGCGCCGACCGGGCGCTGATCGCCGAGGCGCTGGCGCGACACGCCCCCGAGGTCCCGGTCGTCGACCTCGACCGGACCGACACTGGGGCGATGCTCGCAGCGGTCCGGGAGGCGGCCCGGCTCGCAGAGCCCGGCGACACGGTTCTGCTGGCCCCGGCCTGTGCCTCGATGGACATGTTCGCGAACTACAACAAGCGCGGGGACGCATTCGCGGATGCGGTGCGCGAGCTGGCCGCCGAGAGCGAGTAGGCCCGGCCGGCCCGTCTCAGGTCGGCGAGTCCTCCCCGACCGGCTGCTCGCCTCGTACGAGTGGAGGGGAAGGTCACACATGCCGGCCAAGCAAGTGCTGCCGGGGCG
Organism: Streptomyces vinaceus; assembly: GCF_008704935.1. Classification (NCBI taxonomy): domain Bacteria; kingdom Bacillati; phylum Actinomycetota; class Actinomycetes; order Kitasatosporales; family Streptomycetaceae; genus Streptomyces; species Streptomyces vinaceus. The sequence goes on from NZ_CP023692.1 coordinate 5,402,073, forward strand.
GCGGCCGTCCGCCGTGAAGGCCGCCAGGTCCGTGAGCGGTGCCAAGTCCGCCAGGACGGTCAGGGCGCAGGGCCGCAGGCGGCCGGCCTCCGGCGGGCGTGGACCGGGCGGGCGCGGGCCGCTGGAGCGGCTGCGGCGAACGCAGCGGCGGTTGCGCAAGGCCTGGGACCGGCCCCTCACCGCGTATTACCTGATTTTCGGCAGCTCGCTGCTCATCACCGTGCTCGGCCTGGTGATGGTCTACTCGGCATCGATGATCAAGGCCCTCCAGCTGGGCCTGGGCGACGCGTACTTCTTCAAGAAGCAGTTCCTGGCCGCCCTGATCGGCACCGGGCTGCTGCTCGTCGCCTCCCGGATGCCCGTGAAACTGCACCGGGCGCTGTCGTACCCCGTGCTCGCGGGAACCCTGTTCCTGATGGTCCTGGTCCAGGTCCCCGGGATAGGGGTCGCGATCAACGGCAACCAGAATTGGATCTCCCTTGGCGGTCCGTTCATGCTCCAGCCCAGTGAGTTCGGCAAGCTGGCCCTGATCCTCTGGGGCGCCGACCTGCTGGCCCGCAAGGGCGACAAGGAACTGCTGAGCCAGTGGAAGCACCTCCTGGTGCCGCTGGTCCCGGTGGCCTTCCTGCTGCTCGGGCTGATCATGCTGGGCGGGGACATGGGCACCGCGATGATCCTCGGGGCCATCCTGTTCGGCCTGCTGTGGCTGGCGGGGGCGCCCACGCGGATGTTCGTGGCGGTGCTGGCCTTCGCGGGTGTGATCGTCGCACTGCTGATCAAGACCAGCCCGCACCGGATGGACCGGCTCGCCTGCATCGGCGCGACGGATCCCGGCCGGAACGACCTGTGCTGGCAGGCCGTGCACGGGATCTATGCCCTCGCATCGGGCGGATGGTTCGGTTCCGGTTTGGGTGCCAGTGTGGAAAAATGGGGGCAACTGCCCGAAGCCCACACCGACTTCATCTTCGCCATCACCGGGGAGGAACTGGGTCTGGCGGGGACGCTGTCGGTACTCGCCCTGTTCGCGGCTCTAGGCTATGCGGGTATCCGCGTGGCCGGACGCACGGAGGACTCCTTCGTACGGTATGCCGCGGGAGGCGTGACCACCTGGATCACGGCGCAGGCCGTGATCAACATCGGTGCGGTGCTCGGTCTGCTGCCGATCGCCGGAGTCCCGCTCCCGCTGTTCTCGTACGGGGGGTCCGCGCTGCTGCCGACCATGTTCGCGGTCGGACTGCTCATCGCCTTCGCGCGGGAGGAGCCGGCGGCGCGCGCGGCGCTCGCGATGCGCCAGCCGAAGACCGGCTGGAAGCGGACCGGGCAGAGATGGAAGTCGATGAGACGGAGCGTCAAGAGGCGTCCGTCCGGAGAGCGGTGAATTTCGGTGCATGTCGTACTCGCCGGTGGGGGGACCGCCGGCCACATCGAGCCGGCGCTCGCCCTCGCGGACGCCCTGCGCAGGCAGGACCCTTCCGTGGGCATCACCGCCCTCGGCACGGAGCGCGGGCTCGAAACCCGCCTCGTGCCCGAGCGCGGCTATGAGCTGGGGCTGATCCCGGCCGTCCCGCTGCCCCGCAAGCCCACCCCCGAGCTCATCACCGTCCCCGGACGGCTGCGCGGGACGATCAAGGCCGCCGAGGAGATCCTGGAGCGCACCAAGGCCGACTGCGTCGTCGGCTTCGGCGGCTACGTGGCCCTGCCCGGCTACCTGGCCGCCAAGCGGCTCGGGGTGCCGATCATCGTCCACGAGGCCAACGCCCGGCCGGGACTGGCCAACAAGATCGGCTCCCGCTACGCGCACGCCGTCGCGGTCTCCACCCCCGACAGCAAACTGCGCGGCGCCCGCTACGTGGGCATCCCGCTGCGCCGCTCCATCTCCACCCTGGACCGGGCGGCGGCCCGCCCGGAGGCGCGCGCCGCCTTCGGCCTGGACCCGAACCTGCCGACCCTGCTGGTTTCCGGCGGCTCGCAGGGCGCCCGCCGCCTCAACGAGACCATCCAGCAGGTCGCTCCGACCCTCCAGCGCTCCGGGATCCAGATCCTGCACGCGGTCGGTCCGAAGAACGAACTGCCGCGTGTCGACAACATGCCCGGGATGCCGCCGTATGTGCCGGTACCGTACGTGGACCGGATGGATCTCGCGTACGCCGCCGCCGACATGATGCTGTGCCGCGCGGGCGCGATGACCGTCGCCGAACTCTCCGCCGTCGGGCTGCCGGCCGCGTACGTCCCGCTGCCGATCGGCAACGGCGAACAGCGGCTCAACGCCCAGCCGGTGGTCAAGGCCGGCGGCGGCCTGCTCGTCGACGACGCGGAGCTGACGCCCGAGTGGGTGCTCAGCCAGGTCCTCCCGGTGCTCGCCGACCCGCACCGCCTGTACGAGATGTCCCGCGCCGCCGCCGAGTTCGGCCGCCGCGACGCCGACGACCTGCTCGTCGCGATGGTGTACGAGGCGATCGCCGCACACAGGAACCGCTAGCGCAGGAGGCACAGGAGTGGCCGGAGCGACGACCGCACAGCGCGGCAACCCCGGGTCCGCCCGGAAGGGCGAGGGCTCCGGCTCTCCCAAGCCGCCCAAGCAGCCCCGGTCGTCAGGGGGGTCCGGCCCGCAGGGCCCCGGTGTCCAGCGCCTCGTCAGGCGCCTGCGGCACCGGGGCCCCGTGCTGCTCGCCCTCCTCGCCGCCGTGCTCCTCACCGGGGGCGGCAGCTGGGTGCTCTACGGCTCTTCCTGGCTCCGCGTCGAGAAGGTGACCACGAGCGGTACCCAGGTGCTGACCCCCGAGCAGGTGCTGGCGGCCGCGGCCGTACCGGTCGGGGCACCGCTGGTGGGCGTGGACACCGACGAGATCGCGGGCCGCGTCCGCAGCCGGCTGCCCCGCGTCGATTCGGTCGATGTGGTGCGGGCCTGGCCGCACGGGATCGGGCTGAAAGTGACGGAACGCAAACCCGTCCTGCTCATCAAAAAGGACGCCAAGTTCGTGGAAGTGGACGCTTCGGGTGTGCGATTCGACACGGCCGCGAAAGCTCCCGCGGGCGTTCCGGTCCTCGAATTGTCAGCGGCACAGTCGCCCAGCGGCCGCCGCTTCGACGAGGAGCGGCTGCTGCACGAGGCCGTGGGCGTCGCCGGGGACCTCCCCGAAGCGGTCGCCAAGGAGACCGTGCAGGTCAGGGTGGGCTCGTACGACTCGGTCGTACTGGAGTTGACCCGCGGCCGGACCGTGGTCTGGGGCAGCGGCGAGCAGGGCGAGGCGAAGGGGCGTGCGCTGACCGCTCTGCTGAAAGCCGCGCCCAAGGCTGACCACTTTGACGTGAGCGTCCCCACCGCCCCTGCGGTGTCCGGGAGTTGACGTCGGGTCGAACAGCGACGCACCCTGGTTGGCCACCGATACGGGTGATCACATAGGGTGAAAAGAAAAACGGGAGGTTCGGCGTGTTCGTTGAACACGCGCTACTTGTCGACTTAGTGTCCTGTTCGGAAGAGTCCAAGGAACAGGCACATGCTTAACCCTAAACTTCAGGGTTAGGGTTCGGGTCGGCGCGTTCGGACCGTCCCACATTTCGGCATCAGTCGTCGCAACGCAGGCCCGCGAGGCGGCGACACGTAACTCGAGGCGAGAGGCCTTCGACGTGGCAGCACCGCAGAACTACCTCGCAGTCATCAAGGTCATCGGTGTCGGCGGCGGTGGTGTCAATGCCATCAACCGAATGATCGAGGTCGGTCTCAAGGGCGTCGAGTTCATCGCCATCAACACGGACGCCCAGGCGCTGTTGATGAGCGACGCCGACGTCAAGCTCGACGTCGGCCGTGAACTCACCCGGGGCCTCGGCGCCGGCGCCAATCCGGCAGTCGGTCGCAAGGCGGCAGAGGACCACCGCGAGGAGATCGAGGAGGTCCTCAAGGGGGCCGACATGGTCTTCGTCACCGCCGGCGAGGGCGGTGGCACCGGTACCGGCGGCGCACCCGTCGTCGCCAACATCGCACGCTCGCTCGGCGCCCTGACGATCGGTGTGGTCACCCGGCCGTTCACCTTCGAAGGACGGCGCCGCGCGAACCAGGCGGAGGACGGCATCGCCGAGCTCCGCGAAGAGGTCGACACCCTCATCGTCATCCCCAACGACCGGCTGCTGTCCATCTCGGACCGCCAGGTCTCGGTCCTGGACGCCTTCAAGTCGGCCGACCAGGTCCTGCTCTCGGGTGTCCAGGGCATCACCGACCTCATCACCACCCCGGGTCTGATCAACCTCGACTTCGCGGACGTCAAGTCCGTCATGTCCGAGGCCGGCTCGGCCCTCATGGGCATCGGCTCGGCCCGCGGCGACGACCGCGCGGTGGCCGCCGCCGAGATGGCGATCTCCTCGCCGCTGCTGGAGGCGTCCATCGACGGCGCCCGCGGTGTGCTGCTCTCCATCTCCGGTGGCTCGGACCTCGGTCTCTTCGAGATCAACGAGGCCGCGCAGCTGGTCAGCGAGGCCGCCCACCCCGAGGCGAACATCATCTTCGGCGCCGTCATCGACGACGCGCTCGGCGACGAGGTACGGGTCACCGTCATCGCCGCCGGCTTCGACGGCGGACAGCCCCCGGCCCGCCGGGACAACGTCATCGGTGCCGCGTCCACCAAGCGCGAGGAGCCGGCCCCGGCACCGGTCCGCGCGGCCGAGCCGGCCCGCCCGGCCTTCGGCGGCCTGGGTACGGTCACCCCGCGCGAAGAGCCCCCGGCCCCGGTCGAGGCGGCTCCGGTCGAGACCGCGGCCCCCGCGCCGCAGGTCCCGACGGCCCGGCCGTACCAGGACAGCCCGGCCGAGGAACTGGATGTCCCGGACTTCTTGAAGTGACGCTGGACCAGTACGACGAGAACGGCGCCCACTTCGCCTTCACCGACCGGTGGGGCGGGGTGAGCGCCGTTCCGTACGAGGAGCTCAATCTCGGCGGCGCGGTCGGAGACGACCCCACCGCCGTTCTCGCGAACCGGGCCGCCGCCGCCGGAGCCCTGGGCATCGAGCCGGACCGGGTGGTCTGGATGAACCAGGTCCACGGCCGTGACGTGGCGGTGGTCCCCGGACCCTGGGGCGCCGACGCGGACGTTCCGGCGGTGGACGCGGTGGTGACCGCCCGCCGGGGACTCGCCCTCGCGGTGCTCACCGCGGACTGCACCCCGGTCCTGCTGGCCGACCCCGTCGCGGGGGTCGCGGGCGCGGCCCACGCGGGGCGGCCCGGACTGGTCGCCGGGGTGGTGCCCGCCGCCGTGGAGGCGATGGTCGCCCTCGGGGCCGAACCCGGGCGGATCATCGCCCGTACCGGACCGGCGATCTGCGGGCGCTGCTACGAGGTGCCGGCCGAGATGCGGGCGGCGGTCGCCGAGCAGGTGCCGGCCGCCTACGGCGAGACGAGTTGGGGGACCCCGTCCGTCGACGTGGTCGCCGGGGTGCACGCGCAGCTCGCGGAGGCGGGGGTGGTGAACCGCCACCGTTCGCCGGTCTGCACACTGGAGTCGCGGGACCACTTCTCGTACCGCCGCGACCGGGTGACCGGGCGGCTTGCCGGATATGTCTGGTTGGGCTAGGTAATGACGGACCGTAAGACGGAGCTCGCGGAGAACCTCGCGCGGGTGGAGGAACGTATCTCGTCCGCCTGCGCGGCCGCGGGGCGGGCGCGGGACGAGGTGACGCTCATCGTCGTCACCAAGACCTACCCCGCGAGCGACGTACGACTGCTGGCGGACCTGGGGGTCCGTCACGTGGCGGAGAATCGTGACCAGGACGCCGCCCCCAAGGCCGCGGCCTGCGCGGATCTGCCGCTCACCTGGCACTTCGTGGGCCAGTTGCAGACGAACAAAGTCCGTTCCGTGGCGGGATACGCGCATGTCGTGCAGTCCGTCGACCGGCCCAGGCTGGTGACGGCCCTCTCGGCCGCCGCCGAAGGAGCCGGGCGCGAACTCGGCTGCCTCGTCCAGATCGCGCTCGACGCGGAGTCGGGGGAGCGCGGCACCCGCGGCGGCGCCGCTCCCGAGCAGCTCGCCGGGCTCGCGGACCTCGTGGCCGGGGCGCCCGGACTGCGGATCGACGGCCTGATGACCGTCGCCCCGCTGGCCGGGCCCTACGCGGGACGCGAACAGGCCGCTTTCGAGCGGCTGGTTGAATTGTCATCCCGCCTGCGCGCGGACCATCCGGCTGCCACGATGGTGTCGGCCGGGATGAGCGCAGACCTGGAACAGGCCGTTGCGGCCGGTGCGACACATGTACGCGTCGGCACTGCGGTACTCGGCGCGAGACCCCGGCTCGGGTAACGTCGCGAAGAAAGTCGGACCACAGCAGAAAATATGGTCATTCCCGCTGACGGGCGGACAGACCACGTGGATCGCGGGCAGTTGGTGACTTTGGTGACACAGCGACACACCTGCGACAGGGCGATCCACCACAGAGCGGAGGATTCAGAGAATGGCCGGCGCGATGCGCAAGATGGCGGTCTACCTCGGCCTCGTGGAGGACGACCGGTACGACAACCCGGGGTACGACCCCGACGACGAGTTCGAGCCCGAGCCGGAACCGGAGCGGGACCGCCGGCGCCAGCAGGCCGTGCACCAACCGCCCGTAACGGACGAACCGGTACGAATTACCCAGCCTCCGGCGCAACGGGAACCCATCCCATTGCCGGTTGAAAACGGACGTCCTGCGCGAATTGCCCCCGTGGCATCCATCACACCTGAACGCTCGAACCTGGAGAAGAACGCCCCCGTGATCATGCCCAAGGTCGTCTCCGAGCGGGAGCCGTACCGCATCACGACGCTGCACCCCCGGACCTACAACGAGGCCCGTACCATCGGGGAACACTTCCGTGAGGGCACTCCGGTGATCATGAACCTCACGGAGATGGACGACACGGATGCGAAGCGACTTGTCGACTTCGCCGCCGGCCTCGTCTTCGGTCTGCACGGCAGCATTGAACGCGTGACACAGAAGGTGTTCCTGCTGTCGCCTGCTAACGTCGATGTCACGGCGGAGGACAAGGCCCGCATCGCGGAGGGCGGGTTCTTCAACCAAAGCTAGACCGATCCGTCAGACACGGGGCCGGGGACTGAGCGAGAGCAGGGGAGAGGGAAGCGCGGGATGGGCGTCGCACTGCAGGTGGTCTACATCGCGCTGATGTGCTTCCTTATCGTGCTGATCTTCCGACTGGTGATGGACTACGTCTTCCAGTTCGCACGTTCATGGACTCCGGGCAAGGCGATGGTGGTCGTCCTTGAGGCCACCTACACTGTCACCGATCCACCGCTCAAGCTTCTCCGGCGTTTCATTCCGCCGTTGCGTCTCGGGGGCGTGGCACTCGACCTGTCCTTCTTCGTTCTGATGATCATCGTTTACATCCTCATCAGTTTCGTGAGCACCGCTGCGAGAAGCGTGTGAACGATGAGCTTCCCCGTGAGCGCGGGGACAGTCCCGATACGGTCCTGCCGACTGCCGACGACTACGTAGAGGTGAAGAAGACATGCCGCTGACTCCCGAGGACGTGCGGAACAAGCAGTTCACGACCGTCCGCCTGCGAGAAGGCTATGACGAGGACGAGGTCGATGCCTTCCTCGACGAGGTCGAGTCCGAACTGACGCGCCTGCTGCGCGAGAACGAGGACCTGCGCGCGAAGCTGGCCGCCGCCACGCGTGCCGCCGCCCAGAACCAGCAGCAGCAGGGCATGCGCAAGCCCGAGCCCCAGGACCAGCGCGGCCCCGGAGGCCCCGGCGCCCCCGTGCCCGCCGCCATATCCGGCCCGCCGGCGCAGCAGGGCCCGCCGCAGATGGGCCCGCCCCAGCTGCCGGGCGGCCAGCCGCAGCTCCCGGCCGGCCCCGGCGGACACGGACCGCAGGGTCCGGGTGGCCCCGGTCCGATGGGCGGCCCCATGCACACCATGGGCGGCCAGCAGCAGATGGGCCAGCAGGGCATGGGCCAGCAGTCCATGGGCGGCCAGAACCCGCTCGGCCAGCAGATGCAGCCCATGGGCCAGCAGATGCAGCCGATGGGTCAGCAGATGCAGCCCATGGGTCAGCCGATGCAGCAGCAGATGCAGCAGCCGCAGCTCCCGCAGCAGGGCCCCGGTGGCGACAGCGCCGCCCGCGTCCTGTCGCTGGCGCAGCAGACCGCCGACCAGGCGATCGCGGAGGCCCGTTCCGAGGCCAACAAGATCGTCGGCGAGGCGCGCAGCCGCGCCGAGGGCCTGGAGCGGGACGCCCGCGCCAAGGCCGACGCGCTGGAGCGGGACGCGCAGGAGAAGCACCGCGTCGCGATGGGCTCCCTGGAGTCCGCCCGCGCCACGCTGGAGCGCAAGGTCGAGGACCTGCGGGGCTTCGAGCGTGAGTACCGTACGCGCCTGAAGTCGTACCTGGAGTCGCAGCTGCGCCAGCTGGAGACCCAGGCGGACGACTCCCTGGCCCCGCCGCGCAACCCGGCCGGCCCGGCGCTCCCGCCGTCGCCGACGCCGTCGATGGCTCCGGCCGGAGCGATGGGGCACTCGATGGGCGGCCCGTCGCCCATGGGCGGTCCCTCGCCGATGGGTGGCCCGTCCCCGATGGGCGGCCCCTCGTACGGTGGTCAGCAGCAGATGTCTCCCGCGATGACGCAGCCGATGGCTCCGGTGCGGCCGGCCGCGCCGCAGCCGATGCAGGCGCCGTCGCCGATGCGCGGCTTCCTGATCGACGAGGACGACAACTAGGCGCCGCCGGTAGGTCGGCAGTCACGGGCCGGGCCCGGTTCCCCTTCGGGGGGACCGGGCCCGGCCCGTTGGCGTACCACCGGCAGGCGCCACCGCAGCGCGGGGGGAGCGGAGACGACTGTGGCCCGGACCCCGAGCGGGGTCCGGGCCACAGGGGCGATGACTAAGCCTTGCGCAGGCGGAACGTCAGGCCCAGGGACTCGTCCGTGAACGGGTCACCGTACGTGGTGTCGGCCTCGCCCGCGGCGTAGTCCGTCGACAGGACCTCGTCCGCGATCAGCGAGGCGTGGTCCGTCAGGGCCGTCACGACCTCCGGGTCCGAGGAGGACCAGCGCAGGGCGATGCGGTCCGCGACGTCCAGGCCGGAGTTCTTGCGGGCCTCCTGGATCAGGCGGATCGCGTCACGGGCCAGGCCCGCCAGCCGCAGCTCCGGGGTGATCTCCAGGTCCAGGGCGACGGTGGCGCCGGAGTCGGACGCCACCGACCAGCCCTCGCGCGGGGTCTCCGTGATGATGACCTCCTCCGGAGACAGGGAGATCTCCTCGCCGTTCAGCGAGATCACCGCGGAGCCGGAGCGCAGCGCCAGCGACAGCGCCGCCGCGTCGGCCGCCGCCACCGCCTTCGCCACGTCCTGCACGCCCTTGCCGAAGCGCTTGCCGAGCGCCCGGAAGTTCGCCTTCGCGGTCGTGTCGACCAGCGAGCCGCCGACCTCCGACAGGGAGGCCAGGGAGGAGACGTTCAGCTCCTCCGTGATCTGGGCCTGGAGCTCCGCCGACAGGGCGTCGAAGCCCGCCGCACCGACCAGGGCCCGCGAGAGCGGCTGGCGGGTCTTGACGCCCGACTCCGCGCGGGTCGCGCGGCCCAGCTCCACCAGACGACGGACCAGCAGCATCTGCTGCGAGAGCGTCGGGTCGATCGCCGACGTGTCGGCCTCCGGCCAGGAGGAGAGGTGCACCGACTCCGGCGCCTGCGGGGTGACCGGGACGACCATGTCCTGCCAGACCCGCTCCGTGATGAACGGGGTGAGGGGGGCGAGCAGGCGGGTGACCGTCTCCACCACGTCGTGCAGGGTGCGCAGCGCGGCCGCGTCGCCCTGCCAGAAGCGGCGGCGCGAGCGGCGCACGTACCAGTTGGAGAGGTCGTCCACGAAGGCGGACAGCAGCTTTCCGGCGCGCTGGGTGTCGTACGACTCCATCGCCTCGGTGACCTCGACGACGAGGGAGTTCAGCTCCGAGAGCAGCCAGCGGTCCAGGACCGTGCGGTCCGCCGGCGCCGGGTCGGCCGCCGACGGGGCCCAGTTCGACGTACGGGCGTACAGCGCCTGGAAGGCGACCGTGTTCCAGTACGTGAGGAGGGTCTTGCGCACGACCTCCTGGATCGTGCCGTGGCCCACGCGCCGCGCCGCCCACGGGGAGCCGCCGGCCGCCATGAACCAGCGGACCGCGTCCGCGCCGTGCTGGTCCATGAGCGGGATGGGCTGGAGGATGTTGCCCAGGTGCTTGGACATCTTGCGGCCGTCCTCGGCGAGGATGTGGCCCAGGCAGACCACGTTCTCGTAGGAGGACTTGTCGAAGACGAGGGTGCCGACCGCCATCAGCGTGTAGAACCAGCCGCGGGTCTGGTCGATGGCCTCCGAGATGAACTGCGCCGGGTAGCGCTTCTCGAAGATCTCCTTGTTCTTGTACGGGTAGCCCCACTGCGCGAACGGCATCGAGCCCGAGTCGTACCAGGCGTCGATGACCTCCGGTACGCGGACGGCCTCCAGCGAGCAGCCCTCGTGGGTGCAGGTGAAGGTGACGTCGTCGATGTACGGGCGGTGCGGGTCCAGGCCGGAGAGGTCCGTGCCGGTCAGCTCGCCCAGCTCCGCGCGGGAGCCGATGCAGGTGAGGTGGTTCTCCTCACAGCGCCAGATGGGCAGCGGGGTGCCCCAGTAGCGGTTGCGGGAGAGCGCCCAGTCGATGTTGTTGTTCAGCCAGTCGCCGAAGCGGCCCTGCTTGACCGAGTCGGGGAACCAGTTCGTCTTCTCGTTCTCCCGCAGCATCGCGTCCTTGACGGCGGTGGTGCGGATGTACCAGGACGGCTGCGCGTAGTAGAGCAGGGCCGTGTGGCAGCGCCAGCAGTGCGGGTAGCTGTGCTCGTAGGCGATGTGCTTGAAGAGCAGGCCGCGCGCGTCCAGGTCGGCGGTCAGCTTCTCGTCGGCCTTCTTGAAGAAGACGCCGCCGACGAGCGGGACCTCCTCCTCGAAGGTGCCGTCGGGGCGGACCGGGTTCACGACGGGCAGGCCGTACGCGCGGCAGACCGCGAGGTCGTCGGCGCCGAAGGCGGGGGACTGGTGGACCAGACCGGTGCCGTCCTCGGTCGTGACGTACTCGGCGTTCACGACGTAGTGGGCCTCGGCCGGGAACTCGACGAGGTCGAAGGGGCGCTGGTACGTCCAGCGCTCCATCTCCTTGCCCGTGAAGGTCTCGCCGGTGGCCTCCCAGCCCTCGCCGAGGGACTTCTCCAGGAGCGGCTCGGCGACCACCAGCTTCTCTTCGCCGTTCGTGGCGACGACGTACGTGACCTCGGGGTGCGCGGCCACGGCCGTGTTGGACACCAGGGTCCAGGGGGTCGTCGTCCAGACCAGCAGGGCGGCCTGCCCGGCGAGCGGGCCGGAGGTCAGCGGGAAGCGGACGTAGACGGAGGGGTCGACGACCGTCTCGTAGCCCTGGGCCAGCTCGTGGTCCGAGAGGCCGGTGCCGCAGCGCGGGCACCAGGGGGCGACGCGGTGGTCCTGGGTGAGCAGGCCCTTGTTGAAGATCTCCTTCAGCGACCACCACACGGATTCGACGTACTCGGGGTCCATGGTCCGGTACGCGTCGTCCAGGTCGACCCAGTAGCCCATCCGCGTGGTGAGCTCGGCGAACGCGTCGGTGTGGCGGGTCACGGACTCCCGGCACTTGGCGTTGAACTCGGCGATGCCGTACGCCTCGATGTCCTGCTTGCCGTTGAAGCCGAGCTCCTTCTCGACGGCGAGCTCGACGGGCAGGCCGTGACAGTCCCAGCCGGCCTTGCGGGCCACGTGGTAGCCGCGCATGGTGCGGAAACGCGGGAAGACGTCCTTGAAGACGCGGGCCTCGATGTGGTGCGCGCCGGGCATGCCGTTGGCGGTGGGCGGGCCCTCGTAGAACACCCACTCGGGGCGGCCCTCGGACTGCTCCAGGGTCTTGGCGAAGGTCTTGCTCTCCCGCCAGAAGTCGAGGACCGCGTGCTCAAGGGCAGGCAGGTCGACCTGGGCGGGTACCGGGCGGTACTGCGGCGGTGTGGTCATGAGGCTGAACTCTTCCTCCGGCGGGGTGTCACTTCCGTCCGGAGGGACGAGAGCCGCCCTCGTCGCCGAGGCCGCGTTGCTCCCGCGGTACCACCCTCCTTGGCCGCCGGACACCTGGTCCGATGGCCCCCTCATTGGGGTGCGAAGCCGGTTCTACCGGCCCTACGGGGATCCGTACGGGCTTTCTTCCGGCAGCTCAGGGGTGATCCTTCGCATCGCGCTCGCCCCCGGGCTCTCACCGTCCCCGGGTCGCTCATGGCTGCGTACGAAGCTACTCGTCCCCGTCCATGCCTTTCGCTGGGCCCAGTGTACGGGGCGGGGGAGCCCTCGGCAGCCCGGTTTACGGGGGGTCGCGGCGGGGCCCGGGCCGGTTCCGGGACGGGGGCCGGACGGGTCGCGGCGTGACCCGAATGGGCCGACGGGCCGTCCGGGCTCCGGTGGGACGGGAGTGGCGGATTACCGGGCTCCCTGCTGGGCACAACGGATGCAGGTCGGCATCGATGGACGCGTGCCCCGTTGCCGCGAGGCTGGAGTCGATTTATCGTTCCGGCACGATTCGCGAGCAAGATCACAGTATGTGAAGGGGCCGCGGCCATGGTGGCGAAGAAGACCGCCGGGAGAACTGCCGAGAAGGCTGTCGGAAGGGCCACCGGGAAGGCTGCGGCGGCCGAGGACGCGGGTCCGGCCCGGAAGAGGACGACCGCCGCCGGGAAGAAGACGGTCGTGAACTCCGTGACGAAGGCGCCGGCGAAAGCGGCGGCCGGGGCACCGGCCGAAAAGTCCGCCAGGACGGCTGGTGGAACGGCTGCCGAGAAGGCGACGAAACCGGCTGCCAAGAAGGCGGACGCCAACAAGGTGCCCGCCAAGAAGGTGGCCGCCAAGAAGGTGGCCGCCAAGAAGGTGCCCGCCAAGAAGGTGCCCGCCAAGAAGGCGGACGCCGAGGAGGTGCCCGCCAAGAAGACGGCGGCCGGGAAGACCGGCGCCCGGAAGGCCACGGCCAAGAAGGCCACGGCCGTGAAGAAGACGACGGCCGCGGCGAAGGCGGCCGACGCGAAGGCGACCGGCGTCGGGAAGACGACCGCGAGGAAGGTCACGGCCAAGTCGGCCGCGGCCGAGGGGGCGGCGCAGGCCGCGCAACAGACGGGAGCCCGGAAAGTGGTTGCCAAGAAGAGCACCGGCACGGCCAGGAAGACGGCCGCGGCCGCCACCAGCGGGCTGCCGAAGGTCAGGGTCACGGCAGCGGCGGCCCTGGCGCCGGGCGAGCTGGCCGTACGGCCCGGCGAGGACCCCTGGACCCCTGCGGAGGTGGCCGAGGCCCGTGCCGAGCTCCAGAGCGAGGTGCTGCGGCTGCGCGACGAGCTCCAGGCCTCCGACGCGGCCATCTCGGGCCTCATGCGGGACTCCGGCGACGGCGCGGGCGACGACCAGGCCGACACGGGCACCAAGAACATCACCCGGGAGTCCGAGCTGGCCCTCGCCGCGAACGCCCGCGAGATGCTCGAACAGAGCGAGCGCGCCCTGGAACGGCTGGACGCCGGTACGTACGGGCTCTGCGAGAACTGCGGCCAGCCCATCGGCAAGGCCAGGATGCAGGCCTTCCCGCGCGCGACGCTGTGCGTGGACTGCAAGCAGAAGCAGGAGCGGCGCCACTAGCGGCGGGCGGTGCAGAGGCTCGGACCGGGCTGCCGCCGCGGGCGGACCCTGACGTACCCTCGTGTCTCGTCAGGAGCGGCCTGGTTCGAGCTAGTCGAAGGACTCACGTGGCAGAGGCGGAGAGCATCATCGGTACGCCGGAGGTCGGGGACGACGCCCAGCCGGAGTCCGCCGCGCCCAGGGGGCGTCGGCGGATCGTCGCGCTGCTCGTGGTCGCGCTGCTCGCCTACCTGCTCGACTTCGGCAGCAAGATGCTGGTCGTGGCGAAGCTGGAGCACCAGCCGCCGATCCGGATCGTCGGCGACCTGCTGAAGTTCGAGGCGATCCGCAATCCGGGCGCCGCGTTCGGCTTCGGCGAGGCCTTCACCATCATCTTCACCTGCATCGCGGCCACCGTGATCATCGTGATCGTGCGGCTGGCCCGGAAGCTCTACAGCCTGCCGTGGGCGATCGCGCTGGGCCTGCTGCTGGGCGGCGCGCTGGGCAACCTCACCGACCGGATCTTCCGTTCGCCGGGGGTGTTCCGGGGGGCCGTGGTCGACTTCATCGCACCCGCCCACTTCGCCGTCTTCAACCTCGCGGACTCGGCGATCGTGTGCGGCGGCATCCTGATCGTGCTGCTGTCCTTCAGGGGCCTGGACCCGGACGGCACCGTCCACAAGGACTGACCGAAGGACTGATCGCGGGACGGGTGCCTCGTCGAGTCCTGCATACTCGACAGGTGAGTACGATTCCCGAGATCCGCACCCTGCCCGTTCCCGATGGCCTCGAAGGCGAGCGCGTGGACGCCGCCATCGCCCGTATGTTCGGTTTTTCCCGGACGAAGGCGGCCGAGCTCGCCGCCGCGGGGAAGGTGTCGGTCGACGGCAGCGTCGTCGGGAAGTCCGAGCGCGTGCACGGCGGCGCCTGGCTCGAAGTCGAGATGCCCGCGCCGCCGCGGCCGGTCGAGCTCGTCGCCGAGCCGGTTCCGGGCATGGAGATCGTCCACGACGACGACGACATCGTCGTGATCATGAAGCCGGTGGGCGTCGCCGCCCACCCGAGCCCCGGCTGGACCGGCACCACCGTCATCGGCGGGCTCGCCGCCGCCGGCTACCGGATCTCCACCTCCGGCGCGTCCGAGCGCCAGGGCATCGTGCACCGCCTCGACGTCGGCACGTCCGGCCTGATGGCCGTGGCCAAGTCGGAGCGCGCGTACACCTCGCTGAAGAACCAGTTCCGCGAGCGGGTCGTCGACAAGCGCTACCACGCGCTCGTCCAGGGCCACCCGGACCCGATGAGCGGCACGATCGACGCGCCGATCGGCCGCCACCCCAGCGCGGACTACAAGTGGGCCGTGACCCAGGAGGGCAAGCCCTCCGTCACCCACTACGACCTGATCGAGGCCTTCCGAGCCGCCTCGCTGCTCGACATCAAGCTGGAGACCGGGCGTACGCACCAGATCCGCGTGCACATGTCCGCGCACCGGCACCCGTGCGTCGGCGACCTCACCTACGGCGCCGACCCGACGGTGGCGAAGCGGCTGGGCCTGACCCGGCAGTGGCTGCACGCGGTGCGGCTCGGGTTCGAGCACCCGGCGGACGGCCAGTGGGTCGAGTTCGAGAGCACCTACCCGGCCGACCTCCAGCACGCGCTGGACGTGATCCGGGCGGAGAGCGAGTGACCTCGCCGGTCGAGGTCCGGGTCGTCGCCTCGGAAGAGGAGCTGAAGGCCTGTTTCGCGGTGCGGACCGAGGTGTTCGTCGTCGAGCAGTCCGTGCCCGAGTCGATCGAGTACGACGCGTACGACGCCGTCGCGGTGCACGTGCTGGCCGTGGCGCCGGACGGGGAGCCCCTGGGCACCGGCCGGCTGCTGCACGGGCCGGAGGCGCTGGGCAAGACCGGCGGCGACCTGACGGTCGGCTCCCTGGGACGGCTGGCCGTGCGCAAGTCCGCGCGCGGTCTGGGCGTCGGGGTGGCGCTGGTACGGGCGATCGAGGCGGAGGCGGTCCGGCTCGGCCTGTCGGCCGTGGACCTGGGCGCGCAGACGCACGCGCTCGGCTTCTACGAGGCGCTGGGGTACGAGGCGTACGGCCCCGAGTTCGAGGACGCGGGCATCGCGCACCGCGCGATGCGGCGCACCCTGCCGTAGCCCCGCCGGGCGGGGAGCGGGCGGGGACCTGGGGCGCAGGCGCAGCGAGAGCCGCGTGGCATCCCGGGTCCGGAGCCCGCGCCCGGCGGTGGCGGCGGAGCCGCCAGGTGGGGGAGGCCACGTCGGGGCAGGGTCATCCCTGGCCGGCGGTGGGGCAGGGTGGGGGAGTGGATCAGCTTGCTCTGCTTTTCGTACTGCTGCTCGGGGCCGTGGTCAGCGTGCCGCTCGGGGACCGGCTCGGGCTGCCCGCGCCCGTACTGATGACCATCGGCGGGGTGGCGCTCGCGCTGGTGCCGGTCGTGCCGAACGTCGACGTCCCACCCGAGTACATCCTGCCGCTCGTCCTGCCCCCGCTGCTCTACGCCTCGGCGCAGCGCACTTCCTGGCGGCAGTTCGCCGCCAACGTCCGGCCCATCCTCCTGCTCGCCGTGGCCCTCGTGTTCGTCACGACCGCCGCGGTCGCCGCCGTCGCCAACGCCGTCGTCCCGGGCCTGCCGATCGCCGCCGCGGTCGCGCTCGGCGCGCTCGTGGCCCCGCCCGACCCCGTCGCGGCGACGGCCGTCGCCGGAGCGCTCGGGCTGCCGCGCCGCATGGTGTCGATCCTGGAGGGCGAGGGCCTGTTCAACGACGTCACCGCGATCGTGCTCTACCACGTGGCCATCGCCGCCACCGTCAGCGGCACCTTCTCCTGGCCGGACGCGCTGGGGGAGTTCGTGCTCTCCGCCGTGGTCGCCGTCGCCGTCGGGCTCGGGCTGGGCTGGGTCACCAACGCGCTCATGGGCCGGCTCGGCGACGCCACGCTCCAGATCGGGCTGACGCTGCTCGTGCCGTTCGTCGCGTACGTGCTGGCCGAGGAGCTCCGGGGCTCCGGGGTGCTGGCGGTGCTGACCACGGCCCTGTTCCTCGCCGAGTACGCCTCCGACGCGGACGACGTGCTCGGTCGGCTCGCCGGGCACACCTTCTGGGAGGTCGTGGACATGCTGGTCACGGGCGTGGCGTTCGGTCTGATCGGGCTGGAACTGCACAACGTGTTCGGCGTCGCGGCGGGCCGCGCCGGGGAGATGGCGGGGTGGGCGGCCGCCGTGATCGCGGTCGTGGTCGGCGTACGGCTGCTGTGGCTGCTGCCGGCCGGCTGGCTGGCCAAACGGCTGCACACGCGGCGCGACTACGACGAGGAGATCCCGCTGAGCTGGCGGGAGAGCGTGGTCATGTGGTGGGCCGGGATGCGCGGAGTGGCCTCGGTGGCGCTGGCGCTGGCCATCCCGCTGAAGGTGGACGGCGGGGCGCCGTTCCCGGCGCGGGACGAGATCATCTTCATCGCCTTCGCCGTCATCATGGTGACGCTGCTCTGCCAGGGGCTGACGCTGCCCCGCCTGGTGCGGCTGCTGGGCGTGGAGGCCGACGAGGACGCCGAGCGGGAGACGGAGCGCAAGCTCGCGGTCCGCGCGGCGAAGGCCGCGAAGCGCAGGCTGAAGGAGATCGAGGAGGTGGAGGACCTGCCGGAGGACCTGGTGGAGATGCTGTACCGGCGGGCGTACGACGTGGGGGCCAGGATCAGCCCCGACATGGTGGACGAGGAGCGGCGGGAGGCGTACGCGAAGCGGGTCGAGCGGATCCGCGACGTCCAGCGGATCCAGCGGGAGATGATGTCGGCCGCGCGGCACGAGGTACTGGCCGCGCGCAGCGAGCCGGGCGCGGACCCGGAGATCGTGGACCGGGTCCTGCGCCACCTGGACGTCCGCAGCCTCCGCAGCAGCTAGAGCGGTCGGTCGAGGTCCGGCCCTGGCGTCAGACCTGGTAGCGCGACGGGGCGAAGAGGTCCAGGTTCTCCGCGATCCACGCGGAGGTGCGGATCAGGCCCTCCGCGAGGGAGACCTGCGGCTTCCAGCCCGCCCACTGCCTGGCGCGGGAGTTGTCCGACAGGAGGCGCTGGACCTCACTGCCCGCCGGGCGCAGGCGGGACGCGTCCACCACCACCTCCGCGTCCCGGCCCGACGCGGCGATCAGCGCCTGCGCCAGATCGCCGATCGAGATCTCCTCACCCGTACCGAGGTTGACCACCCCGCCCAGCGCCCGGTCGCATTCGGCGACCGCGAGGAAGCCCTCCGCCGTGTCCGTCACGTACGTGAAGTCCCGGGTCGGGGAGAGCGAGCCCAGCCGGACCTCCCGCGCGCCCGCGTGCAGCTGCGCCAGGATCGTCGGGATCACGGCACGCGCCGACTGGCGGGGCCCGTACGTGTTGAACGGCCGCACCACCGTCACCGGCAGCGCGAACGCGTGGTGGAACGACAGCGCCATCATGTCGGCGCCGATCTTCGACGCCGAGTACGGGGACTGCGGCTGGAGCGGGTGCGATTCCGAGATCGGCGCGGTCAGCGCGGTGCCGTACACCTCGCTGGTGGACGTGTGCACCAGGCGGCGCACCCCGTGCCGGCGGCAGGCCTCCGCCATGTTCTGCGTACCGGTCACGTTCGTCTGGACGTAGGCGCCCGGCGAGGCGTAGCTGTACGGGATCCCGATCAGCGCGGCCAGGTGGAACACGGTGTCGCAGCCCTCGACCGCGTCGCTGACCCGGCCCGCGTCGCGGACGTCGCCGGCCCACATCTCCACCGGCCCGCCGGGGTCGGCCAGGTAGCGGGCCAGGTGGCCCTTCTCGGCGTACGGCTTGTAGTGGACGAAGGCGCGCACCCGGGCGCCCCGCGCCACCAGCAGGTCCACCAGGGTGGATCCGATGAACCCCTCGGCTCCGGTGACGAGGACGGTGCGGCCGGTCCAGGGGTTCACGGTGTTCGTGTCCGTGTTCGTGTCCGTGTTCGTGTCGGTGTTCATGCGCGCTCCAAGGCGGGAAGGGGGAGGCCGGCCACGCGGAGGACCTCCGCGGCCAGCAGTTCGGCGGCCCGGGCGTGCGGGCCGGGGTCGGCGGCGCCGGCCATGGCGGCCAGCCGGGCCGGGTCGGCCAGCAGCGGGCCGAGCAGCACCGCCAGTTGGTCGGCGGTGGTCGCGGCGTCGGGCAGCAGCAGCCCCGCCCCCGCGTCGACGAGGACCCGGGCGTTGTGGGTCTGGTGGTCGCCGGGGGCGTGCGGGTAGGGGACGAGCACGGCCGGGACCCCGGTCGCGGCCAGCTCGGCCACCGCCGCGGAGCCGGCCCGGCACACCACCAGGTCGGCGGCCGCGTACACGAGGTCCATCCGGTCCAGGTACGGCACGGCCCGGGCGATCCGCTGCCCGCCGCAGGCGGCGAGATCGGCGGCGGTGTCCGCCAGCGCCTTCGGGCCCGTCTTGATCAGCAGCTGTACGTCGTCGCGCCCCTGCCAGAGCCCGGCCAGCCCGACCGCGGCCCCGGTCAGGCGGACCGCGCCCAGGCTGCCGCCGTTGAAGACGACCAGACGGCGGCCGTCGGGGACGTGCAGGGCCCGCCGGGCACCGGCGCGCAGGGCCGCCCGCTCGGGACGGGACAGGCAGGCCAGCCGGGCCAGCGCCGCCGATATCGGCATGCCGGTGGTCAGCGCCCGCGCCCCGCCCGCCAGATGGGACCGGCTGCGGTCGAAGGCCACCGCGATGTGCGGGGTGAGCCGGGCCGCGAACTGGTTGGCGCGGCCCGGCACCGCGTTGGACTCGTGGATGAGCGCGGGCAGCCCGGCCATCCGGGCGCCCAGCACGGCCGGCGCGCTCGGGTAGCCGCCCATGCCGACGACGGCGTGCGCGCCCTGGGCCCGGATCACCGAGCGGGCCTGCCCGGCCGAGCGCAGGAGCGCGGCGGGGAGCAGATAGCGCTTCGCGCCGAGCGAGGGGTCGAACGGGATCATGTCGACGGTGTGCAGGCGGTACCCGGCGCCCGGGATCAGCTCGGTCTCCAGGCCCCGCTCGGTCCCGACGAACGAGACGACGGCATCCGGGACGGCCGCGCGCAGTGCCTCGGCGAGGGCGAGCCCCGGGTAGATGTGGCCGCCGGTGCCGCCCGCGCCGATCACCACGGACAGGGGCCGGAGAGAGGTGCGTCGTGTGGTCATGGGCGCAGCCTCCCGGTGCGCCCTAAGAACGTTCTAAGAGGTTCTCTCAGAACTGTTTGGCAGGCTTTGCCCCATGAACAGTGGCACGGGTGGCGCGCAGCGGATCCTGGTCGTGGACGACGAGCCCGAGGTGCGGGCCGCCGTCCAGGACGGGCTGGCCGTCGAGGGGTACGAGGTACGGGGGGCCGGCGACGGGCTGGCCGCGCTGTCGGAGGTGGCCGGCTGGCAGCCAGACGCGGTGGTGCTCGACGTGATGATGCCCGTACTGGACGGGCTCGGGGTCTGCCGGCAGCTGCGCGCGCTGGGCGACCGCACGCCCGTACTCGTGCTGACCGCGCTGGACTCGGTGAGCGAGCGGGTCGACGGCCTGGAGGCGGGCGCCGACGACTACCTGGTCAAGCCGTTCGCGCTGGACGAGCTGGTGGCCCGGGTCCGCGCCCTGCTGCGGCGGGCCGCGCCCGATCCGGCCGGTGCGGGCCCGCTGGGCTTCGCGGACCTCGTACTCGATCCCGGGACGCGGACCGGAAGGCGGGGCGGGAGGCCCCTGGAGTTCAGCCGGACCGAGGCGGCGCTGCTGGAGCTGCTGCTGCGCCACCCCGGGCAGGTGCTGCCGCGGGAGCTGATCCTGGAGCTGGTGTGGGGGCGGGACTTCGGACCGGACTCCAATTCCCTCGCGGTGTACGTGGGCTACCTGCGGCGGAAGCTGGAGGCCGGGGGCGAGCCGCGGCTGGTGCACACCGTCCACGGGGTCGGGTACCGGCTGGGACCGGCGTGAGCGGCGGCGGGCGCGGCCGGCGCCGGCTCGGGGCGCCCTGGCGCAGACGCCGGCCGCTGCGGACCCGGCTGGCGCTGGCGGTCACCGCGGCGGTGGCGCTGGTCGCGGTCGGGGTGTGCACCGCCGCGTTCTTCGTCGTACGCGGCGCCCTGTACGAGCAGCTGAACCTGAGTCTGACCCAGTCCGCGCGGCTCGCGGCGCAGCGCAATCCCGACTCCGGGCCGGACACCCTGGCGGGGGAGTGCCGGTTCCTGGCGGCGCCCGCCTGCGCGGAGGTGGTGCCGGCTGATCCGGCGAAGGACCCGGCCGCGCCGTACCTGCTGCCGGTGGACGCCACGACGCGGGCGGTGGCGGCGGGGCGGCACGCGCCGTTCTACACGGACATCGTGCACGCCGGGCACCCGACGCGGATGCTCACCACCGACTACGCGAAGGGGCGGGCGCTCCAGGTGGCGCTGCGGGCCGACACCGTCGAGGACGGGATCGAGGAGGCGGCGTGGTGGCTGGCGCTGATCGGCGCGGGGGGCGTGGTGGTGGCGGCCGGGCTCGGGTACTGGGTGTCGCGGACCGGCCTGGCCCCGGTGACCCGGCTGACGGCCACCGCCGAGCGGATCGCGGCGACGCGCGATCCCCGGCACCGGATCGAACTGCCGCCGCCGGGGCCCCCGGGCTCGCCGGCCCGGGAGGACGAGATCACACGGCTGGCCGGGAGCTTCAACACCATGCTGGGCGAGCTGGAGCAGTCGGTGACGGCGCAGCGGCGGCTGGTGGCGGACGCCTCGCACGAGCTGCGGACCCCGCTGACGGCGCTGCGGACGAACGCGGAGCTGCTGGCGCGGGGGGAGCGGCTGACGCCGGAGCAGCGCGAGCGGGCCTCGCTGGCACTGGGGCGGCAGCTGCGCGAGGTGACGGGGCTGGTGAACGACCTGATCGAGCTGGCCCGGGACGAGGAGCCGCAGCCGCTGGTGGAACAGGTGCGGCTGGCCCCGCTGGTGGAGCACTGCGCGGAGGCGGCCCGGGCGCACCGGCCGGCGGTCCCCGTGCACGTCCGGGTGGCCGAGGTGGTGGTGCCGGGGGTGCCGGCGAGGCTGACGCGACTCGTGTCGAACCTGCTCGACAACGCGGCGAAGTTCAGCCCGGCGGGCGCTCCGGTGGAGGTGGAGCTGGTGGCGAGGGCCGGGGGCGGCGCCGAGCTGACGGTACGGGACCACGGCCCGGGCATCGCGGCCGAGGACCTGCCGTACGTCTTCGACCGCTTCTACCGGGCGGGGGCGGCGCGGGCCCTGCCGGGCTCGGGGCTGGGCCTGGCGATGGCACGGCAGATCGCCCGGGCGCACGCGGCGGAGCTGGTGGCGGAGGCCGCCCCGGGCGGGGGCGCCCTGTTCCGGCTGACGTTCTGAACCGGGCCCGTGGGCCGCGGCCCGCGGCCCGCTGCCGTCAGGGCGTGCCCGGGCGGGGGTCCGCCGCGGAGGTGGCGATGCGCGGGAGGGCGTACGGGTGATGGGCCAGCAGCCAGCTGATCAGGCGTTCGCGGACCTGGCAGCGGACCGTCCAGATGTCCGTGGCGTCCTTCGCCGTGACCACCGCCCGGACCTGGATCGTGTGCGGGGTCGTGTCCGTGACCGCGAGGGTCCCGGTGCGGCCGTCCCACTCCGGGACGTCCTCCAAGATCGCCTGGAGCTGCTCCCGCATGAGGTCCAGCGGTGCGCTGTGGTCCAGGTGCCAGAAGACCGTTCCGGTCATCTGCGCGCCGCCGCGCGACCAGTTCTCGTACGGCTTGCCTGTGAAATACGACACGGGCATGGTGATCCGCCGTTCGTCCCAGGTGCGGACGACCAGGAAGGTGAGGGTGATCTCCTCGACCGTCCCCCACTCCTCGTCCACGACCACGGTGTCCCCGATCCGCACCGTGTCGCCGAAGGCGATCTGCAGTCCGGCGAACAGGTTGCCCAGGGAGGACTGGGCCGCGATGCCCGCCACGATGCCGAGCACGCCCGCCGAGGCCAGCATCGAGGCGCCCACGGCCCGCATCGGCGGGAAGGTGAGGAGCATCGCGGCCACCGCGACCACGACGACGACCGCCGTGACCACCCGGTGGATCAGCGTGACCTGGGTGCGCACCCGCCGCACCCGCGCGTCGTCGGGGTGCTGGGCGGCGTAGCGGGCGTAGGAGGAGTCCACGACCGCCGTGGCGATCCGCACCAGCAGCCACGCCGCCGAGCCGATCAGCACGAGGGTCAGCGCGCGGCCGACGGCGAAGACGTAGTCCCGCGGAATCCCCATCCGCCGGTGGGCCCCGTACAGCAGTGTCGTGCACAGGACCAGTTGGAAGGGCAGGCGGCAGTGGCGCAGGCGTGCCCACAGCGTGGTCTCGCCGTGGCGGGCTCCGGTCCGGCGCAGCACCAGGTCCAGCAGCCATCCGGCGAGCAGCGTGACGACCAGGGCCCCGCCGACGACGGCGATCGGGCGCAGAACGGTGTCCGTGTCCATGCGGGTCAACGTAACCGGAACGCGGCTCCGACCCGCGGCATTCGGCGAATGGCACGATGGGGGCATGAACATCGTGCTTTTCCATTCGACGTACGGGCTGCGGCCCGCGGTGCACGCGGCGGCCGACCGGCTGCGCGCGGCCGGTCACCAGGTCCAGGTGCCGGACCTCTTCGAGGGGCGCACCTTCGAGACCGTCGAGGAGGGCATGGCACACCGGGACGAGATCGGCCGTGACGAGCTGCTCAAGCGTGCGGTGCTGGCCTCCGCCCCCTACTCCGACCAGGGCCTGGTCTACGCGGGCTTCTCCTTCGGCGGCTCCGTCGCCCAGCACCTGGCCCTCGCGGACGAGAAGGCGCGCGGGCTGCTGCTCCTGCACGGGACGGCGGACCTGGACGAGGACGCGGCGGTGGACGAGCTGCCGGTGCAGCTGCACATCGCGGATCCCGACCCGTTCGAGACGCACGACTGGCTGACGGCCTGGTACCTGCGGATGCGGCGGGCGGGCGCGGACGTGGAGGTGCACCGCTACCCGGGCGCCGGGCACCTGTTCACGGACCCGGACCTCGACGACTACGACGCCGAGGCCGCGGAGCGGACCTGGAAGGCCGCCATCGGCTTCCTCGACAGCCTGTAGAGGCCGGAGAGGGGTGAGGGGCGGGGCGCGCAGTGCGTGCCCCGCCCCTCACCGTTTCACGTCACGTGGTGACTAGCCGCGGTACGCGCTCCACATGCTCTTCATGCGGGACACCTGGCCCGCGGTGAACTGGTACATGCACGAGTCGTACGTGTAGTCCATGAAGTTGTGGATCGGGTCGACGCCCGCCTTGGTGGTGCAGCTGTCACGGCCGGTCGGGCACTCGAAGGCGGCGCTCTTCTCGGCCGGGGTGTCGGAGACGGAGTCGCCGCTGCCCGAGCAGCCGCCCTGGAAGGTGTGGTAAAGGCCCATCCAGTGGCCGACCTCGTGGGTGGCGGTGTCGCCCTCGTTGTAGTTGGCGGCGGAGCCGCCCGGCAGCGAGGTGTTGAGGATGACGACGCCGTCCATCTTGGGCTGCGAGGCGTAGGAGCTCGGGAAGGTCGCCCAGCCGAGGAGGCCGCCGCCGAGGTTGGCGGTGTACAGGTTGAGCGCGTTGGCGCCGCCCTTGCGCAGGGCGTTCTTCATGTCCTTCTCGGCCTGGGTGCCGTCCGAGACGTTGTACCAGGCGGCGTTGTCGGTGTAGTCGGTGGACACCAGCGAGAACTGGTAGCCGGAGTCGACGTTGCCCGTGCCCTTGCCGCTGTAGGCGGCGTTGAGGACCGCGATCTGGTTGTTGACGTCCGTGGCGGTCAGCTTGCCGGCGGAGCCGGACGTGATGACGTGGACGTACACCGGGACGGTCGTCGCGGCAGTGACCTCGGCGGCGCGCATCTGGCGCTGCGGGCCGAGCTCGGCGTTCTTCTTGGCCAGGTCGGCGTCCATGGCCTTGACCTGCGCGTCCGTCACCTCGTTGGGGTCGGCCGCGTGCTGGTCCTTCGGGCGGGCGACGCGGGCGTTGGCGGAGGCGGTGCCGGCGTCGGCACAGGCCTCGGCGCCGGTCTTGGGCGCCGCGGCCACGGTGGTGGGGGCCGTGAGCGGGGCGAACGCCAGGGTTCCGGCCAGAACGGCCGTACCCATGAGGCGGCGGCGGAGCATGGGGGATATGCGGGCGGAAGCGCGCACGTTGACTCCTCGCGAAGCGTGGTGGGGGGTGAGGGATTTCCTCACGCTGGCGCGAAGCTTATGTGTCCATGTCATGCACTGAGCAAGCCCTTTGCGTAAAAGATTTGTTGCTTCTGATGCCGAAGGGGCGCCCGGTCTGCACCAGACGCCCCTTCGGACAACAGAATTGACGGACCGTCAATAAAGCCTCAGCCCACCGGCTGGTACGACCGCTCCACCTTCTGGGTGCCGTTCGCCGTGCGGTACGAACGCGTCCACGCGGTGGTGGCGGCCGGATTCCGCTTGTCGGACACCACGTAGTAGTCCATCTGCGAGCGCTCGGCCGTCACGTCCAGCACCCCGTAGCCGTGTGCGTCCATGTCCAGCCACTTCACGTGCCAGTTGGCGGCCTTGACCGCGGCCTCCGCTACGAGCGAGGCGGTGTCCGCCGGCACGTGCAGGAGGTCGTCGATGTTGTCGGAGGTCACCGAGGTCACCACGAACTCCGTGGCCGCCGTGCCCGAGCCCGGGTACGTCGCCATGTTCATCGGGACCTCGTTCGCCCACGCCATGTGGATGTCGCCGGTGAGGAAGACCGTGTTCTTGATCTTCTGGTCCTTGAGGTGGTTCAGCAGCTCCTTGCGGTCGTCCGTGTAGCCGTCCCACTGGTCCACGTTGACCGCGAGTCCGCCCTCGGGCAGGCCCAGCAGCTTCGTCAGCGGCGCCAGCAGGTGTGCGGGCAGCGAGCCGAAGGCCACCGGCGAGATCATCACCGAGGTCCCGACCAGCTTCCAGGTCGCGTTCGAGCTCGCGAGGCCCGACTTGAGCCAGTCCAGCTGGGCGCGCCCGGTGATGGTGCGCTCCGGGTCGTCGACCGCGCCGCTGCCCACCTTGGCCTGCTGGGAGCGGAAGGTGCGCAGGTCCAGCAGGTGCAGGTCGGCGAGGCTGCCGAAGCGCAGCCGCCGGTAGACGGTGCCGGCGGTCGAGGTGCGGACCGGCATCCACTCGAAGTACGCCTGCTTGGCGGCGGCCGCGCGGGCCGACCAGTCGCCCTCGGCTCCCGGGGTGTGGTTCTCCGCCCCTCCCGACCAGGCGTCGTTGGCGAACTCGTGGTCGTCCCATATCGCCACGATCGCGTGCGCGGCGTGCATCGCCTGGAGGTCGGCGTCGGTCTTGTACGCGCCGTGCCGGGTCCGGTAGTCGGCGAGGGTGAGGATCTCGTGCTTCGGCTCGTGCGCGCGCACGCCGTACTTCGCCTCGGGGTAGACCCCGTTCGCGTACTCGTAGATGTAGTCGCCGAGGTGCAGGATCGCGTGCAGGTCGCTGCGGGCGGCCAGGTGGCGGTAGGCGGAGAACCAGCCGGCCTCCCAGTTGGCGCAGGAGACCACGCCGAAGCGGACCCCGGGGGTGCTCGCGTCGTGGCCCGGGGCGGTCAGGGTGCGCCCGACCGGGGAGACGGAGCCGCCGGCCGTGAACCGGTAGAAGTACGGGGTCTGCGGCCGCAGTCCGCGCACGTCCGCCTTGACCGTGTGGTCGGTGGCGGCGCTCGCGGTGACGGAGCCGCTCGCCACGATCCGGGAGAAGGCCTTGTCCTCGGCGACCTCCCAGTCCACCGGGGTGGCCGGGCCGGCGCCGGAGCCGGGTGCGGCCTCCGGGGTCGGGGTGACGCGGGTCCACAGCAGGATCCCGTCGGGCAGCGGGTCGCCGGAGGCGACGCCGTGCAGGAAGGCGGGCCCGTTCGAGGCCGCCGACGCGGGGGAGGCGGCCAGGGCGGCCGTCGCGAAGGGCGCGAGGGCGGCGGTGGCCGCGGCGGCCTTGACCACCGTGCGGCGGCGCGGAGTTGCCGCGATGGGGGAGGGGAGATGACTGGTCACGGCCGGCATATTACTGACGGGTAAAGCCGCTGGTACACCCCTCGGAAGGCAACGGGCGGGCGAACTCTCGGAGTTCGCCCGCCCGTTCCCGTGTCCGGTGTTCCCCGGTTCGGCCGATCAGCCCGCGATGGCCTTGTCGACCGCGGCCGTGAACTCCTCCGGGGTCATCTTGACGTCGATCTTCTTGCCGTCCATCTTCAGCGACGGGGTGCCCGTCATACCGCTCTTGTCGAAGACCTTCGACATCTCGATCGCCCAGCGGTTGTACGTGCCGTCCTCGACGGCCTTCTTGAACTCGGCGTTGCCCTTGAGCGCCGGCACCTGGTCCGCGATCTTCAGCAGGTAGTCGTCCTTGCCGAACTTGTCGTCGCGCTCCTCCGGGTGGTTCTCCTTGGAGTACAGGGCGGTCTTGTACTCCAGGAACGCCTCGGGGCTGACGTTCAGCGCCGCGCCCAGCGCGCTCAGCGCGTTCTTCGCGCCGGTGCCGCCGAAGCCCTTGTCGAGGAAGGTGGCGCCGATGTACTGGATCTTGTACTTGCCGGCGTCTACGTCCTTCTTGATCTGCGGGCCCACGGCCTGCTCGAACTGGGAGCAGACCGGGCAGCGCGAGTCCTCGTAGACCTCCAGGGTCTTCTTGGCGTCGGCCTTGCCTATGACGACCGTGGTGCCGTTGTCGCCCGTGGTGTTCTTCGGGGCGACCAGCGTCGCGTCGGCGGCCTTGTCCCACTCGCTCGGCTGGTTGGCCTGGACGACCAGGTAGCCGACGCCGCCGGCCAGGGCGAGGACGCCGACGACGCCGGCGGCCACCAGCACCTGGCGGCGCGCCTTGGCCTTCTTCGCCTGCTTCTCGCGCTCGGCGCGCAGCCGGTCGCGGGCCGCCGCCTTGTTGGCCTGGCTGTTGCGTGCACTCATGGTGATCTCCGTGGGGTGTGGCTCGGGGGAAAGGGACTGCGTACGTGGGGTCAGGCGCAGACGAGCGCGCCGCGTACGGGAGGTCCCCGGCGTCCCACGGAATGGGCGGGGAAGCGGGTACGGGCCCCCGCGCCCGCCCGGGCCGGGCGCGGCATCCGCCGCGCCGGACCGGAAGAGGCGGCCACCGAGGCCACGGCCAGCAGCAGCGGCCGGAACGCGAAGGCGGCCACCGCGCGCAGCAACTGCCCCAGCGCCCGCTCCCCGTACCGCAGCCAGGCCGCGGCGAGCAGCCCGACCGAGACGTGGGCGCCGAGCAGCAGCCACGGGGTCCAGGGTCCGGGCGAGGCCAGCAGGGCCACCGGGTCGGCGACGGCGCCGGGCACCTCGGCCAGTGGCCCGCCCAGCGGCGGCCCGCCGCACAGCTCGTCGAGGCCGAGCGCCCGCAGCGGCCCGGCCACGGGCCCGCCGGCCGGTCCGTAGCAGACGTGCTGCCCGGCGGTGAAGACCGTGTCGGCCGCCAGCTCCAGCGGGACCAGCAGTCCGGCGATGGGGCCGAAGCCCCGCTCGCGGCCGGCCAGCGCGTACGTGAGCAGGAACACGCCGGCGAAGGCCCCGGCCACGGTGGCGGGGGGCAGCGGGACGCGGGACATCAGGACGTGCGAGCCGGCCGAGAGCAGCACGACGAGCGCGCTGAACAGCGCGGCTCGCAGCCCTCTCAGTCCCGCCCTCGACATGTCCATCGCCGCGAGTCTGCCACGAGACCCTGTGAAGAGGGGTCCCAGGTCCCGGAACGGCCGGTTCCTGATGCCCCTCCCCGTCCCGCCCGGCGGACGGCCCCGCATGATGCGGTCAGTGCGTGATGCGGCCGTTGCGGAACAGGTCCACGAAGATCTGGTGGTCGGCGCGCGCCCGGGCCCCGTACGCGTGCGCGAAGTCGACCAGCAGCTCCGCGAAGCCCTCCTCGTCGGCGGCGATGGCCGCGTCGATGGCCCGCTCGGTGGAGAACGGCACCAGGGAGTGCCCGCTCTCGGCCTCGTCGGCCGAGGCGTGCATGGTCGCCGTCGCCCGGCCCAGGTCCGCGACGACGGCCGCGATCTCCTCCGGGTCGTCCAGGTCCGACCAGTCCAGGTCCACCGCGTACGGGGAGACCTCGGCCACCAGCTGCCCGGACCCGTCCAGCTCGGTCCAGCCCAGCCACGGGTCGGCGTGGGCCTGCAGGGCGCGCTGGGAGATCACCGTACGGTGCCCCTCGTGCCGGAAGTAGTCCCGCACGGCGCGGTCGGTGATGTGCCGGGAGACGGCCGGGGTCTGCGCCTGCTTGAGGTAGATCACGACGTCGTTCTCCAGGGCGTCGCTGTGCCCCTCCAGCAGGATGTTGTACGAGGGCAGGCCGGCCGATCCGATCCCGACGCCGCGGCGGCCCACCACGTCCTTGACCCGGTAGGAGTCGGGCCGCACCAGGGACTCGTCGGGCAGGGTCTCCAGGTACCCGTCGAAGGCGGCGAGCACCTTGTAGCGGGTGGCCGCGTCCAGCTCGATCGAACCCCCGCCGGAGGCGAAGCGGCGCTCGAAGTCGCGGATCTCGGTCATCGAGTCCAGCAGGGAGAAGCGGGTGCGGGAGCGGGCCGAGCGCAGGGCGCCCAGCAGCGGGCCCTCGGCGGTGTCCAGGGTGAAGGAGGGCACCTCCTCGTTTTTGGCGCCGGTGGCCAGGCGGTGGATCCGCTCCCGGTAGGCGCCCGCGTAGGTCCGCACCAGCTCGCTGATCTGCTCGTCGCTGAGCGCCTTGGTGTAGCCGATCAGGGCGACGGAGGCCGCGAACCGCTTGAGGTCCCAGGTGAAGGGGCCGACGTACGCCTCGTCGAAATCGTTGACGTTGAAGATCAGGCGGCCGTTCGCGTCCATGTACGTGCCGAAGTTCTCGGCGTGCAGGTCTCCGTGGATCCAGACCCGGCCGGTCCGCTCGTCCAGGTAGGGCCCGCCGTGGCGGTCGCGCTCCAGGTCGGCGTAGAAGAGGCAGGCCGTACCGCGGTAGAAGGCGAAGGCCGAGGCCGCCATCTTGCGGAATTTGACCTGGAAGGCCGCGGGGTCGGCGGCGAGCAGCTCACCGAATGCGGTGTCGAACACATCGAGTATCTGCTCGGCGCGCTGCTCGTTCGTCGTCTCGGGGACCGCCATGGCGGGTGCCTCCTGGTGCACGGGGTGGTACAGGTTCTGACCGACTGGACGCCGGGTGGGTCGTCCTGGTTCTGCAACGCCCGACCGTACCCGTCCGTGCCCGGGATCTGTCACTCCTGGGACGTAGGATTCATAGCTGCCGCCGCCCCCACCGTCAGGAGCCACCCGCCGTGACCAAGCCGCCGTTCACGCACCTGCACGTTCACACCCAGTACTCGCTGCTGGACGGTGCCGCGCGGCTGAAGGACATGTTCAACGCGTGCAACGAGATGGGCATGACGCACATCGCCATGTCCGACCACGGCAACCTGCACGGTGCGTACGACTTCTTCCATTCCGCCCAGAAGGCCGGGGTCACCCCGATCATCGGGATCGAGGCGTACGTCGCCCCCGAGTCCCGCCGCAACAAGCGGCGCATCCAGTGGGGCCAGCCCCACCAGAAGCGCGACGACGTGTCCGGCTCCGGCGGCTACACCCACAAGACGATCTGGGCGGCGAACGCCACCGGCCTGCACAACCTCTTCCGGCTCTCCTCCGACGCGTACGCCGAGGGCTGGCTGACCAAGTGGCCGCGCATGGACAAGGAGACCATCAGCAAGTGGTCGGAGGGCCTGATCGCCTCCACCGGCTGCCCCTCCGGCGAGCTCCAGACGCGCCTTCGCCTCGGTCAGTTCGACGAGGCGCTGAAGTCGGCCTCCGAGTACCAGGACATCTTCGGCAAGGACCGGTACTTCCTGGAGCTGATGGACCACGGCATCGAGATCGAGCGCCGGGTCCGCGACGGCCTGCTGGAGATCGGCAAGAAGCTCGGCATCCCGCCGCTGGTCACGAACGACTCCCACTACACGTACGCGAGCGAGGCCGGCGCCCACGACGCCCTGCTCTGCATCCAGACCGGCAAGAACCTCTCCGACCCGGACCGCTTCCGCTTCGACGGCACCGGCTACTACCTGAAGTCGACCGACGAGATGTACGCCATCGACTCCTCGGACGCCTGGCAGGAGGGCTGCGCCAACACGAAGCTGGTCGCGGACCAGATCGACACCGAGGGCATGTTCACGTTCCGGAACCTGATGCCGAAGTTCGACATCCCGGAGGGCCACACCGAGGTCAGCTGGTTCCGCGAGGAGACCATGCGCGGCATGCACCGCCGCTACCCGGGAGGCATTCCGGACGACCGGATGAAGCAGGCCGAGTACGAGATGGACACGATCATCTCGATGGGCTTCCCCGGCTACTTCCTCGTGGTCGCCGACTTCATCATGTGGGCCAAGAACCAGGGCATCGCGGTGGGGCCGGGCCGAGGCTCCGCGGCCGGCTCGATCGTCGCGTACGCCATGGGCATCACCGACCTCGACCCGCTCACCCACGGTCTGATCTTCGAGCGCTTCCTGAACCCCGAGCGCGTCTCCATGCCCGACGTCGACATCGACTTCGACGAGCGCAGGCGCGTCGAGGTGATCCGGTACGTGACCGAGAAGTACGGCGCCGACAAGGTCGCCATGATCGGCACCTACGGCACCATCAAGGCCAAGAACGCGATCAAGGACTCGGCCCGCGTGCTGGGCTACCCCTACGCCATGGGCGACCGGCTCACCAAGGCCATGCCCGCCGACGTCCTCGGCAAGGGCATCCCGCTCTCCGGCATCCTCGACCCGAACCACCCCCGCTACAGCGAAGCGGGCGAGATCCGCTCGATGTACGAGAACGAGCCGGACGTGAAGAAGGTCATCGACACCGCCCGCGGTGTGGAGGGCCTGGTCCGCCAGATGGGCGTGCACGCCGCCGGCGTGATCATGTCCAGCGAGACGATCACCGACCACGTGCCCGTCTGGGTGCGGCACACCGACGGCGTCACCATCACCCAGTGGGACTACCCGAGCTGCGAGTCGCTCGGCCTGCTGAAGATGGACTTCCTGGGCCTGCGCAACCTCACGATCATGGACGACGCCGTCAAGATGGTGAAGGCCAACAAGGGGATCGACATCGATCTCCTGGCCCTGCCGCTCGACGACCCCAAGACCTTCGAACTGCTCGGCCGCGGTGACACCCTCGGCGTGTTCCAGTTCGACGGCGGGCCCATGCGCTCCCTGCTGCGCCTGATGAAGCCCGACAACTTCGAGGACATCTCCGCCGTCTCGGCCCTGTACCGGCCGGGCCCGATGGGCATGAACTCGCACACGAACTACGCCCTGCGCAAGAACAAGCAGCAGGAGATCACCCCGATCCACCCGGATCTGGAGAAGCCCCTCGAAGAGGTGCTCGCGGTCACCTACGGCCTGATCGTTTACCAGGAGCAGGTGCAGAAGGCCGCCCAGATCATCGCCGGGTACTCCCTCGGCGAGGCCGACATCCTGCGCCGCGTGATGGGCAAGAAGAAGCCCGAGGAACTGGCGAAGAACTTCACCATCTTCCAGGAGGGCGCCCGCAAGAACGGGTACACCGACCAGGCCATCCAGGCCCTGTGGGACGTCCTGGTCCCCTTCGCCGGCTACGCCTTCAACAAGGCGCACTCGGCCGCGTACGGCCTGGTCTCCTACTGGACCGCCTACCTCAAGGCGAACTACCCGGCCGAGTACATGGCGGGTCTGCTCACCTCGGTCAAGGACGACAAGGACAAGTCCGCGATCTACCTGAACGAGTGCCGGCGCATGGGCATCAAGGTGCTCCCGCCGAACGTCAACGAGTCCGAGCCGAACTTCGCGGCCCAGGGCGACGACGTGATCCTCTTCGGCCTCACCGCCGTGCGCAACGTCGGCCAGAACGTCGTCGAGTCGATCATCAAGACCAGGAAGGCCAAGGGGAAGTTCTCCTCGTTCCCCGACTTCCTGGACAAGGTCGAGGCCGTCGTCTGCAACAAGCGCACCGTCGAGTCGCTGATCAAGGCCGGCGCCTTCGACGAGATGGGCCACACCCGCAAGGGCCTGGTCGCCCACCACGAGTCGATGATCGACAACGTGGTCGCGGTCAAGCGCAAGGAGGCCGAGGGGCAGTTCGACCTCTTCGGCGGAATGGGTGACGAGGGCGCGAGCGACGAGCCGGGCTTCGGGCTCGACGTCGAGTTCTCCGACGTGGAGTGGGAGAAGTCCTACCTGCTCGCGCAGGAGCGCGAGATGCTCGGCCTGTACGTCTCCGACCACCCGCTCTTCGGCCTGGAGCACGTCCTCTCCGACAAGACGGACGCCGGCATCTCCCAGCTGACCGGCGGGGAGCACTCCGACGGCGCCGTCGTCACCATCGGCGGCATCATCTCCGGCCTCCAGCGCAAGATGACCAAGCAGGGCAACGCCTGGGCCATCGCCACCGTCGAGGACCTCGCCGGATCCATCGAGTGCATGTTCTTCCCCGCGACCTACCAGCTCGTCTCCACGCAGCTGGTCGAGGACACCGTCGTCTTCGTCAAGGGCCGCCTCGACAAGCGCGAGGACGTCCCGCGGCTCGTCGCCATGGAGATGATGGTCCCCGACCTCTCCTCGGCCGGGACGAACGCCCCCGTCGTCCTCACCATCCCGACGGTCAAGGTCACTCCTCCGATGGTCACCCGCCTGGGCGAGATCCTGCGGCACCACAAGGGCAACACCGAGGTCCGCATCAAGCTCCAGGGGCCCCGGTCCACCACCGTGCTGCGCCTCGACAAGCACCGGGTCCAGCCCGACCCCGCGCTCTTCGGCGACCTCAAGGTGCTCCTCGGACCGTCCTGCCTGGCCGGATAGCGCCTCCCGCCGGGGTCCTCGTACGGCCCTCGGCCGTCGCCGTACGTGAAGAAGGGCGCGCCCAGAGCTCTGGGCGCGCCCTCGTGCGTGGTGCTCGCGGAGGCGTCAGTTGTGGCCGAACTTCTTCTGCTTGCCCTTGCGGGCCATGTCCATCGGACTCGGAGCGCCGCCCGAGGGCTCGGACACGGACTCCGACGAGCTCTTCGACGGATCCTGCGAGGACGAGCGGGCCTGCTGCTTCTGTTCGTGCTGGCGGTTCTTGTTCTTGGCCATGGTGGAGCCTCCGTGAGGGTCTAGGGGCCAGGACCGCCTTCACCCTCACACGGCGCCACAAACCGCGCATTTTGGATCTTTACTCCGCGTAGTCGCCGGCCCCGTTCCCGGGTCGGGAACGAGATCCGCCACGCCGATGATCGAGTTCCGGCCGTCAACACCCTTGCGGTCGGGCAGACTCGGGGAACCCGCGACACACACAGAGGAATCCCCAGGGAAGAGGGTGGTACGCGTGGACCGCTGCGTCGTCCTGGTGGACGCCGGCTATCTGCTGGGCGCCGCCGCCAGTCTTCTCGCCGGGGAGCCCTCCCGCTCCCGCATCACCGTCGACCATGCCGCCCTCATCCAGGGCCTGCGCGAGCGCGCCGAGGCCGACACCGAGCAGCCCCTGCTGCGCATCTACTGGTTCGACGGCGCGCCCGACCGGGTGCCCCAGCCCGAGCACCGGCGGCTGCGCGTCATGCCCCGCGTCACCGTCCGACTGGGCGCGCTGACCCGCAGCGACGGCCGCTGGGCGCAGAAGGGCGTCGACGCCGCCATGCACGCCGAGCTCACCGAGCTGGCCCGCAACCGCGCCTGCTCCGACGTCGTGCTCGTCACCGGCGACGGGGACCTGCTGCCCGGCCTGATGTCCGCCAAGGAGCACGGCGTCGCCGTCCACCTGTGGGCCGTCCAGGCCGCCGACGGCGACTACAACCAGTCCGAGGACCTCGTCGCCGAGGCCGACGAACGCCGCGTCCTGGACCGGGCCTGGATCACCCGGGCCGTCCGCGCCAAGGACCTGGCCGGACTGTGCGCGCCGCCTCCCGCGCCCCGCCCCGAGATCGCCGCCATCCTCTCCGCCCCGCTGCCCGAGGCGGCCCTCGCCGAGGCCGCCCGCAGCGCCGGGACCAACGGCGCCGCGGCCCCCGCCCCCGCCGAGCCCGAGGGGGGCGGCGCCCCGGTGCCCGCCCCCGCCGCCGGGGGCAAGACCGTACCCACGCCCAAGGACCTCGCCGGCTCGCTGCGGGCCCCCGGCCAGCAGTCCGGGCCCGCGGGCGGCCACGGGCACGCGGGCGGCGCCCAGCCCCCGGCCGGCAGCGCCCTGCGCTGGTCCTCCGACAAGGGCTGGATCGACCGGGCCGGACCGCTCGGCGAGCCCGCCGAGACCGCCTCGCTGCCCACCCTCGCCCAGCTCACCTCCGCAGAGCAGCGCTGGGCGGACCGGGAGGAGGACATCACCACCGTCGGCGGCGACCCCTTCGAGGTCGGCCAGGTCTTCGCCCGGCGCTGGATGGAACGCCTCCCGGAAACCGTCCACCTGCAAAAACTCGCCACGATGTACCCGCGGATCCCGCACCGCATCGACGGGGAACTGCTGCGCTACGCGGCCCGCTTCGGGCTGCTCGCGCACAAGGACGACCAGATCGACGAGCACGACCGCTACGCCATCCGCGCCGGGTTCTGGCGGGAGATCGACGTCCGCGCGGCCGCCGAGCACGTCGCCGCCTCCCCCTCCGCCGTACCCGCCGGACCGGCCCCGCAGGCGGCCGAGTAGGGCGCGGGCGCGGGGCCGGCGGCGGCGCCGGACAGGGCGCCGGCGGCACCTCCCGGCGGGGGCCGGACGAAAGCCGCGTAGGCTGCTCCCTCGTGAGTACGGGCACAGCAGCAGCACAACCGAACACGGCAGCGGCCGCGGACGCGGCCTCGGACGTGGTCTGCGCGGTGCGTGACCTGGTCAAGACGTATCCCGCGGTACGGGGACGGCGCGGAGCTCCCGCCCTGCCCGAGACCCGGGCCACCGACGGGATCTGCCTGGACGTGCGGCGCGGCGAGATCTTCGGGCTGCTCGGCCCCAACGGAGCCGGCAAGTCCACCCTGGTCCGCCAGCTCACCGGCCTCATGCGGCCCGACTCCGGCTCCGTGACCCTGCTCGGCCACGACCTCGTACGCCACCCCGAGCGGGCGGCCCGGCTGCTCTCCTACCTCGGTCAGGAGTCCACCGCCCTCGACGAGCTCACGGTCGCCCTGGCCGCCGAGACCACGGGACGGCTGCGCGGGCTCGACGCGGCGACGGCGCGCGCCGAACGGGACGCCGTCCTGGAGGAGCTCGGGCTGACCGGGATCGCCGGACGGCCCCTGAAGAAGCTCTCCGGCGGGCAGCGGCGCCTGGCGTGCTTCGCCGCCGCACTGGTGGGCGAGCGGCCCGTACTGGTCCTCGACGAGCCCACCACCGGCATGGACCCGGTCGCCCGGCGGGCCGTGTGGGCGGCCGTGGACCGGCGGCGCGCCCAGCACGGGGCCACCGTCCTGCTGGTCACGCACAACGTCATCGAGGCGGAGACGGTCCTGGACCGGGTCGCCGTCATCGATCAGGGCCGGGTCATCGCCTGCGATTCCCCGGCCGGGCTGAAGGCGCGGGTCTCCGGAGAGGTCCGGCTGGAGCTGGTGTGGCGCGAGAGCGCCCCGCTGGAGGTGCCCGAGGTGGCGCGGCTGCACGAGGACGCCGTCGTCTCCGGACGCCGCTGGGCGCTGCGACTGGCCCCGGACGAGGCGCGGACCGCGGTGGCCGCGGTCACGGGCGGGCCGGCCTTCGCGGCCCTCGACGACTTCACTCTGGCGACCCCCAGCCTGGAGGACGTGTACCTCGCCCTCGGCGGCAAGACGAAAGGGCTGGTGAAGTCATGAGCGAGCGCACACCGGGCGCGGTGGCGCAGGCCATCGGCCCGGCGCCGGTCCCGGCGCCGGTCCCGGCCGCCGCGACGAGCCCCGTGTCCCGCCCGGCGGCGCCCCTGGCCCCGCGGGCGCGGCTGTTCCCCGCGCTGGCCGCCGTGTACCGGGCGCAGCTGTCCCGGGCCCGGGTGTCGCGGATCCCGCTGCTCTTCGTGGCCACCTTCCAGTCCGTCGGGATCATGGTCCTGATGCGGGGGGTGGTGGACGGGGGCTCGGAGGCCCGGGCCGTCGTCGCCGGCTCCTCCGTCCTGGTCGTCGCCTTCGTCGCGCTGAACCTGCTCGCCCAGTACTTCGGGCAGCTGCGGGCCAGCGGCGGGCTGGACCACTACGCCACGCTGCCCGTGCCGCCCGCCTCGGTGGTGCTGGGCGCGGCCGCCGCGTACGCCTCCTTCACCCTGCCGGGCACGCTGGTGACGGCCGTGTTCGGATGCCTGCTGTTCGGGCTGCCGATGGGCGGGCTGTGGATCCTGGCCGCCGTGGTGCCGCTGGCCGGGGCCGCGCTGGCCGGGCTGGGGGCGGCCCTCGGGCTGCTGGCGCCGCGGCAGGAGCTGGCCACGCTGGCCGGGCAGCTCGGCATGTCGGCGGCGCTGCTGCTGGGGGTGCTGCCGCCGGAGCGGATGCCGGACCCGATCGTGTGGGCGCGGGACCTGCTGCCGTCCACGTACGGGGTGGAGGCCTTCGCCCGTACGTTCGCACCGCATCCGGACTGGGCGGCGGTCGGGCTGGACCTCGGGGTGTGCGCGGCGGTGGGCGTGCTCTCGCTGGCCGTCGCCACGTGGGCGTACCGCCGGGCCGCCGTCCGCTGAGCCGACGGCCGCCGGGGCCCGTCGCCCCCGGGTGGTCCTGCTGATGTCGACGCCGTCGGCACCTGGCACGATGTGGGGGTGACCGAAGCCGTGACCACGCCCTCCCCGCACGAACCGCCGCTGCCGCCCGACAAGCCGGGCGGCTCCGCCGGGGGCATCACCCCCGCGGACATCCGCGACGGGGCCGCCGTGGCCCTGGTGATCGGGGTGGCCGGTGTGCTGCTCGGAGTGCTGTGGGCGTGGCTGGCGCCGAAGGCGCAGTACGTCTCGAACGGCGAGGCCGTCTTCCTGAAGAACTCCGAGAGCGAGGCCCGGATCGGGGCCGACGGGACGTTCTTCCTGCTGTCGCTGGGGTTCGGCGTACTGAGCGCCGTGCTCGTGTTCCTGTGGCGTCGCCGGGGCGGCGTCCCGCTGGCCGTCGGGCTGGCGATCGGCTCCTGCTTCGCCTCGCTGGTGGGGTGGCGCACGGGGCTGTGGCTGGGCCCGTCCTCGGACGTGGCCGCCGCTGCCGTGAAGGCGGGCAAGGGGGTGGCCTTCGACGCGCCGCTCCAGCTGCTGGCGCAGGGGGTGCTGCTGGTCTGGCCGATGGTCGCCGTGGCCGTCCACCTCGGCCTGACGGCCCTGTGGACCCCGCCCGACGAGGACCCGTCCGAGGAAGCCGGCGACGCCTGGGCCGTCTACCCTCCGCCGCACGTCCACGGGGCACCCGCCCCGGCCCCGTCGGACGACCCGTCCGCGCCGGAGCCCCCGCGGGCCTGATCGTCAGGGGCCGCGCCGTGCGGGACCCGCGCGGCGGTCACGCGCGGGCGATGGGCGCCACGGTCGCGTCCGTCAGCGTCGTCAGGGTGGCGGGCGGGAGTTCCACCTCCAGGCCCCGGCGGCCCGCCGAGACGCAGATCGTGGCGTGCGCGCCCGCCGACTCGTCCACCACCGTGCGCAGCCGCTTGCGCTGGCCCAGCGGGGAGATGCCGCCCCGTACGTAGCCCGTCGTGCGCTCCGCCAGCGCCGGGTCGGCCATCGCCGCCCGCTTCCCGGAGACGGCGGTCGCGAGCGCCTTCAGGTCCAGGCTGCCCGACACCGGGACCACCGCCACCGTCAGCACGCCGTCCACCTCGGCGACCAGCGTCTTGAAGACCCGGTCCGGGGAGACCCCCATGGCCTGGGCCGCCTCCTCGCCGTACGAGGGGTGCGCCGGATCGTGCTCGTACGCGTGCAGAGTGAACTCCGCGCGGGCGGAGGTGAGGGCCGCGATCGCCGGGGTCCCCGCGGGGGCCTTCTTCTTCGCCATCAGTCCTTCGCCATCAGTTCGGGCTCGTCGGCGCGCGCGTCAGGTCCACCGCCGGCAGCGACGGCAGGTGGCGGATGACGGCCGTCTCCGCGCGCAGCAGCTTCAGTTCCTCCGCGAGCCGCGTCGCGGTGTCCGGCGCCTGGAGCAGCCGCTGCTTCGCCGGGATGTCCAGTACGGCCGCGGCCGCCACCAGGTACGAGACCACCGAGGGCTCGTCCGGCAGGTCCGCCGCCGAGGTCAGGGACCGTTCCCGGGCGCCGGCCAGCCGCTTCTGGTAGTTCCGGAAGGCCCGCAGGACCCCTTCCGCCAGCGCGCCCGCGCCCTCGCCCGCGTCCTCCGGGAGCTCCTCCAGCTCCGCGACCAGGTACGGGCCGGAGGCGTCCACCGACAGCAGGCGCACCCGCGCCGTACCGGTGGCGAGCACCTCGAAGCTGCCGTCCTCCCGCTCCCGGATCGTCGCCGCGTCCGCGATGCAGCCCACCCGGTGGAAGGCCTGGACGGGGTCCGGGCCGAAGCCGGCCGTCGGGCCCCGCTCGGGCAGCGCCGTCTGGTCCGGCAGGCCCGGGGCGGTGGGCGCGACCTCCCGGCCGTCGCGGATCGCCACGACCGCGAAACGGCGCGGCTCTTCGTCGCCCGTCTTCAGCAGCTCGCGCATCATGGCGCGATAACGCTCCTCGAACACGTTCAGCGGGAGGACGAGTCCCGGGAACAGCACCGAGTTGAGCGGGAAGAGGGGCAGACGAACGGAGGTCACGAGGCACAGGGTAGTGGCCGGGGGGCAGGGGCTGTCACCTCAGTTGTCCGCACTCCGCGCGCTCACCCCCGCCTCAGCAGCCGTGAGGCTCCCGCCGCCACCGTCGTCGCCAGGGTCCAGCCCAGCAGGACCAGCGCCGCCGAGCCCCACTGCCAGCCGCCCTCCACGTTCCACTGGCCGTCCTGGCCGAGATCGATCACCGGCAGCAGCAGGTCCAGGGCGTACAGGGCGGCGTCCCAGTGCGGGTGCTCGTCCGCCTTGATCGGGGGCGGCTGGTGCCGGGAGAACAGCAGCCCGCCCGCCGCCCACAGCACCGCCATCCACAGGGCGGCCCGGCCCGGGCGGTACCCGTACGCCACCGTCCAGTCCTGCAGGTACCCCCAGGCCTTGAGCGCCGGCGGCAGGGTGGCCCGGCGCCGGCGCTGCTTGGCCAGCAGCACCTCGCGGGCGTCCGCGTCCTCGCCGCTGGCGCGCAGGACGGAGGCCAGCCGCTCGTACGGCTCCGGCGAGTACTCGGGGGTGGCCGCCGCCACCCAGTCCAGCCGGCGCGCCAGCGGGAAGTGGCCGCGGGGCGCGAGGTTCTCGTACGCGAACCCCTCCATCGAGACCCCGCCCGGGCCGGGCCAGCTGGTGGAGGTGTCGACCAGCTTGACCACCTTCGCCCCCGACAGCACCACCCGGCCCCGCTCCGGCCGCTCGCCGACGAACCGCAGCTCCGGGGTCTGGATCCGGCGCAGCGAGACCTCCTGCTCCGCGGTCAGGACGAACCGGGCGCCGTAGAAGTCGACCGCGTCGCCGAAGCGGCCGTCGTCCAGGCGCAGACCGCCCCGGCACTCGAAGCGCTGGGCCCGCTGCCCGCGCGTGGGCGTCTGGCCGAGCCCGTACGGGGGAGTGGAGGAGCCGGAGTCCCCCAGGACGTAGTCGAGGGCGATCGAGGTCAGGTACAGGGTCCGCTCGACGGTCAGCTGCGGGGCGTTCAGCGCGCGCCGCCCGTGCGGGTTGCGCAGCCGGGCCCCGCGCAGGTTCATCGACACGCCGACCTTCGCCCCGCGCAGGCTCACCTCCCCGTCCGTCTCCAGCAGCTCGCCCTGGAAGTCCTGGGCCACCGACATGCCGTCCGCGGCGATGGCCCGGCCCTTGTCGTCCCGGCGCACCACGGCCTGGCTGATCAGCAGGTCGGTGCCGATCTGCGCGTCGGTCAGCCGGATCCCGCGGGCCACCCGGCAGCGCGGCAGGTGCAGATCGCCCTCGGTGTGCAGCCGGGAGGCGTCCAGCCGCGGTATCGCGCAGTTGATCATGCGCAGGGTGATGAACCGGGTCTCCGACAGCTGGATCTCACTGTCGAAGCGACAGGACTGGAGTTCGACGTACGGCTGGACCGTCCCCCCGGACAGGTCCAGCCGCCCCGTGATCCGTACACCGCGCAGCTTCAGTGCCGACACCCGGCCCGGCACCGGCGGCGGCCCGTGGAGCAGCAGCAGCGCCACCACCTGGGCGCGGACGCTGCGCCCGGCGCCCCAGGTCCGCCCGCTGTCGTGCGGATCGTCCTCGTTGGCGGCGCGGGCGCTGAGATCGCAGACGCTGCCGGTCCGGTACGCCTGCCACATACGGCGTTCGGGATCGGTCAGATCCGCGGGCTGCTCGCCCGCCCGTGCCTCCGCCATGGCGGCCCCCCTCCGCTGCGCATACGTGTAAGGGAACGCTAGTGGGCGCCCGTGACATCCGGGGCGTGTATCAGCCAGTGATACGGGCGGACGGTGGCGGGAGACGGTCTGAGAGAATTGGGAGGTGATCTCTCGTATCGACCTGCGCGGTGACGCCCTCCCCGAGGGCGGCGCCCTGCGCGATCTGCTGCCCCGTGCCGAGTTCGACGTGGAAGCCGCCCTGGAGAAGGTGCGGCCCATCTGCGAGGACGTCCATCATCGCGGCACGGCGGCGTTGATCGAGTACGCGCAGAAGTTCGACGGCGTCACGCTGGAGCAGGTCAGGGTCCCCGCCGAGGCCCTCAAGACCGCCCTCGAAGAGCTGGACCCGGCCGTGCGCGCCGCGCTGGAGGAGTCCATCCGGCGCGCCCGGATCGTCCACCGCGAGCAGCGCCGCACCGAGCACACCACCCAGGTGGTCCCCGGCGGGACCGTGACCGAGAAGTGGGTTCCGGTCGAGCGCGTGGGCCTGTACGCCCCGGGCGGCCGCTCCGTGTACCCGTCCTCCGTCGTCATGAACGTCGTACCGGCGCAGGAGGCGGGCGTCGAGTCGATCGCGCTCGCGTCCCCGCCGCAGAAGGAGTTCGGCGGGCTGCCGCACCCGACGATCCTCGCCGCGTGCGCGCTCCTCGGCGTGGACGAGGTGTACGCGGCCGGCGGCGCCGTGGCCGTCGCGATGTTCGCGTACGGCACGGAGGACTGCCTCCCGGTCAACATGGTGACCGGCCCCGGCAACATCTGGGTCGCCGCCGCCAAGCGCTACTTCACCGGCCGCATCGGCATCGACACCGAAGCCGGCCCGACCGAGATCGCGGTCCTCGCGGACTCCACGGCCGACCCGGTCCACGTCGCCGCCGACCTCATCAGCCAGGCCGAGCACGACCCGCTGGCCGCCGCCGTCCTCGTCACCGACTCCGAGGAGCTCGCGGCCGCCGTCGAGCGGGAGCTGGAGCCGCAGGTCGCGGCCACCAAGCACGTAGAGGACCGGATCAAGCCGGCGCTCGCGGGCAAGCAGTCCGCGATCGTCCTGGTCGACAGCCTGGAGGACGGCCTCAAGGTGGTCGACGCGTACGGCGCCGAGCACCTGGAGATCCAGACCGCCGACGCCGCCGCCTGGGCGGCCCGCGTGCGCAACGCCGGCGCGATCTTCGTGGGCCCGTGGGCCCCGGTCTCGCTCGGCGACTACTGCGCCGGATCGAACCACGTGCTGCCCACCGGCGGCTGCGCCTGCCACTCCTCCGGCCTGTCCGTGCAGTCCTTCCTGCGCGGCATCCACATCGTCGACTACACGCGCGACGCCCTCGCCGAGGTCACCCACCACGTGGTGACGCTCGCCGAGGCCGAGGACCTGCCGGCGCACGGCGCGGCCCTCAAGGCCCGCTTCGGATGGAAGGTGCCCGGCCAGTGACCTCGTACGACCAGGTCGGCATCGACGACCTCCCCATCCGCGACGAGCTCCGCGGCAAGACCCCGTACGGCGCCCCCCAGCTCGACGTGCCCGTCCAGCTGAACACCAACGAGAACCCGTACGAGCTCCCCGAGGAGCTGGTCCGGCGCATCGCCGAGCGCGTCGCCGAGGCCGCCCGCACCCTCAACCGCTACCCCGACCGGGACGCGGTGGAGCTGCGGACCGAGCTGGCCGCGTACCTCACCCGCACCGGCAAGCACCCGGTCGGGCCGGAGAACGTCTGGGCCGCCAACGGCTCCAACGAGGTCATCCAGCAGCTGCTGCAGACCTTCGGCGGGCCCGGGCGGACCGCGATCGGCTTCGAGCCCTCGTACTCCATGCACGCGCTGATCGCGCGCGGCACCGGCACGGGCTGGATCTCCGGTCCCCGCCGGGAGGACTTCACCATCGACGTGGAGGCGGCCGGGCAGGCCATCGCCGAGAACGCTCCCGACGTCGTCTTCATCACCTCGCCCAACAACCCCACCGGGACCGCGGTCGAGGCGGAGACCGTCCTCGCCCTCTACGAGGCCGCGCAGGCGGCCAAACCCTCCCTGGTCGTCGTGGACGAGGCGTACGTGGAGTTCAGCCACCGCGACTCGCTGCTGCCGCTGATCGAGGGCCGCCCCCACCTGGTGGTCTCCCGGACCATGTCCAAGGCCTTCGGCGCCGCCGGGCTGCGCCTGGGCTACCTGGCCGCACACCCGGCCGTGGTCGACGCCGTCCAGCTCGTACGCCTGCCGTACCACCTGTCGGCCGTCACCCAGGCGACCGCGCTGGCCGCCCTGGAGCACACCGACACCCTGCTCGGCTACGTCGAACAGCTCAAGGCCGAGCGGGACCGCCTCGTGACCGAGCTGCGGGCCGTCGGCTACGAGGTCACCGAGTCCGACGCGAACTTCATCCAGTTCGGGAAGTTCGAGGACTCGCACACCGCCTGGCGGAAGATCCTCGACCAGGGTGTCCTGGTCAGGGACAACGGCGTACCGGGATGGCTGCGGGTCACCGCGGGCACCCCGGCGGAGAACGACGCGTTCCTGGAAGCGGTTCGCGCACTGAAGAAGGAGCAGCACGCATGAGCCGCATCGGACGGGTCGAACGGACCAC
This sequence comes from Streptomyces vinaceus, assembly GCF_008704935.1. Classification (NCBI taxonomy): domain Bacteria; kingdom Bacillati; phylum Actinomycetota; class Actinomycetes; order Kitasatosporales; family Streptomycetaceae; genus Streptomyces; species Streptomyces vinaceus. Next base: position 5,445,578 of record NZ_CP023692.1, read on the forward strand.
GAAGGAGACCTCGGTCCTCGTCGAGATAAACCTCGACGGCACCGGCAAGGTCGACGTCTCGACGGGCGTGGGCTTCTACGACCACATGCTCGACCAGCTCGGCCGCCACGGCCTCTTCGACCTCACGGTCAAGACGGACGGCGACCTGCACATCGACAGCCACCACACCATCGAGGACACCGCCCTCGCCCTCGGCGCCGCCTTCAAGCAGGCCCTCGGCGACAAGGTCGGCATCTACCGCTTCGGCAACTGCACCGTGCCGCTCGACGAGTCCCTCGCCCAGGTGACCGTCGACCTGTCGGGCCGCCCCTACCTCGTGCACACCGAGCCCGAGAACATGGCGCCGATGATCGGCGAGTACGACACGACGATGACCCGGCACATCTTCGAGTCCTTCGTCGCGCAGGCCCAGATCGCCCTGCACATCCACGTCCCGTACGGGCGCAACGCCCACCACATCGTGGAGTGCCAGTTCAAGGCCCTCGCCCGCGCCCTGCGCTACGCGGCGGAGTTCGACCCGCGCGCCGCCGGGATCCTGCCCTCCACGAAGGGCGCCCTCTAGCGTGAACGGCCTGAACACCATCCTCATCGTCCTCGGCCTCTTCCTGGCCGGCGGCGTCTACTCCTTCCAGAAGCAGAAGATGCCCGCGTCGGTCATCGTCCTGCTCGCCATCGGCTCCGCGATGTGCCTCGCCGCCGGAGTCCTGCGGATCCAGGGGATTTGGGAATGAGCGCAGCCCGACCGACCAAGACGGTCGTGGTCTTCGACTACGGCTTCGGAAACGTACGTTCCGCCGAGCGCGCGCTGGCGCGGGCCGGGGCGGACGTGGAGATCACCCGCGACTACGACAAGGCCATGGACGCCGACGGGCTGCTCGTCCCCGGTGTCGGCGCCTTCTCCGCCTGCATGCAGGGGCTCAAGGACGCCCGCGGCGACTGGATCATCGGCCGCCGGCTCTCCGGCGGCCGGCCCGTCATGGGGATCTGCGTCGGCATGCAGATCCTCTTCGAGCGCGGCATCGAGCACGGCGTGGAGACGGAGGGCCTCGACGAGTGGCCCGGCACCGTCGAACCGCTGCGCGCCCCGGTCGTGCCCCACATGGGCTGGAACACCGTGGACGCCCCGGCCGACAGCCAGGCCTTCAAGGGGCTGGACGACGAGGCCCGCTTCTACTTCGTGCACTCGTACGCGGTCCGCGACTGGAGCCTGGAGGTCACCAACCCGGTGATCCGCGCCCCCAAGGTCACCTGGGCCACCCACGGCGAGCCCTTCGTCGCGGCGGTGGAGAACGGGGCCCTGTGGGCCACCCAGTTCCACCCCGAGAAGTCCGGCGACGCCGGTGCCCAGCTCCTCACCAACTGGATCGAGACCCTCTGATGACCGCCAGCAAGCTGGAACTGCTGCCCGCCGTCGACGTCCGCGACGGCCAGGCCGTCCGCCTCGTGCACGGGGTGTCCGGCAGCGAGACCTCGTACGGGTCCCCGCTCCAGGCCGCCCTCGCCTGGCAGGCCTCCGGGGCCGAGTGGCTCCACCTCGTCGACCTCGACGCCGCCTTCGGCACCGGTGACAACCGCGCGCTCGTCGCCGAGATCACCGGTGCCATGGACATCAAGGTCGAGCTCTCCGGCGGCATCCGCGACGACGCCTCGCTCGCCGCGGCCCTCGCCACCGGCTGCACCCGCGTCAACCTCGGCACCGCCGCCCTGGAGACCCCCGAGTGGGCCGCCAAGGCGATCGCCGAGCACGGGGACAGGATCGCGGTCGGGCTCGACGTGCGCGGTACGACCCTCAAGGGCCGCGGCTGGACCAGCGAGGGCGGGGACCTCTACGAGACCCTCGCGCGCCTGGACTCCGAGGGCTGCGCCCGGTACGTCGTCACCGACATCGGCAAGGACGGCACGCTGACCGGCCCCAACCTGGAGCTGCTGAAGAACGTGTGCGCCGCCACCGACCGGCCGGTCGTGGCCTCCGGCGGCATCTCCTCGCTGGACGACCTGCGGGCGCTGGCGGAGCTGGTGCCGGCGGGCGTCGAGGGCGCGATCGTCGGCAAGGCCCTGTACGCGAAGGCATTCACGCTGGAAGAAGCCCTGAAGGTGGTCTCCGCATGAGCTCCGTCCGTCGCATCTCCTCCGGCGGCCCCTACGAGGACGTCATCGGGTACTCGCGCGCCGTGCAGCTCCCGAACGGGCTCGTGCTCGTCTCCGGCTGCACCGCCGGCGACGCGGGCGGACCGTACGACCAGACCGTCGCCGCGTTCGGCGTCGCGTTCAAGGCCCTCGCCCAGGCCGGACTCGGCCCCGAGGACGTGGTGCGCACCCGCATGTACCTCACCCACGCCCGCGACGTGGACGAGGTGGGCCGCGCCCACAAGCTCCTGTTCGACGCGGTCCGGCCCGCCGCGACGATGCTGATCGTCTCCGGCTTCGTCGACCCGTCGATGGTCGTCGAGGTCGAGGTCGAGGCGTACCGCCCGGTTCAGGAGGCCTCCGCATGACCCTCGCCGTACGCGTGATCCCCTGCCTCGACGTGGACAACGGCCGCGTCGTCAAGGGCGTCAACTTCCAGAACCTGCGGGACGCGGGCGACCCGGTGGAGATGGCCAAGCTGTACGACGCCGAGGGCGCCGACGAGCTGACCTTCCTCGACATCACCGCGTCCTCCGGGAACCGCGAGACCACGTACGACGTGGTCCGCCGGACCGCCGAGCAGGTCTTCATCCCGCTGACCGTGGGCGGCGGCGTCCGCACCGCGCAGGACGTGGACAAGCTGCTGCGGGCCGGCGCCGACAAGGTCGGCGTGAACACCGCCGCCATCGCGCGCCCGGAGCTGATCCGGGAGATCGCGGAGCGGTTCGGCCGGCAGGTGCTCGTCCTGTCCGTGGACGCCCGCCGCACCGCCACCGGCTCCTTCGAGGTCACCACGCACGGCGGCCGCCAGGGCACCGGCATGGACGCCATCGAGTGGGCGCACCGGGCGGCCGAGCTGGGCGCCGGGGAGATCCTGCTGAACTCGATGGACGCCGACGGCACCAAGGACGGGTACGACACCGAGATGATCGCGGCGGTGCGCAGGCACGTCACGGTCCCGGTGATCGCCTCGGGCGGCGCCGGGCGGCTGGAGCACTTCGCCCCGGCGATCGCGGCCGGCGCCGACGCGGTGCTCGCCGCCTCGGTGTTCCACTTCGGCGACCTGCGCATCGGCCAGGTCAAGGACACCCTGCGCGAGGCGGGCCACCCGGTCCGCTGACCGCCGACCGCCGCGCGGGGCCGGCCGGCCCCGCGCGGATCCGCCGGAGACCCCCGGGTGCCCGGCCTGGCCGTCTAGATGCCCAGCTTGGCCGTCGTCAGCTTGGCGACGGCCTCCTTCGGGCCGTCCAGCTCCACCGCGGCCGCGTCCTGGCGGCCGAAGCAGAAGAGGGTCAGCTCGCCCGGCTCACCGGTGACCGTCACCACCGGGGTGCCCTTGTGCGCCACCGCCGTCTGGCCGTTCGGGCGGCGCAGCACCAGCCCCACCGGTGAGCGGCGGCCCGTCAGCCGGGCCAGCTTCTCCAGGCGGGACCACAGGGCGTCCGAGAAGACCGGGTCCAGCGCGCGCGGCGACCAGTCCGGCTGGGCGCGCCGTACGTCCTCGGCGTGGACGTAGAACTCCACCGCGTTGGCCGCCTCGTCGATCTGTTTCACCGAGTAGAGGGACATCTTCGGCGGCCCGGTGCGGATCAGCTGGATCAGTTCCTCGTACGGCTTGGCCGCGTACTCGGCCATCGCCTTGTCGAGCCGGTCCTTGAGGACGTTCAGCAGCAGACCGCCCGCCGCGTCCGGGCGGCGTTCCCGGACCACCACGTGCGCCGCCAGTTCCCGGGCTCGCCAGCCGTCGCACAGGGTGGGCGCCTCCGGCCCCGCCGCCTCCAACAGGTCCGCCAGCAGCAGGCGTTCGCGCTTCGCATGGGTAGACATGGGGGCCACCCTACGACCGGCGGCCCCGCTTCGCCCGCCCATCAGGCGGACGGTGATCCGTCACGGCCGTCCGGGCGCGGCACAATGGCCCCCATGAGTACGTCCTCCCTCGATCCCGCCATCGCCGCCCGGCTCAAGCGCTCCGCGGACGGCCTGGTCCCGGCCATCGCCCAGCAGTACGACACCGGTGAGGTGCTCATGCTCGGCTGGATGGACGACGAGGCCTTGCACCGCACCCTGACCACCGGCCGCTGCACGTACTGGTCCCGTAGCCGCCAGGAGTACTGGGTGAAGGGGGACACGTCCGGCCACTTCCAGCACGTGAAGTCCGTGGCCCTCGACTGCGACGCCGACACCCTCCTCGTCAAGGTCGACCAGGTCGGCGCCGCCTGCCACACGGGCGCCCGTACCTGCTTCGACGCCGATGTCCTTCCGCTGGCCGAATAGGTAGGTAGGGTCCCACCCCATGGATCTTGAGACGTTCCGCAAGCTCGCGGCGGACCGCCGCGTCATCCCCGTGAGCCGCAAGCTGCTGGCCGACGGTGACACCCCCGTCGGGCTCTACCGCAAGCTGGCCGCCGAACGCCCGGGCACCTTCCTCCTGGAGTCCGCGGAGAACGGCCGCTCCTGGTCCCGCTACTCCTTCGTCGGGGTGCGCAGCGCCTCCACGCTGACCGTCCGGGACGGTCGCGCGCACTGGATCGGGACCCCGCCCGTCGGCGTCCCCACCGACGGCGACCCGCTCGAAGCCCTGCGCGCCACCGTCCAGACCCTGCACACGCCCCGCGACCTGGCCGCCGGGATGCCGCCCTTCACCGGCGGCATGGTCGGCTACCTCGGCTACGACATCGTGCGCCGCCTGGAGCGCATCGGCGAGCACACCGACGACGACCTGCGGCTGCCCGAGCTGACCATGCTGCTCACCTCCGACCTGGCGGTCATGGACCACTGGGACGGCACGGTCCAGCTCATCGCGAACGCCATCAACCACAACGACCTCGACACCGGCGTGGACGAGGCGTACGCGGACGCCGTGGCCCGGCTCGACGCGATGGAGGCCGACCTCGCGCGCCCCGCCCCGTACACGCCCACGCCGCTGCCCGCCTCGGAGCTCCCGCAGTTCTCGGCCCTGTGGGGCGGCGAGAAGTACCAGGACGCCGTCGAGGACATCAAGGAGCGGATCCGGGCCGGCGAGGCCTTCCAGGTGGTGCCCTCGCAGCGGTTCGAGACGCCCTGCGCGGCCTCCGCGCTGGACGTCTACCGGGTGCTGCGGGCCACCAACCCGTCCCCGTACATGTACCTGTTCCGCTTCGAGAACGGCTTCGACGTCGTCGGCTCCAGCCCGGAGGCCCTGGTCAAGGTCGAGGACGGGCGGGCCATGGTCCACCCGATCGCCGGCACCCGCCACCGCGGGGCCACCCCGCAGGAGGACCACGAGCTCGCCGAGGAGCTGCTGGCCGACCCCAAGGAGCGCGCCGAGCACCTGATGCTCGTCGACCTGGGCCGCAACGACCTCGGCCGGGTCTGCGAGCCGGGATCGGTCGAGGTCGTCGACTTCATGTCGATCGAGCGGTACTCGCACGTCATGCACATCGTCTCCACGGTCACCGGCCGGGTCGCCGAGGGGAAGACCGCCTTCGACGTGCTGACCGCCTGCTTCCCGGCCGGCACCCTCTCGGGCGCGCCCAAGCCGCGCGCCATGCAGATCATCGAGGAGCTGGAGCCCACCCGGCGCGGCCTGTACGGCGGCTGCGTGGGCTACCTCGACTTCGCCGGGGACTCCGACACGGCCATCGCCATCCGCACGGCGCTGCTGCGCGACGGCACCGCGTACGTCCAGGCGGGCGCCGGGGTCGTCGCGGATTCGGTGCCCGAACTGGAGGACCTGGAGTGCCGCAACAAGGCGGCCGCCGTGCTGCGCGCGGTGGGAGCGGCGAACCGGCTGAACGGCGCGTGACGCGGTAGGGGATAGTGGGGTGCGTGAGTGCCGTACCCCCACCCCGAAACGACGCCGACACCCCCGATGCCCCGCAGGCCCCGGACGCTCGCGGCGGCCGCCGCAGCGTGGCCGTCGCCCTGCTGTTCGGAGCGCTCGGCGCCACCGTCGTCCTGCTCGCCTCCGGCCGCGTCTGGGCCCGGGGCACCGCCGCCGTCGGGGGCGGCTCGCTGCCGCTGACCGCGGACGGGCGGGCCGTCACCGGGCTGCCGGCGGCCCTGGCCATCGTGGGCCTCGCGGCCCTGGTGGCCGTGTTCGCCGTACGCGGCAGGAGCCGGCTGCTGGTCTCCGGGCTGCTGGCGCTGAGCGGGCTGGGCGCGGCGCTGGCCGCCGTACTGGCCGCGGACGACCGGCGGGCGCTGGACGAGCAGGCCGCCCGTACGGCCGCGGACACCGCGGCGCAGGTGGGGGCGCTGACCCACACGGCCTGGCCGTACGTCACGGCCGCCGGCGGGGCGCTGATCCTGCTCGCCGGACTGCTGGCCCTGCGGTTCGGCGGCGGCTGGCCGGCGATGGGCGGCCGCTACGAGCGGGACGGCAGCCCCCGGCCCCGCAAGGCGGCGACGGTGGACCCCGACCGGCCCGAGGACCTGTGGAAGGCCCTGGACCGCGGCGAGGACCCCACCCGCTGACCACGCACCCCTGCCGGTGCGGGACAATGAGCACCGAGCATTCGACACACTGCGATTTCTGAACCGCACTGCGACAGAGCAAACGAGGAGCAACTCATGGCGGGCACTAACCACGGACACACCCCGGCCGCCTGGACCGGTGTCATCATCGCCTTCATCGGTTTCTGCATCTCCGGCGCCTTCATGGTGCTCGCCAACCCGCTCGGGTTCTGGGCCGGTCTCGTCGTCGTCGCGCTCGGCGGTGTGGTCGGTCTGGCGATGAAGGCCGCGGGCATGGGCATGCCGAAGGCCGCCCACGAGGACCTGGCCGTGGTCATCGCCTCCAACAAGGCCGCCGCCAAGGTCTGACCGGTCGGTGCACACCCCCGAAAGGCGCGGCCCCGTGGGGCTGCGCCTTTTGTCATGAGCGGAGACAATCAGCGCGTGGACGCCCCTCACAGCCCCTACGCCGTGCCGCCGGTGCCGCCCGTGCCGCCCGTGCCCGAGTCCGCGCCCGCGCCCGCGCAGGGCCTCGTCCGGCGGCTGGCCCCGCCGGGGCTGACGCTGGCCGCGGCGGGCCTGGCGTTTGCGTACGTGGGCACCGTGGATCCGAATGAACCCGGCCACTATCCGGTCTGCCCGCTATTCCGGCTCACCGGAATCCTGTGCCCCGGATGCGGCGGTCTGCGCAGTGCGCACGCCTTCGCCCACGGCGACCTGATCACCGCTTTGGGGGCAAATGCCCTGGCCGTCGCCGGCTACTTCGTCTTCGCGGGCTTCATGATCCTGTGGCTGGTTCGCGCCGGTCGCGGCGGTCCGACCCCGAGCTTTACCCTGCGGCGGCCGTACTGGTGGGCCGTCGGGGTACTGGCCCTGGTCTTCACGGTGGTCCGAAACCTGCCGTTCGGGGCCGCGCTGGCCCCGTGAGACCGGGAGATTCCCTTATGAATCCCGGATTCCGAATGTCCATTCCCTGGGACGCCGTCAACCGCGTGCGGAGGGCAAGGCCTCCTGCGGATACCATTTGATTGCTGACCTTGCAGTTGTACGTGTCTGCAAGGCGGCCGACCGTCATCGACCCGGAAGGGGGCCGCTCGCGTGAGTGTGCTCGACGAGATCATCGAAGGGGTCCGCGAAGACCTTGCCGAACGGCAGGCCCGCGTGAGCCTCGACGAGCTCAAGGAGCGTGCCGCCAAGGCGCCCCAGGCCAAGGACGGCGTCGCTGCCCTGCGCGGCGACAGCGTCAAGGTGATCTGCGAGGTCAAGCGCTCCAGCCCCTCCAAGGGCGCGCTGGCCGCGATCGCGGATCCGGCCGGGCTCGCCGCCGACTACGAGGCGGGAGGTGCGGCGGTCATCTCCGTCCTCACCGAGCAGCGCCGTTTCGGCGGCTCGCTGGCCGACCTGGAGGCCGTCCGCGCCCGCGTGGACATCCCGATCCTGCGCAAGGACTTCATCGTCACGGCGTACCAGCTGTGGGAGGCCCGCGCCTACGGCGCCGACCTCGCGCTGCTCATCGTCGCGGCCCTGGAGCAGGAGGCCCTCGTCTCCCTGATCGAGCGGGCCGAGTCCATCGGGCTCACCCCGCTCGTCGAGGTCCACGACGAGGACGAGGTCGAGCGCGCGGTTGCGGCCGGCGCCAAGATCATCGGCGTCAACGCCCGCAACCTCAAGGACCTCAAGGTCGACCGCTCCACCTTCGAGCGCGTCGTCGGCGAGATCCCGGCCCACATCGTCAAGGTCGCCGAGTCCGGCATCCGCGGGCCGCACGACCTGATCGCCTACGCCAACGAGGGCGCCGACGCCGTCCTCGTCGGGGAGTCCCTGGTGACCGGACGCGACCCGAAGGCGGCCGTGGCCGACCTCGTCGCCGCCGGCGCCCACCCCGCCCTGCGCCACGGACGGAGCTGACCCGTCCCATGGCCCCCAACCGTCCCACCGTCCGCACCCGACCGGGCCACGGCCCGGCCGGCGTGCCGACGGCGCACGCGCCCCTGGCGCGCGGCTGCCGCCCCCGCGGCTGCCGCGCCCCGGCCCGGCGCGTGCACGGGCGGCGGGTCCGGTACGTGATCGGCTCCGAGCCCGGTCAGGTCAACGGCATGCGATGGCGCACCGCAGGCGCGCTGTGACGAGGACCGCCCCGGTCCGGTACGCCTGACGCCACCGTCGCCTTCCGACGGTGCGGGCGTACCGCCCCGCGCGGTACCCGCTCACGGCCTGTCGCCCCGGGCCGCCGGCCCCGGGCACGGGCCGCTGCGCCCGTACGCATCCCCACCCCCGCAGCGGGGTGCGCGTGCGGCGGGCCCACGGCGCAATACGGTGCATCCATCCCATCGCACCCGTAGGAGTACTGGCCATGTCCAGCAACTCGTTCTTCATCCCGGACCCGGAGGGTCACACCCCGAACGCCGAGGGTTACTTCGGCGACTTCGGCGGCAAGTTCATCCCGGAGGCGCTCGTCGCCGCCGTGGACGAGGTCGCCGTCGAGTACGACAAGGCCAAGGGCGACCCGGCCTTCGCGGCCGAGCTCAACGACCTGATGGTCAACTACACGGGCCGGCCCAGCGCCCTCAGCGAGGTGCCGCGCTTCGCCGAGCACGCCGGCGGCGCCCGGATCTTCCTCAAGCGCGAGGACCTCAACCACACCGGCTCGCACAAGATCAACAACGTGCTGGGCCAGGCGCTGCTCACCAAGCGCATGGGCAAGACCCGCGTCATCGCCGAGACCGGAGCCGGGCAGCACGGCGTGGCCACCGCCACCGCCTGCGCCCTCTTCGGCCTGGAGTGCACCGTCTACATGGGCGAGATCGACACCCAGCGCCAGGCCCTGAACGTGGCCCGCATGCGGATGCTGGGCGCCGAGGT